>NZ_CP028924.1:2460252-2767784 GCF_003061515.1 Colwellia sp. Arc7-D
GAAATTGTGGGTTCACCCTCGCTTAATAAAATATCACAACATCAAAATCTTAAATGGGTATCATCCTAATTTCTAAGAATTATTATTTTTATAGGTTTGAGTGAAAGAATTAAATAGTATTGCCTGTCCTATATTTTCAGGTATGAAAACTACGTCATAAAAAGTCTCATCTATTTGACGTTTTCAAAGCTACTGCACCCATAAAACTCTTTTTAGAGCGTTAAGTCACAGTAACAGCTCTGTATATAACTTGATTTAGTGGATTTTATATTCTGAATGGAAGATGCTGTTTAAAAAATAGCTACCCGTTTAAATCACTTAACAGTGTAAGCCATTTGCATGCTGATAGTAGCTTCGATAGTTTATGTTTTAGGCGAGGTAACAACTTACGCTCATTTGCTACTTATTTGTGGTGGGCCATATAAAACTTGGGCTAATCTAGTGAAATAAAGCTATGAGAAAGCGTTAAATATATAATTATTAGAGGTACATAATGGAATTTACAAATAAACGCACAATGCTAATTACGGCATCTTTATTATTGGTGTTGGCGATAACACAGGCTATTTTTACTGCTCTTTACACTGCTGAAATTAGTTTTTCAAGGCAGTTTGCATGGGGGCTAGAAGCATTGATATTTACTGTTCTTGTCGCCTTTGCTGGTGCAGCCATGGTGCAAGCAAAAAATTGTCAACTGGGATGGTCGGCTATTGCCTTTAGTGCTGTACTTAACATCGTGCAGGTGAGTATTGGCCTGACTTTGTTTTCATCATTTGGAAAAGTTGCAGGTGAAATTGAAGGAGCGCAACCTTTAATTGGTGGCGTGGTTGCTTTGTCTTTCATGATTTACTATGCAGCCAAAGTATTATTGGGGTTAGCAGCACTTGTTTTTGGAATGACAAGTATAGCTAAAGGTGGCAAAGCGATAGGAGGCCTTACAGCGTTAGCGGGTGGGGTTGCTATGTTTGCCAATGGCATTTTAATTACCTTTGGGCGTGATGGTTTTCTTCCATCTGGTGTCGCTGGCGCCTCGGGCATGATTGCGACGTTACTTCTAGCGATATGCTTGATAAGTATTTACCGTAAAGAAGACTAAAACTTAATACCTCACGCGTGAAGTAGTCTTTATAAATAATGTATAAGCATCGGTGCATAGTGAATATACCGATGTTTGCATTTGCATTAGCCTTTGCCAAAAATAATTGCATGGACACCCCGTCTACATAAAATAAAGTAAAGTAAAGTGTCACATTAAAATTTTAAATGGGTAATGAGATTCTCGCCCATTACGGCGTCAATACGCAAAACAGGTTAAAAAATAAAAGCACACCAGAAAAATTTTATTAGTATTCACTTAAACCTACCTGTATAAAAATCATTTTGAAAAACAAATTATAATGACTAGCCTGATAAACTTTCTGAGCATTAGTAATATGAAAGTTCAATGAGTAGCTTAAAGCTTATAATAATTATTCTACCGAGCGACTAATTGTTACTTTACCCCCTTCAAAGCGTCTTTTCTTTGCTATTACAGTCCCCTTCTATTTTCGTATTCTAGATTAAGTAAAGTTAAGCAAGTGCTCTACTTTCGCTAATCATTAAACACCTGTATAATCGCGCGCATTATTTACATTTTTAAAGTATGAGTTAACGCTTTAACTTAACTCATCTAAACACTCGCTACGGAATTCATATGTTAGCTGCAAACAATATTACCCAACAATTCGGTGCTAAACCGTTATTTGAAAACATTTCACAAAAATTTGGTGGCGGCAACCGCTATGGTTTAATCGGCGCCAATGGCTGTGGTAAATCAACCTTTATGAAAATTTTGGGTGGTGATTTAGAGCAAACATCTGGCAACGTTGCCTTAGATCCAAACGAGCGCATTGGTAAACTTCGTCAAGACCAGTTTGGCTTTGAAGCAACTTCTGTTGTTGATACTGTAATCATGGGTCATACCAAGTTGTGGGCGATAAAAGAAGAACGTGACCGCATTTACGCCTTACCAGAAATGAGTGAAGCTGATGGTATGCGTGCCGGTGATTTAGAAGCTGAATATGCTGAAATGGACGGTTACAGTGCAGAAAGTCGCGCTGGCGAACTATTAATGGGTGTAGGTATTCCTGTTGATCAACATTACGGTTTAATGAGTGAAGTTGCCCCTGGTTGGAAATTGCGTGTGTTATTAGCCCAAGCACTATTCTCAAACCCCGATATTTTATTACTTGATGAGCCAACCAACAACCTCGACATACATACCATTCAATGGTTAGAAGAAACCTTGAACGCACGTGATTCAACCATGATCATCATCTCGCATGACCGTCACTTTTTAAACAGTGTTTGTACCCATATGGCTGATTTAGATTACGGTGAGTTACGTGTATTCCCAGGTAACTACGACGAGTACATGTTAGCGTCTACGCAAGCTAGAGCCCAATTGATGTCTGACAACGCCAAGAAAAAAGCACAAATTGGTGAACTACAAGCTTTCGTGGCGCGATTTTCTGCCAATGCATCAAAAGCAAAACAAGCCACTTCTCGTGCTAAACAAATTGATAAAATTCAATTGGCCGATGTAAAGCCATCAAGCCGTGTTAATCCGTTTATTCGTTTTGAACAAGAAAAGAAATTATTCCGTAATGCCCTTGTTCTCGAGAATCTAAACAAGATCTTTGATGATAATAAGGTTTTAACTGACCTTAATATGATGATTGAAGTAGGCGAACGTGTGGCTATTATTGGTCAAAACGGTATTGGTAAAACAACATTTTTACGTACCATGATGGGCGAAGCTGAGTATCAACCCACGTCAGGTTTATACACTTGGTCAGAAAACGTTAACATTGGTTACTACGCACAAGATCATAGCCATGAATTTGAAAATGATATGACCTTATTCGAATGGATGAGTCAATGGCGTCAACCAACCGACGACGAACAAGCCGTTCGTAGTTATTTAGGGCGTTTATTATTCTCAGCTGATGACATTAACAAGTCAGTGAAAGTGCTTTCTGGTGGTGAACAAGGACGTATGCTTTTCGGTAAAATAATGATGCAAAAGCCTAATATTCTTGTTATGGATGAACCGACTAACCATATGGATATGGAATCTATTGAGTCACTAAACATGGCAATGGAGCAGTTTGAAGGCACTATTTTATTCGTCAGTCATGACCGTGAGTTTGTTTCAAGTTTAGCGACGCGTATTATCGAATTAGAAGATGGTGGATACACTGACTTTGCAGGTGGCTACGACGAATATTTAGCTTCTCAAGTATAGACTTAGCTCACATTTAGCAATGCTTAACAAGGTATCATGATCTTATTATGATACCTTTATTTTTATTTAACGTTTATTAAAGGAGCTACTGTGCTCAGTTATCGCCATGCTTTTCACGCCGGAAATTTTGCTGATGTTTTAAAACACTCGGTATTAACCTTAGTACTCGAATATATGACCCGAAAAGAAAAAGGCTTTTATTATATTGATAGCCATTCGGGTGCAGGTATGTATCAACTAGCCGATGAATATGCACAAAAAACAGGTGAATATAAAGATGGTATTGCCAAATTAATCGAGCAACAAGATTTACCTGAAGCCATTGAGCCTTACATTGATTTAGTCAAAGGCTTAAATCGTGATCAAGATGAACTTTCTTTATATCCTGGCTCTCCTGGTATCGCTCGACAGTTTACCCGACGTCAAGACAGCGCACATTTATTTGAACTTCACCCTACTGACATTGAGCACTTAAAAGAATACAGTCAGCGTTGGAATAAGTCTCATGTTAAGCAATCTGACGGTTATCAAGGTGTTTTAGGCTTAGTACCACCACCAAACCGACGCGGTGTAGTGTTAATCGATCCGCCTTATGAATTAAAAGAAGATTACTTAAAAGCCGTTCGCACTATCGTTAATGCTTATAAGAAATTCGCAACCGGCACTTACATTTTATGGTACCCGATTGTTAAGCGTGAACTAGTTGAACAGATGCAAGACTCGTTCGTAAAAAGTGATGTACGTAATTTATTACAAGTAGAGTATTGCCAACAAGCTGATACACAAGAATACGGTATGACAGGTACAGGATTATTTATTGTAAATCCGCCATGGCAATTAAATAGCCAATTGAATGAAATACTTCCTTATTTAAAAACCCATTTAGGTAGCGAAGAAAGTTCGTATTTTGTGAAACAACTTATCGATGAATAAGTCGTTTTAACAAATTAGTTTAGAATAAACGTAGCTGAAACTTAAGGTAAGTTATTTGCTGAATGACTTACCTTAATTATAGTTAATACTGCCAACACTTATTGAACTACTATTCGCGGATCATAAGGGTTGGAATCACACCCTTCGACATTGACTTCATAATAATAGTCACCATCATTTTTTATTTTACAACGAACCTTTCCATCACGACCTGCACTGTAGTCACACCTTTTAAAAGGCGAACCATCAGTAAAGTTGATATCGAATTCATCACCTGTACTTGTTTGCCAAGAAATGTATTTCTCTTTTTTGGAACAGACACATTCGGGATCATTCTTACAGGGGTTTTTATCTGCAGGGTATAACAAGGCGCAGTTACTTTCATGGTCTGATGGAACCACATTTATTGCGCAATGTGTAGATGGGTTAACTTCAATTATTAGCTGCCTATCTTTGTTACTATTCGCTGCCATTGCGAATATAGAGCTAGACGCGATTAAAAACATTAATACTTTAACCATCGTACTTATGGGTTTTACTTTTAGCGTATTCATTGAATCTTCCTTATTCAGGTTAATAACATCAAATAACTTCTTTCAACCAATGTTTATAGTCGTAAAATTGCGGGTCTGCCAATAAAAGCTTACTTGGGTAGCCTAAATTAATAGCTTTTTCAATAAACGACTTCAAAATATCTTCATCGAAACAGTTAATGGAAACGATTGCTAAGTCGTAATAAATATAAGGGTCTTTTAGGTTGTGATTAAGCGCAATGTTTTGGTGTTTTTTTGCTTGTTCACATTGTTTTAATTCAGAATAATAACGAGAAATGAGTGCTTGAATATTAGGATCTTTATCATTAATTGTTGCATTTTTTTTCGCTAACTTAAGACCATTTTCGTAAGCAGAGTTTGCCTTTTCTGTACTATTTTTACTGTATTTATATGCGTCACCTAAATTACCCCAAACTGTTGGGTCTAATGGAGATAACTCAGCACTTTGTAAATACATTTCGACCGCATTCTCATACCGCTGCATAAAAAATAATACGGTACCTAAATTTGAAAAGGTTACTGCAGTGGGTTTAATGGCTAATGATTTTGACCAAGCAATATTAGCTTGTTCGAAATCAAGCACCAGATAATAAACTGCGCCCAGCGCATTGTAGGCCATGGCAGTATTTTTATTGATTAAAATGACTTTGTTAAATTGACTTATCGCCTGTTCATAACGACCTGAGTAAAATAAAAACAACCCATAATCATAATAATTTTGCCAATTACCCCGTTCTAAATCAATGGCTTGTTGATAGAAATTTTCAGCTTTATCACTTTGCTCTTGTTTAGCATATAAAGCCGCTAATGATATATGTACCTCGCTTGATGTTGGCTTAATCAACCTTGCTTTGTTTAGATGTAGTTCAGACTTTTCATATTGGCCATTAACACGATACAAAGTACCTAATGCTAATTGAGATTCAAAAGATACAGTTTCATTACTTGCAATTAACTGACAAACATTCAGTGCCTTCTGGTATTCATTTGTATCATCGTTAAGCAAGTATTTATCTAAATAGGTCTGGCATAATGCTGACGATGCTTGAACAAAATCAGGGTCTAATTGCAGGGCATTAATAAATAGCTCCTCTGCTGCAATTAAACTTGCCATACTTTTTGAATTTCTATATTTTTCCTTACCTTGCAAGTAAGCATCGTAAGCAGAGAAGTTTTCTGTCGGCATATAATTAACATTATTAACTGACTTATCACCCACGACCACTAAATGTAATGCGCTTATAATTTTGCGCGACAGTTCATTATAAAGTAAAACCAAGCCATCGAATGACCCTACAGATTCATCCGACCAAACTTGAAAGCCGGTAACTACATCAGTCATGATAGTATTAATAATTAAAGTATCTTTTACCGTTTTAGATCTTCCTTCAACAATATATTTAACCCCCAAGTTATTTTTAATTTGTTCAATACTTGCTTCAGGATCCAAAGCATTAATTGCCCGAATAGAGGCGACTTTAAAAACAGGCTTTAAGGCTAATAAGTTAATCAGTTCTTCTTGTAAGCCTGTAACAAAGTATTGATGATTATCAGTAGCTGAAGTATGAAATGGAAGAATTGCTACTGCATTTTCAATTACATTGACTATCGGTACCTTATTTTCCAGCGTCATATTAAGTGGTTGAATGGTACTTTCCGTTTCTATTTTTTTAATTAAATGAGTAGAAATGTAATATATAAAAAATAAAATCAGCAAAACAAAAAAACTATCAACAGCGAATTGGCGATAAATAAATTTAGGTTGTTTATTATCTTCATTTGCAAATTTTTTTCTAAGTTTAAACTCCTTAAACCATTGAAAACTGATCACAATAGGAAAGCCTACCACTAAAGCTAAGGCGGCTAACTTCCCTCCCCATGTTGGTACATCAAAAATAGGTAATACAATTGAAAATACTTGTAATAAAACCCAAGAAACCACTAAATATGCCGCGCTAGCGTTAATAAGTCGGCTACTTTTTAATAATGAAAAAGATAACTTCCATTTTTTGGCTGAGTGTCCACTTTGTTCTAGATCATCGTTAGAGAATGGCCAAATGCTATTAGTAGAAATTTTCTCTGTTGGTAAAAGCATACGGTAGCCTTTACGAGGGATTGTTTGAATATATGTCGGACATTCTTTGTGGTCATCAAGCACATGTCTAATTTCACTGATGATATGAGTTACATTAGTTTTTGCTGCATGATTATCGCCCCAGCCAAAAGCTAGAATATCCTCACGAGAGACTATTTCACCATTAGTTGAAGCTAAAAATAGTAAAACTTCCATCGCCTTGGGTGCTAAATGGTATCGCTGACCATTTCGGATGATTACACCTAAATCAGGCTCTACTACAAGACTGCCTATTTGGAAGCCTTGATGAAGCTCAGTATCTACACTGAAGTGCTGATTAACGGCTCCTAATAAAATGCTAGCTTCTTGTTCATTGTTGGTTGACACGTATTGTAACCCTACAAGAAAGAGTACAGCTTGCCTATTGGCAACTCTTTATAAATTTAATGGATTTTAAACTGTTATTAGTATTGTTTATATGAGAAAAAATAGCGAATAGCTGAATATGATAATGCAGCATTCAATGGCTTTATTTGGCATTATTTTCATAGAAGATAGTATTCGTAAATTGAATTTATGAGAGCTTAAAGAATGGAATGTATTTTTAATTTCATGCTATAAAATAGAAAACCCACTTTCCTGTTTTATTTTTTATTAAAATTAAACAGGAAAGTGGGTTTGTAGGTATTATTAGCTAAACTCGCTATTGAAATTTAATCGACTTCATCAACATCATTATTTTCAATATTTTGTGGAGCAACCGTTTGCTTGCGTTTTAATACAGGTAAATCTCCAGCATCTTGCGCTAAAAAAGTATTTTTCACATTTTTCTTTGGCTTTGCTTTTTTAGTTACTACAACCGACTTTTTACTGTCTTTGGTTTTGCTATCAATTATTGGCTTTTTAGGTTTTATTCCTTTGAATTTAGCTTTTAAGCCTTCAACAGTATCAAAACTTAATTTTTGTTGTAAGAAGCCTTCAACGTTTTTAAAACTTATCCAGTCTTTTGGTCCAACAAAAGAAATAGCATCGCCCGTACTACCTGCTCGGCCCGTACGACCAATACGATGAACAAACTCTTCGGTGTGCTTTGGCATATCGAAATTAATAACGTGAGAAACATTAATTAAATCTAAGCCTCTAGAAGCTAAATCCGTGGTGATCAAGATTTTTTGTTGGCCTTTACTAAAGCCATCCATTATCTGATTACGTTGGCCTTGGTTAAGCTCACCACTGAGGGCTACGGTACTAAGCCCTTGCTCAGATAATAAAGTAGAAAGCCTATCAGTGTCAGCACGAGTTGCCGTGAAAATAATCATTTGTTGATGATTCTCTGTGGCAATAAAGTGCGCAAGAAGCTTTTCTTTATGGCTTAAATTATCACAAAGATAAAAACGTTTGGTGATATCTTTGTGTTCAGTATGAGCACTACCAATAGCGATACGTTTTGGTTTTTTCAATAATGCTAAAGCAAAATCATTAACTTGTGCATGGTCTAAAGTTGCCGAAAACAGTAACGTTTGACGTTTACGGTGATCAGCTGCTTTATTAATTTGTGCCAACTGTTCTGCAAAGCCTAGATCTAGCATGCGATCAGCTTCATCAAGAATGAGCAATTCTAAACCACTAAGATAAAAGTGACCTTGCGTTAAGTGATCTGCTAAACGACCTGGCGTTGCTACGATAAAATGAGGGTCTTTCTCAAGTACTTTTACTTGGTCGTTAAAGTTTTCGCCGCCAAGAATAAGAACTGCTTTGAAAGCTGAACCTGAAGTAAACATTCGTAATTGTGTAAAAACTTGTTTAGCTAATTCTCGGGTTGGCGTTAATATAAGTACACGAGGATCTCGTTTGCTTAATGCACGATTCTTTGACAATCGCTGCATGGCAGGAATAATAAATGCTAACGTTTTACCTGAGCCTGTTTTAGATGATGCTATTAAATCATGACCAGTCATAGCAGCAGGAATTGCTTGCTGCTGGATCTCAGTAGGTGCATTAAAACCTAAATGTTCTACTGTTGACATTATTTTACTATCTAAACCAAAATCACTAAACTGCAAGCTTACTCTCCACGTTAATTAACTGGTGTTTTATTATTACATTGACACATAAAGATATTCATTGGCTTATTATAACCTGTAAACTTCAACATTAAGCCAAACTATTTAATCAATAAGCAAAATATTTTACTACTGGGTTTTTGATAACTATTTATCTACGTTTTATATTGTTAATAAATAAACTTCATCGTGTCACTTACTGCGGATTAAAACAAATAAATTAATGAATATGAAGCTCGAATCATCGCCGTACAAAGTTGTAGAAGCGTTAAAATCAGATAAAAAAGATATTATGAGGTTTTATAAATCACAACAATACTCTGCTAGATTTATTGGCAAAGATCATTGCTACATAGTTAAACTTAATAACAAAATTGTAGCGAGCGTTATATTATCTGCAGGTCAAGTATGTGGTGATTATTGGTTATTACATGGCTTAGTTATTGATAAAGTAATGCGTGGTAAAAAAATAGCGAGTGTGATTTTACAAGCAATTATAAATAGTGAACATCTTGGATCTAAATTCAAAAAGATAATCTGTTTCGCTGATGTTGCATTACAAGGGCTTTATATAAAGAATCTCTTCGTTACTTATAATTCTACTGCCGAAATAAAAACACTACCGCAAGAGCTCAGGCAACGACTTAACCGTTATCAAAGCAAACAACCAAACCTTCACTGTTATTTATATAGTAACCACTCTGGTATCACTAGCCAAAATTAACCCACTTACGTTTCTACTTATGACGATTAACACCTTGCTAGTTGGGTACTGTAAAATATCAGAGAGTTATAGAGATAATGTTAACCATAGCTATTTATAAAATTATGTAAGATAGCGTTTAGTCGCTACCAGGGTGTTTTTCAATAAACAAGCGATGGTCATCGGTCCTACACCGCCAGGAACTGGTGTAATTGCACCACACTTAGTAACGACATTATCGTAGTCAACGTCACCAACTAATCTGGTTTTACCATCTTCGGTTATAATGCGGTTAATGCCTACATCAATAACCGTAGCTCCCTTTTTCACCCAATCAGCTTTAACAAACTGAGCAATACCAACAGCAGCTACTAAAATATCTGCTTGCTTACACACTTCATCTAAATTCTTTGTTTTTGAATGAGCAATCGTAATCGTACAGTTTTCTTGCAAAAATAACATAGCGACAGGTTTACCAACAATATTAGAACGACCAATAATGACAGCATGTAAACCAGTTAAGTCTTCACCTATATGATGTTTAGCTAGTAAAACACAACCTTGAGGCGTACATGGAACGAGTGCATTACTTTCACCATTAAATAATCTACCTGAGTTAACCGCATGAAAGCCATCAACATCTTTATCTGGGTTAATAGCGGAAATAACAGCACTTTCATTTAGATGCTTTGGTAAAGGTAATTGAACGAGAATACCATGCACACTAGTATCATTATTAAGTTGTTCTAATTGCTGCAATAAATATTGCTCAGTGGTATTAGCAGGTAATAATATCTCGTTAGAGATCATACCAACCTCTTGCGTTTGTTTAACTTTATTCTTAACGTAAATATGGCTAGCGGGATCGTCCCCAACGATAATGACAGTCAATAAGGGTTGTACACCGTGTTTCGCTTTTAACTCGGCAACTTCAACAGTTAATTTTTCTCTTAATTCTTTGGCTATTAACTTTCCATCTATATTCATTATGATTCACATTTTCCATCAAAAATAAGGGAGGCAACTGCGCTAAAATAAAACGCTGATTAATAGCTTATCCTATGTAAAATAACTTTGAATTAAAAGCACTTAGATAAAAATTTAAAGATTAATAAGATATAGAATAGTAGAACAACGTAGTCGAGAGAATAAAAGTGGTCATGTCACACTATAGTTATTTTATTTTTAACCACCATTTGTATTTTATAAACGACAGAAAGCAAAAAACCCGTTACATCAGTAACGGGTTTCTATAAATAGAAGCATAGCAATGACGCGCAAGTCCTACATGGATGTAGGTTAGTAGAGTAATGCAGGAGCAATGATGTGCAGGGATGCACTAATGCCGTGAGCACATGGATGTGCAGGAACGGCGTCCCTTTCACATAACGAGTTTTAGTTTATAAATTCCAGACAGCAAAAAGCCCGACTCTTTCGAATCGAGATCTTCTTAATAGAAGCCTAGCAATGACGTGCAAGTTCCTACATGGATGTAGGTTAGTAGAGTAATGCAGGAGCAATTACCGAGATGCACTAATGCCGTGAGAACATGTATGTGCAGGAACGGTGTCCCTCTCACATAACGAGTTTTAGTTTATAAATTCCAGACAGCAAAAAGCCCGTCACTATCGTAACGGGCTCTTCTAAATAGAAGCCTAGCAATGTCCTACTCTCACATGGGAACTCCCACACTACCATCGGCGCTAACACGTTTCACTTCTGAGTTCGGAATGGGATCAGGTGGGGCCATGTCGCTATTGTCGCTAGACAAAAAAGGTACAATCTTGAAAGCTGTTCATTAAGACGTGTCTCAATGATAATAAATACGTTTTTTTTCTCTTATTCACACAATTGTCATGCGTGATGCGTGTATTCCTACACTTTTGTCAAACTTCATACAACAAAACCACTTGGGTGTTGTATGGTTAAGCCTCACGGGTAATTAGTATTGGTTAGCTCAATGCCTCGCAGCACTTCCACACCCAACCTATCAACGTTGTAGTCTCCAACGACCCTTTAGGGAGCTTAAAGCTCCAGTGAGAACTCATCTCAAAGCCTGCTTCCCGCTTAGATGCTTTCAGCGGTTATCAGTTCCGAACGTAGCTACCGGGCAATGCTATTGGCATAACAACCCGAACACCAGCGGTTCGTCCACTCCGGTCCTCTCGTACTAGGAGCAGCCCTCTTCAATTCTCAAACGCCCACGGCAGATAGGGACCGAACTGTCTCACGACGTTCTAAACCCAGCTCGCGTACCACTTTAAATGGCGAACAGCCATACCCTTGGGACCGACTTCAGCCCCAGGATGTGATGAGCCGACATCGAGGTGCCAAACACCGCCGTCGATATGAACTCTTGGGCGGTATCAGCCTGTTATCCCCGGAGTACCTTTTATCCGTTGAGCGATGGCCCTTCCATACAGAACCACCGGATCACTATGACCTACTTTCGTACCTGCTCGACGTGTCTGTCTCGCAGTTAAGCTGGCTTATGCCATTGCACTAACCGTACGATGTCCGACCGTACTTAGCCAACCTTCGTGCTCCTCCGTTACTCTTTAGGAGGAGACCGCCCCAGTCAAACTACCCACCAGACAGTGTCCCCAAGCCCGATAAGGGCCCTAGGTTAGAACATCACGCATACAAGGGTGGTATTTCAAGGTTGGCTCCACCGCATCTGACGACACGGTTTCAAAGCCTCCCACCTATCCTACACATGTAGGAGCAATGTTCACTGTCAAGCTATAGTAAAGGTTCACGGGGTCTTTCCGTCTAGCCGCGGGTATACGGCATCTTAACCGCAATTTCAATTTCACTGAGTCTCGGGTGGAGACAGTGTGGCCATGATTACGCCATTCGTGCAGGTCGGAACTTACCCGACAAGGAATTTCGCTACCTTAGGACCGTTATAGTTACGGCCGCCGTTTACCGGGGCTTCGATCATGAGCTTCTCCGAAGATAACCCAATCAATTAACCTTCCGGCACCGGGCAGGCGTCACACCGTATACGTCATCTTTCGATTTTGCACAGTGCTGTGTTTTTAATAAACAGTTCCAGCCACCTGGTTACTTCGACTCTCCTGTGCTTACTCCGCAAGGGATTCACACGAGAGAGCGTACCTTCTCCCGAAGTTACGGTACTATTTTGCCTAGTTCCTTCACCCGAGTTCTCTCAAGCGCCTTAGTATTCTCTACCTAACCACCTGTGTCGGTTTGGGGTACGGTTCCTATATATCTGAAGCTTAGAAGCTTTTCCTGGAAGCATGGCATCAATGACTTCAACTCCGTAGAGTCTCGTCTCGTATCTCAGCGTTGAATGAAGTCCCGGATTTACCTAAGACAACCGCCTACATACTTTCACACGGACTACCAACGCCGTGCTCACCTAGCCTACTCCGTCCCTCCTTCGCAATATATAGAAGTACAGAAATATTAATCTGTTTCCCATCGACTACGCGTTTCCGCCTCGCCTTAGGGGCCGACTTACCCTGCCCTGATTAACATGGGACAGGAAACCTTGGTCTTTCGGCGGGGAGTTTTTCACTCCCCTTATCGTTACTCATGTCAGCATTCGCACTTCTGATACCTCCAGCAAGCTTTACAACTCACCTTCAACGGCTTACAGAACGCTCCCCTACCACTTGAACCTAAGTTCAAATCCGCAGCTTCGGTGACTAGTTTAGCCCCGTTACATCTTCCGCGCAGACCGACTCGACTAGTGAGCTATTACGCTTTCTTTAAAGGATGGCTGCTTCTAAGCCAACCTCCTAGCTGTCTATGCCTTTCCACATCGTTTCCCACTTAACTAGTACTTTGGGACCTTAGCTGGCGGTCTGGGTTGTTTCCCTCTTCACAACGGACGTTAGCACCCGTAGTGTGTCTCCCGCATATCACTCATTGGTATTCGGAGTTTGCAAAGGGTTGGTAAGTCGGGATGACCCCCTAGCCTTAACAGTGCTCTACCCCCAATGGTGTTCGTGCGAGGCTCTACCTAAATAGATTTCGGGGAGAACCAGCTATCTCCCGGCTTGATTAGCCTTTCACTCCGACCCACAAGTCATCACCGCATTTTTCAACATACGTGTGTTCGGTCCTCCAGTTGATGTTACTCAACCTTCAACCTGCCCATGGGTAGATCGCCGGGTTTCGGGTCTATACCCTGCAACTAAACGCGCAGTTAACACTCGCTTTCGCTACGGCTCCCCTATTCGGTTAACCTTGCTACAGAATATAAGTCGCTGACCCATTATACAAAAGGTACGCAATCACCGGACTAAATCCGGCTCTCACTGCTTGTACGTATGCGGTTTCAGGTTCTATTTCACTCCCCTCACAGGGGTTCTTTTCGCCTTTCCCTCACGGTACTGGTTCACTATCGGTCAGTTAGGAGTATTTAGCCTTGGAGGATGGTCCCCCATGTTCAGTCAACGTTTCACGTGTGCCGACCTACTCGATTTCATGATAAGTTTATTTTCGTGTACGGGGCTATCACCCTGTATCGCTCTACTTTCCAGTAGATTCCACTAACTTACAAACCACTTAAGGGCTAATTCGCGTTCGCTCGCCGCTACTAACGAAATCTCGGTTGATTTCTTTTCCTCGGGGTACTT
The DNA here is from genome assembly GCF_003061515.1 of Colwellia sp. Arc7-D. NCBI lineage: Bacteria > Pseudomonadati > Pseudomonadota > Gammaproteobacteria > Alteromonadales > Colwelliaceae > Colwellia > Colwellia sp. Arc7-D. Next base: position 2,474,476 of record NZ_CP028924.1, read on the forward strand.
AGATGTTTCAGTTCTCCCGGTTCGCCTCATTAAGCTATGTATTCACTTAATGATACCCAAGTTACCTTGGGTGGGTTTCCCCATTCGGACATCTTTGGCTATAACGGTTTTTATCACCTCACCAAAGCTTTTCGCAGATTAACACGTCCTTCATCGCCTCTAACTGCCAAGGCATCCACCACATACGCTTAGTCACTTAACCATACAACCCCAAGTAGTTTCCTATTTGGTACAAGCAGGTGACAAAACCCGCTCAATTGTAAAGTCTGACATTTTCACGCACACAAAGTGTGTCTTGAATAAGAGTGGTAATTCATTACGATTAGTAAACTAAACGTAAATAAACTACCGGGTTGATTACGTTTCCGAGGAGGACCCGTAATCACCATCATTAACAGGCGATATTCCCGTTAACAACAGCTTGGTATTTATAATTTACAAACAACAGCGCGACACCGTGTTTGCCATATAAATACCGGTATTTATATCAGCTTTCCAGATTGTTAAAGAACTTGTCATTCACACGCATTCGGTGGTGACTTGGTTAAAAACCAAACTTAAAGTAGCTTAAAAAAAGCATAACTTAAGTTTGGTCTTTCAATTCTTAGTGAAGAAGTGGTGGAGCTAAGCAGGATCGAACTGCTGACCTCCTGCGTGCAAGGCAGGCGCTCTCCCAGCTGAGCTATAGCCCCGCAATGGGAAACATACTTTAGCTAGAACATAAACGCAGATTTACGTCAGTTGCAAGGCGGTTTATCGCGAAGTGTAGGTATTTCTACACGAGTGATGAACCAACGCCGCAAGTGGCGTAAATTGGTAGGTCTGGGCAGACTTGAACTGCCGACCTCACCCTTATCAGGGGTGCGCTCTAACCAGCTGAGCTACAGACCTATTTCTCTTTCAAGAATTTACGTCCGAAGCTAGCATGTTTGGACTTCTTCTAATTTGTTATCATGTAATTTGTGTGAACACTCGTAGAACCGAAGTTCTCATTAAGCTGTTTTACTTCAAGATAAGGAGGTGATCCAACCCCAGGTTCCCCTAGGGTTACCTTGTTACGACTTCACCCCAGTCATGAATCACAAAGTGGTGACCGTCCTCCCCGAAGGGTTAAACTAGCCACTTCTTTTGCAACCCACTCCCATGGTGTGACGGGCGGTGTGTACAAGGCCCGGGAACGTATTCACCGTAGCATTCTGATCTACGATTACTAGCGATTCCGACTTCATGGAGTCGAGTTGCAGACTCCAATCCGGACTACGACAAGCTTTGTGGGATTCGCTCCACCTCGCGGTATTGCTGCCCTCTGTACTTGCCATTGTAGCACGTGTGTAGCCCATCCCGTAAGGGCCATGATGACTTGACGTCGTCCCCACCTTCCTCCGGTTTATCACCGGCAGTCTCCTTAGAGTTCCCGCCACTACGCGCTGGCAAATAAGGATAGGGGTTGCGCTCGTTGCGGGACTTAACCCAACATTTCACAACACGAGCTGACGACAGCCATGCAGCACCTGTCACAGAGTTCCCGAAGGCACAAGTCTATCTCTAGTCTCTTCTCTGGATGTCAAGGGATGGTAAGGTTCTTCGCGTTGCATCGAATTAAACCACATGCTCCACCGCTTGTGCGGGCCCCCGTCAATTCATTTGAGTTTTAACCTTGCGGCCGTACTCCCCAGGCGGTCAACTTAGCGCGTTAGCTACGCCACCCACAGATCAAGTCTACAGACGGCTAGTTGACATCGTTTACGGCGTGGACTACCAGGGTATCTAATCCTGTTTGCTCCCACGCTTTCGTGCCTCAGTGTCAGTCTTTGTCCAGGTAGCCGCCTTCGCCACTGATGTTCCTTCCAATCTCTACGCATTTCACCGCTACACTGGAAATTCCACTACCCTCTACAAAACTCTAGCTTGCCAGTTCAAAATGCAGTTCCCAGGTTGAGCCCAGGGCTTTCACATCTTGCTTAACAAACCACCTACGCACGCTTTACGCCCAGTAATTCCGATTAACGCTTGCACCCCTCGTATTACCGCGGCTGCTGGCACGAAGTTAGCCGGTGCTTCTTCTGCGAGTAACGTCACAGCTAGCAGTTATTAACTACTAACCTTTCCTCCTCGCTGAAAGTGCTTTACAACCCGAAGGCCTTCTTCACACACGCGGCATGGCTGCATCAGGCTTTCGCCCATTGTGCAATATTCCCCACTGCTGCCTCCCGTAGGAGTCTGGGCCGTGTCTCAGTCCCAGTGTGGCTGATCATCCTCTCAAACCAGCTAGAGATCGTCGCCTTGGTAAGCCATTACCTTACCAACTAGCTAATCTCACTTGGGCTAATCAATGAGCGAGAGGTGCCGAAGCGTCCCCCCCTTTGGTCCGTAGACGTTATGCGGTATTAGCAGTCGTTTCCAACTGTTGTCCCCCACTCAAAGGCATATTCCCAAGCATTACTCACCCGTCCGCCGCTCGACGCCGAATAGCAAGCTATTCTCGTTTCCGCTCGACTTGCATGTGTTAAGCCTGCCGCCAGCGTTCAATCTGAGCCATGATCAAACTCTTCAATTAAAAATCGTTTGTGATGCTCACCTTAACTAACCGAAGTTGACTAAGAAAAGACATCTGCTCAATGAATTCTGTCGTGTCACTCTCTATCCGACTAAAGAAGAAAGTAACTACATAAAACGTATATTTAAACTCGAAAGTCTAAATGATACTTATTTTTTGTGTGACATCATATTAAGCTGTTTTTTTTGTTACCCGAAGGTAACTATGTAAAATCAACGTTAATGTGAGTGTCCACACAAATTGCATGATAACTAATTGTTAAAGAACGTTAGTTGATACTCGAAGTAAAAAACTAACCGAAACAAAATCTCATTCGCTTTGCTTCGTTGCTGCAGGCCTTGCCTGAAGCGAGATGCGCATTCTACGCAACTCAGTTTTAATGTCAACGTTTTATTTGAATTTATTTTAAAAGTTTTTAAAACTTTCAAAACCTCTCTTTAAAACGTTAAGTTAACCAATTCAGCCTAAACCGTGCTAGATAACTTATTAAAACAGTTCGTTGGGGTGACCCCTTGGAACTGGAGCGCATTTTAGAGATTTTTGACCTCACGTCAATACCTAAAGTGCATTTAATTTCGTAAATGTGTTTGTTTGCTTTTTAATTATACAATATGACGATAATTCAAGCTTAAACGATATATTCAATAGCTTGTTTTAGCTCATTGATGCGAATTACACCCTCAAGATTGTCTGTAGGTGACTCTTGAGTATAGCGGCTATCGACTAAAATTCTAGATTTTATACCTGCATTATCGGCTGCTTGCATGTCAGAAACTTTATCACCAATAAAAATACTATCCGCTAAGGTAATACCATACTCTTTCTGTGCTTGATTAATCATACCTGGTTCAGGTTTGCGACACTTGCATGGCATGACAAAGTTGTTAACGCCTTTTGTAGGATGATGTGGACAAAAGTACACTTTGGTTATCGTTACCTTGTGCTTACTAAATTCATCAACCATCCAATTCGATAATATTTCAAAAGTCGCTATATCATAATAACCTCGAGCTATACCTGCTTGGTTAGTTATAACGAATATTTGATAACCTTTGTCTATAGCTAGTTGGCATAACTCAAATATTCCTTCTAAAAATTCAAAATCTTCTGCTTTATGAACATAACCATGGTCTACATTGATGATGCCATCTCTATCAAGGAAAAGTGCTTTATTCATCATTACTTTCTTATTTAGTTGCTTCAAATACGCTATAAACTAGCAATTTACTCTGAAGGCATCGTTATATACAAAGTAAGTATTAACGATGCCTTGCTCTTAAGGATAAGAGCACGCCTGTGCTGATGACTTATATATTTAACAATTTAAGCTACACATTCGATAATGAGTATCGCATTTACATGCACAAGCCACCATCAATCTCTACAACACGTCCTGTGAAAAATTCATTTTCAATAATGTAGTTAACGGTATGAGCTATTTCATCAGCTTCGCCTAAACGACCAACAGGCTTCATGCTCTCTAAGCGTTGACGCATTTCAGGTTTCATTGCATCTGTCATTGCTGTGCGAATAACACCAGGAGCAATTGCACCAACACGAATACCATGGCGGCCAAGCTCTCTTGCCCATGTAACTGTCATAGCAACTACACCTGCTTTTGAAGCAGCATAATTTGTTTGACCCATATTACCGCCACGGGCAATTGATGACATATTGATGATCACACCTTTACGTTTGCCCTCAATCATATGAACAGCAGCTTCTCGTCCACATAAAAATACGCCCGTTAAATTAACATCAATGACTGATTGAAATTGATCTAGTGACATTTTTTTACTTACAACGCCATCTTTAGCTTTAACAAACATGCCATCACGTAAAATACCAGCATTGTTGATTAAGCCATCGATACCTGAGAAGTCATCATTAATTTTTACAAATATTGCTTCTACTTCACTTTCATTAGTTACATTTGCTAAATAGTATTTAGCTTGCGAACCTGCTTCTTCAATCAAGCTAACAGTGGTTTGCAATTGCTCTTCATTGAGATCAATAAGTGCTAATTTTGCGCCTGATTTCGCCAAGTTTAAGGCAATTGCACGACCAAGACCTTGTCCGCCGCCAGTCACTACTATAGTTTTACCGTTTAAATTCATAGTTAATCCTCTGTTTATCTTTTTATTAGTTTGTAACGTCGGCTTTAAACTACATAGGTATTAAATGAGTTAAAGCCGATATTAATAATTTATTTGCTTAGTTTTTTTAAAGGGGTAAAAAACCAAGTCAGTAATTCTGCCGGAATATCCTTGATGTTTTCATAGGTCCAGCGTGGGTTTTTATCTTTATCTATCAGCAGTGCTCGAACGCCTTCACTTAATTCTGGATACTGACAACAACGTAAACTTAAGTTGAGATCAGCGGCGAAGCACTCTGCTAAAGTGAGATCTTTACTCATTATTAAATGTTGATAGGTTATTATCGCCGAAAGCGGGCTACCTTTTTTCAGTTTTGCTTGTGCTCGCTGTAACCAGTCATTATCAGTTTCTAGGGCTGAAATAGCTTGATAGATATCTGCGCCATTATCAAAATCAGTCAATTGCGTAATCACCGCATGATGGTCAACTACGTTAGAGGGTATTAGTTTGAATGCTAGCTCACTTTGTTGAACAAATTTACTCAACGCTTGAGCTAGCAAGTCATAGTTTTCGTTATTACTTTGCCATTCAATATTACTCAGGTCTGCTATTACATCATTTTTAAAGCTACTGTTAATACCAACATTAGCTAAACCAATGTTTAACGCGTCTGCCGCATTAAAAATTGCGCCCGTCATGCCTAAAAATAACCCGATATTATTAGGCATTTTATTAAGAAACCAACTTGCACCAACATCGGGATATAAACCTATCGTGATTTCGGGCATGGCTAGCAAGGTTTTTTCGGTAACCACTTTATGACTCGCACCAGCAAATAAGCCAATACCACCGCCCATGATATACCCGTCACCCCAAACTAAAATGGGTTTAGTAAATTCGTGTATCAGTTGATCTACTTGATACTCTAGTGAGAAAAACTCATGCCCAAAAGATGCAATAATAGTTTCGTCATTGATTATACTAGCCGATGTTTGTGTTAAGTAATTCGACTCAATGTTAGCGCTATTTTCTCTTTCCTCTTTAAGCGCATGGCATAAGCTAACAACATCACCACCAGCGCAAAAAGCTTTATCTCCTGCCCCTTGAATAATTACCATGGCAATTTCATCATTGCTTTGCCATGCCAGTAGTTGTTTATGCAATAACACAAACATACTCATGTTAAGAGCATTAAGCGATTTTGGGGCATTTAATTCTGCAAATGCAATGCGCTTATTATTTTTTGTCTTTATTTCGCTAAATATTACCGGTGACATATTAATCCTTAACTTTGTATTTACACATATTATATTTTGAATAAATGGCGGTTAATCTAGGCTCGCATCAATTTCAACTACGGTTCGTCCAGTAACACTACCTTCGACATAAGCGTCAAACGCTTGAGATAAATCAGCAAATTTAATGGTGGTAGGAGAAATAAGATCGAGCTTAGTAGGTTTTAAATCGCTAGCTAAGCGCTTCCATCCTTGTGTTCTAACCGATAAGGGCATTTCAACTGAGTTAATACCAAGCAAGCTAACACCACGTAAAATAAAAGGCATAACCGTTGATTCAAGTTTGTAACCACCAGCCAAGCCAATCGAAGCAATATTGCCCCAAATGTTTGTTGTGCGAGTTAACCAAGCTAAAGTATCACCACCAACATTATCAATCGCCCCGCCCCATTGGGCATTTTCTAATGGCTTGGTACCCATTTCAATATCATGACGATTAATTAACTTGCTTGCTCCCAACGCTTTTAAATAGGGTTCTTGTTCTGTTTTACCCGTATAGGCAATAACTTCATAGCCAATATTCGACAACATGTTAATCGCAAAACTGCCGACACCACCCGTAGCACCCGTAACAACAATTGGGCCTCGTTCTGGTATTTGACCGTTATCTTCCATTCTCTGTATCGCAAGCGCCGCAGTATAACCGGCAGTGCCTAGCGCCATAACATCACGTAAACTCATACCAATAGGCAAGTTAACGATTGAGTCTGCCTTAACACGGGCATATTCACTATAACCACCATCATAAAGCTCTGATAATTGCGCGCCACAAACTAGCACTTTATCGCCGGTCTGAAAACGCGAGTCTTCAGAGCTAACGACAACGCCTGATAAATCAATGCCGCCGACTAATGGGTAAGTTCTTAAAATGCGACCTTTACCCGTTGCTGCTAGCGCATCTTTATAGTTAATGTCTGAATAAGCAACCTTAACAACCACTTCGCCAGCGGTTAAGTCGTTTAGACTAATCTGCTCGAAACCGCTGGTAATGTTTTTATCATTTTTATGAATACGAAATGCGGTGAATTTTTCTGGTATGTTCAGCATATTAAGCGCCTTTTTATACATAATATTAATGGCTGAACTTCGTGATGAAATTCAGCCATTAATAAAGTAGATTTACGTAATGTTAAAATCAATTAGCATTCAATAAAACATAGACCAAAACAATTAAACTTTAGTCCCGTTTAGCTCAGTTTAGCCCAGTGATTTAGCAAACCTTAATGGTTATAATTAAAGAGGTTTTCTGGCATAGCCATTAATGATTTACTACCGGCTTCAATGGCATGAATATGACCATCAATTCTTGGCAATAATCGTTCATTAAAAAATACACCAACATAAAGCTTTGCTTGATAAAAATCTTCATCTTTATGTGCTGATGACTTTTCTGCCATCAAAGCCCACATATAGGCATAGCTTAGTAAACCAAAGGCGGCTAAGTAATCGCTTGCCGAGGCACCAACCATATTTTTATCTTGATCATGCTCAGCAATAATTAACCCTGTCACTGCTTTTAATTTTTCTAGAGCAACAGCTAAAGGTTGAACAAAACCAGTCAATGCTTGGTTATCGGTATGTTGGTCGATAAATGTTGTTATCTCAGTAAAATAGACATCAAGAAACTTACCCTTATTGGCAACGACTTTACGTCCGAGTAAATCCAATGCTTGAATGCCATTAGTGCCTTCGTAAATTTGAGCAATACGCACATCGCGTACGAGTTGTTCTTGGCCCCATTCACGCACATAACCATGACCACCAAAAACCATTTGCCCTAAGTTACAGCTTTCATAAGCCATATCGGTCATAAATGCTTTAGCAACCGGCGTTAATAATGCAACTAAGGCTTCGGCTTGTTGTTTTTCAACATCATCATGCGAGAACTTAACAATATCGAGTTGTTTAGCTACATAGGTAGAGAAACAGCGGCCACCTTCGTTGACGGCACGCATGGTTAGCAGCATTTTTCTAACATCAGGATGAACGATAAGCGAGTCAGCTTTTTTATCCGCTGATTTAACACCTGTAGCGCTGCGGCCTTGAATACGTTCAATGGCGTATTCTGCCGCTTGTTGATATGAGGTTTCAGCCGCACCAACGCCTTGAATGCCCATGCCTAAACGTTCATAGTTCATCATCGTGAACATGTAATTTAAACCTTTGTTTTCTTCGCCAACTAAAAAGCCTGTAGCGGTATCAAAGTTCATCACACAAGTTGCTGAACCTTTAATGCCCATTTTGTGTTCAATTGAACCACAAGTAACCGTATTTCTAGCGCCTAAGCTGCCATCATCCTTTAATAAAAATTTAGGCACTACGAACATAGAAATACCACGAGGGCCTTCTGGTGCGCCCGGTATTTTTGCTAACACTAAATGGATAATGTTTTCAGTTAAGTCTTGCTCACCGCCAGTAATAAATATTTTGGTGCCCGATAAAGCAAAACTACCATCATCTAACGCTTCCGCTTTTGCGGTCATAATACCTAAATCGCTACCGGCATGTGGCTCAGTTAAACACATAGTGCCAGCCCATTTACCAGAGTACATGTTCTCAAGGTAAGTTTGCTTCATTTCTTCACTGGCATGTGCACTCAGCGCTAAACTAGCGCCAGCTGTTAGCATGGGATATAACGCGAATGATATAGAGGCTGATTGGGTCATTTCTTCGACAAACGATTGCAGCATTTTTGGCATACCCATACCACCATGCTCAGGATCGCCACTTAACGCCCCCAACCGCCTTCGCAATACATTTGATATGCTTTAGCAAAACCGTCAGGTGTAGTTACCTCACCGTTTGACCAAGTAGCACCTTGTTCATCACTGTTTCGATTTAACGGCGCAATCACTTCAGCGGTTAATTTCGCACCTTCAGACAAAATGGCATCTGCCGTGTCTTTATCAATCAACTCTGCTACAGCAGGCATGGTTGTCCAGAGCTGTTCAGCGTTAAAAACTTCGTGTAACAAAAATTGCATATCGCGCATTGGCGCTTGGTAATTACTCATCATTCGCACTCATTAGGTTATTGAAAACAGATTACATGTTGCGACGGTATTGGCCGCCTGCTTCAAATAGTGAATTTACAATTTGTCCTAAAGAACAAACCTTACAAGCATCCATCATCAGTTCAAAAATGTTTTCATGTTTAATTGCCGCTGTTTGTAAGCGTTTAAGTAATACTTCTACTTCAGCTTCATTGGCTTTATTTAAACTTGCTAACATTTCAATTTGATAGGTTTTTTCTTCTTCAGTGGCACGAATAACTTCTTCAGGCACAATTGTGGGTGACCCAGTTGAACTTAAGAAGGTATTAACACCAATAATAGGGAACTCACCTGAATGCTTTAAGTGCTCGTAATGCATACTTTCTTCTTGAATTTTTCCACGCTGGTACATAGTTTCCATCGCGCCCAGTACACCACCACGTTCATTAATACGGTCAAATTCAGTTAATACTGCTTCTTCGACTAAATCGGTTAACTCTTCAATAATAAACGCGCCTTGAATTGGGTTTTCATTTTTAGAAAGTCCTAATTCACGGTTGATAATTAATTGAATTGCCATTGCACGACGAACACTGTCTTCAGTCGGCGTTGTGATTGCTTCATCATAAGCATTAGTATGCAAAGAGTTACAGTTATCGTTGATAGCGTAAAGCGCTTGCAAAGTAGTACGAATGTCATTGAAATCAATTTCTTGTGCATGCAATGAACGGCCAGAGGTTTGAATATGGTATTTCAACATTTGTGCACGGGCATTAGCCCCATATTTATTCTTCATCGCCTTTGACCAAATACGACGAGCCACTCGGCCAATTACCGCATATTCTGGGTCAATACCGTTTGAGAAGAAGAACGATAAGTTTGGACCAAACTCGTTGATGTCCATACCACGGCTTAAGTAATATTCTACAAACGTAAAGCCATTCGCTAAAGTTAACGCCAATTGAGTGATCGGGTTCGCGCCAGCTTCTGCAATATGGTAGCCAGAAATGGATACTGAGTAAAAATTACGCACACCTTTATCAATAAAATACTCTTGTACATCACCCATTAAACGCAATGCAAATTCAGTAGAGAAAATACAGGTATTTTGAGCTTGATCTTCTTTTAAGATATCCGCTTGTACTGTACCGCGAACCAAGGTTAATGTTTTCGCTTTTATCGTTTTGTAGACTTCTGGTGGCAACACTTGATCGCCCGTAACACCCAATAACATCAAGCCTAAACCGTCGTTACCTTCTGGTAAGTTGCCTTGATATTGCGGACGTTCACAGCCTTTGCCTTGGTAGATTTTTTTAATCGTTGCAGCAACTTCTTTTTCTAAACCATTTTCAGTGATAAAACGTTCACATTGTTGATCAATGGCGGCATTTAAGAAGAAACCTAGCAACATTGGCGCTGGACCATTAATGGTCATTGAAACTGAAGTCATGGCATGGGCTAAGTCAAAACCAGAGTAAAGTTTTTTAGCATCATCCAAACAACAAATTGAAACACCGGCGTTACCAATTTTTCCGTAAATATCAGGACGAATAGCGGGATCGTTACCGTATAAGGTTACCGAGTCAAACGCGGTTGATAAACGTTTAGCTGGCATTCCTTTAGAGACATAATGAAAACGACGGTTAGTACGTTCTGGGCCACCTTCACCGGCGAACATACGTGTTGGATCTTCACCTTCACGTTTAAATGGGAACAAACCAGCGGTGTATGGGAATTCACCGGGTACGTTTTCTTGTAGATTCCACTTTAAAATATCACCCCAGCCTTGATACTTAGGCATGCTGATTTTTGGAATTGCACTACCTGACAACGATTTTGTATGCGTTTGAATTGAAAGCTCTTTATCACGTACTTTAAATTTAAATTCAGGGTCTTTATAACGCTGAACTTTATCTGCCCATTGCTCTAGTAATAGTTTATTTTTTGGATCTAAGTCTAACTCGACATGAGTATATAATGTTTCAAGTTGAGCAACTAAACCTGCTGACACATCTGTCTCAGTTTCTTTTGCTGTTTCAATCGCTTGATGAATGCCATAAAGTTTTTGAGCAACGGTTGTTTGTTTTTCAACCCAAGCGTCGTAACCACGGTTACTTTCTGATATTTCAGATAAATAACGAATACGGTTGCCAGGAATAACACTACTCTTATTCGCTAACGTGCCTTCAGTAGATAAAAGATCACCAACGGTTAAGCCTGACTTTGTATTTAACGCTGTGATCACCGCGTTGTATAACTCGGTCATGCCACGGTCATTAAATTGTGACGCGATAGTACCGTATACGGGTACTTCATCATCGCCGGCTTCAAACATGCCACGGTTACGTTTATATTGTTTTTTCACATCACGCAGTGCATCGAGTGCGCCACGTTTATCAAATTTGTTTAATGCGATAATGTCAGCAAAATCTAACATATCGATTTTTTCAAGTTGTGTTGCCGCACCGTACTCTGGTGTCATCACATATAAAGAAACATCAGAATGCTCTTCAATTTCGGTGTCTGACTGGCCAATACCTGAAGTTTCTAAAATAATTAAATCAAAGTCAGTCGCTTTTAAAATATCGAGCGTGTCGTTCACATACACTGACAAGGCTAAGTTAGACTGACGTGTTGCTAGCGAGCGCATATAAACACGGTCGTTATTCACCGCGTTCATACGAATACGGTCACCGAGTAAAGCACCACCCGTTTTACGCTTTGACGGATCAACCGACACAATAGCTATTTTGCTATCATCGGTTGCCATTAAAAAGCGTCGAATAAGCTCATCTACTAAAGATGATTTACCTGCACCACCGGTGCCAGTAATACCTAATACCGGAGTTTTACTGATCGCGGCAATCTTACGAATTTTAGTCAGGTCGCTTTTATTTTCTTCTGGTGCGTTTTCTGCCGCTGAAATTAAACGCGCAATGGCTTGTTTTTTATCTTGTAGTGGCACGCCTTTTTTTAAATTGGCAACGTCATCTTTTTTAACGTTTACGCCAGTTTTAAAATCACAGCGTTCTAACATGTCGTCAATCATGCCAAGTAAACCAAGAGCACGACCATCATCAGGTGAGTAAATACGAGTGATACCATAATCTTGCAGCATTTTAATTTCGTCAGGTAGAATAACGCCACCGCCGCCGCCTACTATACGAATATGTTCACAACCGCGCTCTTTGAGCAGGTCATACATATATTTAAAATATTCGTTATGGCCGCCTTGATAAGAGGTCATGGCAATGGCATTCGCGTCTTCTTGAATCGCGGTATTTACCACTTCTTCAACACTTCGATCATGACCAAGATGAATAACTTCAGCACCGCTTGATTGCAAAATTCTACGCATAATATTAATAGCCGCGTCGTGACCATCAAACAATGATGCCGCTGTTACAATGCGAATTTTATTTTTTAACTGATATCTTTCAGTATTCATCTCATACTCTCTTATTTGTCAAAATCGCTGTTTCATAATAGCTGCTTCGGTTTTGGAAATAGTTAACAGCAACATCATGAAGCAATAATTACCTTAAATTCACAACCTAGTTAGTACTCATGCACTAGTTTTAGTCGTAAAACTCGATAATGGAAACTTAATGTAGAAATTAGAACACACTGAAAATGCAATGAACATTGATTTTATTGTCAATTTAATGGACTATATTGTGATTAGACCACCAAGATAACACCGACAATAATTATAGGTTGATATGTCAACTATCAAACAAAAAAATTTAACTGATATTCGTTTATTTATACCTGTATTTTTATTAAAAAAGTTATCTAAGCACCGGTTAACTGACGGGCTATATCCAGTTTCTTTAGGCATAACACAGGCCAATAACAACTATAAGTTGCAACACGATAATAGCCATTGCCATCGCTTGATTTATTGTTTGTCAGGTACGGGTAAATTATACTACCAAGGTAAAGAAAAAATAATAGAACGTGGCGATCTTGTTATTATCAATGCCAACACCCCTTTTAACTTTACGCTTGAAAAATCTAAACATATCGCCGCTAAAATTAGTCACAGTGAAAAGCAACTCAGTAACCGTGATAGCAAAGCGACTAACAATATTGTTTACTGGATTAACTTTACAGGTACGTTAGCACAAGACTTTGCCGATCGACTGCTAATGAAAATGGATAATGGTGTCGCGCACGTAGGTGTGCTGAATAATATTGTCGGCGATTTTGATCATCTACTCGCATTGGGGGCGCGCGGCTATACAGCAACCAACGTTATTCATGCCGTGCATATTTTACAGCAAGCTTTAAGCTTTCTCGCATTGCAACTACGTTTAACCATGTTTAACAACAGTTCGAGCTTTGATTTAGAGGCGGTTGAAGCATTGATGCGTAACAGCTTGCATCAAGAATTGAGCTTAGATACGTTAGCGCATTATAGCCAATTATCTAAATTTCATTTTGCGAAAAAGTTTAAGGAGTTAACCGACAGCTCCCCTATTCAACACTTTATTAATATGAAAATTCAGCATGCTTGTTCACAACTCGATAATAGCGATATTGCCATTAAAGACATTGCTAGTGGCTTAGGCTATAGCGACCCTTACTATTTCTCTCGCTTGTTCAAGAAATTAGTCGGTATTTCACCAAAACAATATCGTGACTCTCGCCATAGCTCATAAAAATTAGATCTTGTGCGCAATAGTTTGTTAGACTCTGACATTTCAGACAACCCTATCAACACTGAGCATTTTTATGCTAGGTGTTAACTGGCTTTATATAACGGCAACTTAGGTTTATTCAAGCCATGGTTTATTCAAGCCATGGTTCATTCTTAAATAACTAAATAAACTCATTGACGTTTCATCGCTTGTAATTGACATTGTTTAACCCAATATTATTGGGTCTGAGTGTTATAGATATTGACTATTAAGCTCAAAATAATGGAGTGGCTATGATCGCCAAAGTAACAAACAAAGCAATTTTTGCTAGTAGAATTTTTTCTATTAATTTTGTCACCTACCCTACTCACCATAGTGTGATGAAACACAGTGATCCGGTACAGAAAGGACGTTATTACAAACTTAATTTTGTGTTGGTGAAAGCTAAAGTCGGTGGCGTGTTTGAATGCTCAAACTGCATTATAAATTTATTTAATCGGGTATATCTTTTTCGCCCAGATAAATATGAACACAGTGTATCTAAAATTGAGTCGGGAAAACGGGTATTGTTGAGCTTTGCGCTGAATATCTAACGACATAGCTAACCTAGTAAATAGTTTATTTAATTAGCATTTTACTGATGTTAGCGTTGTATTGAGTTGTTTTTTAGCGATAAAAAGCAAAAGTTTTACTACAACTGCGCAAACTGTCGAATTAGGTTGTGGTAAACATTGTGCAAATTATCTAATTCAGTTCTTGAGGTTTTATTTTCTTTAATAAGGTTTTGTATCGTTTGATCTAACTGATAAAGATTTTGACGAATAGTGGCATCTGAAATCATGCTTTGCATCCAAGTAATGGCGGCAACGCGTTGCCCTTGTGTTACAGCGGTGACTTTATGCAAGCTACTTGACGGATATACTACCGCATAGCCAGCAGGCAGTTTAATTGACTGCTGACCAAATTCGGTAGATATAATTAACTCCCCACCTTGATATTCTTCAGGCTCACTCAAAAATGTGGTCATTGACATATCACTGCGTAATACTTCAGAGCTACCTGGAACTCTCATTATTGCAGCATCAACATGATAGCCATATTCTTGAGTTTCGCTAAAACGATTGAAACAAGGTGGAAATATTTTATTAGGTAAAGCAGCTGATACAACTTTCGGTGTTTCGCCAATGCGCGACAATAGCTGGTTAGCTAATTGACGCACATGGTTATCAGTGGCATCAGCTTGATTGTTATTTTTCACCGAAGCCGCCATACCCATCGCTGTATTGCCACCATCACCCCAAGGGGCGTTAGCAAGCTGTTGACGATAAGCATTAACTTCTTCTTTAGATAATATTTTTTCTATAACAATCATTACGATTACTTTACCTGTTTAACTCAATTCTACTAAGTTTCTATCAGAAACTAATACCATGGATTTAGTTTTATTAAAACTCATATGTTGCGGTAAGTTTTGTACTGGTAGCACTGCCTAAATACATAAATGCGCCCGAGCGATATGCTGCTGTAAAATACTCTTCGTTGAATGCATTACCAATATTTAATCTAAAGGTTAAATCGTCAGTCGCGTAGTAGTTAGCAAATAAGTTAACAACTTGGTAGCTTGGTACAACAACGCTGTATCGGCTATTTTCGCTGTCATAACCTGCAGCTGTATCTGGTTGACCCGCATACATCTCGCTTTGGTAAGCATAATCACCACCAACAACAAACGATTCATTAAGCTCATATCTTAGCTGTAAGTAAACACTTTTTTCAGCGAAGTTACTTAACGCTAAACCAATACTTTCATCATTTATTGAGTCTAACACTTCAGAGTCCATTGACGTAGCAGAGAACTGTACACTAAGGTTTTCAGTTATATTACCAACAAAGCCAACTTCAATACCACGAACTCTATTCTCGCCAGTATTTAACGTACCTAAAGTAGCATAATCATCGTCACCTACACTTTCCATAACATCATCTTTAGTTATTTGAAAGATAGACGCACTGAACATAAAGTTATCGTCAAGTAGCATTAACTTTGTACCAATTTCAATGTTTTCTACACGCTCAGGATCCGAATCTGGTACTTGTGTTGCATTACCACAAACTCCGCCATAGCCACAATTCGCGCCTAAATCAGTTTCTCCACCATTAATATTAGTTGCTGTGCTGTAATTTGCATACACATTAACGTCTTCAGAAAAGTCATAGATTATACCAAAATTACCATTGTACATAGTATCTGAATAAGCATAGAGCGCTGATGTTCCGCCACTTGTTGCTTCATTACTGTAATCAAAATTATCTAATCTAGCGCCATAAAACACATCAAGTTGATCGGTTACATGTACCGTATCAAGCATGTAAACTGACACAGTTTCAATATCTAGTACTGCGTCGTTATCGCCACGGCTATAAGTTCGTCTCATCAATTGATCAAGGTTATCAAGCTGCTCACCTGCACCGTCGATAATACAG
This sequence comes from Colwellia sp. Arc7-D, assembly GCF_003061515.1. Classification (NCBI taxonomy): domain Bacteria; kingdom Pseudomonadati; phylum Pseudomonadota; class Gammaproteobacteria; order Alteromonadales; family Colwelliaceae; genus Colwellia; species Colwellia sp. Arc7-D. The sequence goes on from NZ_CP028924.1 coordinate 2,490,543, forward strand.
TAGCCGGCACTATCGCCACGTCGACCCGAGGTTATACAATTGGTTGGGTTATTATATTCAATATCATATACACCGTTGTTAACACTTTCATCGCTGTATTCAAAACCAAAAACAAAGTTGTTTTCTACGTCAAAAACAGAAGTGTTCCAGAACAAGTTAAACTGTGTACTCGCGTATGAAACATCTTGATAACCTTGGTGTGTACTTAAACCAATAGTTGCTGCACCAGGAGCTTCAGTATCAGAATCGGCGCGAGTTGTACCACTTGCCCCTGTCGTAATGTAACCATTTTTAGTCTCACCAAAACGAGTAGCATTATATATGGAGATATTGTCGTTAACTTCATACTCAGTACGTAACGTAAATGTTTTCACCTCAGATGTTAAAAAGTCCGACGCTTGTGAATATACCGGAATATCTTTTACAGGTGCACGTGCACTTTGATCATAATAACTGCCTAAATCAGGTACATCTTCAGCATCTAAATAATAACCATCAGCGGTAATTGATAACGCTTGTGTTGGAAGATATACACCTGATATTTGTACACCCTTTCTCTCATTTGAAACGCCTTCACGGTCAGGCTTATCTTCATCAGAAATCAAGGCATTAAGTCGAACTGCAGTATTCTCTGACAAGGGTAAATTATAATCTAGTGTTACACGTTTATATTCATCACTACCTAAACCAGCATCAACACGACCAAAGTTATAGTTTACAGAAGCCTTTTTAGTAATGCTGTTAACCGCACCACCCGATGAGCCACGGCCCGCAAAAGTTGAACTTGGCCCTTTCGTAATTTCAACACGTTCAGTAGCAAAACTTTCTCGTGTGCTCATTCCTGGGTCTCTTAAACCATCAACAAAAACATCACTGCGTGCTTCATGGCCACGAATAATATAACGATCACCAAAAGCGTTACCATTTTCGCCTGTACCTAAAGTAATACCCGCTTGTGCAGAAAGTATATCTTTAAGATCGGTTTTACCCGCTTCTATGATTTGATCTTGTGTCAAAACGGTGATCATTTGCGGTGTATCAACAAGTTCGGCAACACGACGAATATCGCCAGATTCATCATGTAAATATACTGAAGTTTTAGCGCCATGAACTTTAATTAATTCGATCGCTTCTTCAGATTTATTAATTTCTTTCGATTCACAAATAACTGCACTGTCTGTTTCACAGTTTTCTACGTTATTTTCAGCGTATGCCGATGTACCACTAAATACCAATGCCGCAGCTACGGCTTGTGCACCTAATGTCATTTTGTTTTTTTGATGAGGTTTTAGTTGAGAGTTCATGTTTTTTACTTTTATATTAATGTCTTAATTAGTGAGGATTTAGATATTAACTAACTAAAACACTAAACGCAAATGATAATCGATCTTATTTGCACTCGTACTTGTGTTTGTATTTATATGTAAATAAGGCTGGATAAATTAACCCTCAGTACAATTGAGCCCATTAAAACGTTATACGTTGAATAAACGTTACAAGGTAAATACTTAGAACAGTTAATTGGGCATATATTTGATATAAAAATCATCTAAAAGCTTTTGATATCACGCACTATAAAATTTGATATCACGTCACCCACCCTATTGATTACGTACTTCATATAGCAGGCTATAATCATTAACCGGTAGGCTGGCTCACACAATAATCAGCAACTATGCAAATGTTCGTCCCTGTTCATTTATTGAAAAATAAATGATATCTTCGCCAAGTATTTCGTATGCTATATATTACTAACTAAATTGTTAACTAAATTGCTAATTAAATAGAACAAAAATAGCTTATTAAAATAGGCTTATATCCGAAGGTTTTTTTCGAAAATTTGGTTGTTCGCTAATCAACTCAGCTGATTTAAATTATCTGGCTAACAAAGGGACTTAATTTGAATATCAACACCGCAAAATCCGTATTACAAAACACATTTGGTTATGCAGATTTTCGTCATCAACAAGCGAATATCATTAGTGAAATCATTAATGGTAAAGATGTATTCACCCTTATGCCAACCGGTGGCGGTAAATCACTGTGTTACCAAATTCCAGCTATTGTGTTGCAAGGTGTGGGTATTGTGGTGTCGCCCCTTATCGCCTTGATGAAAGATCAAGTGGACGCGTTAAAACTGCAAGGGGTAAAAGCTGAGTTTTTAAACTCTTCTCAAGACCATGATGAACAGCGCCGTGTAGAACAACTTATAACCTCAGGCAATGTTGATTTATTGTATGTGGCGCCAGAAAGACTATTAAGTGACTATTTTCTCTCCCTTCTTGACCGTATCAATATCGCGTTATTTGCTTTCGACGAAGCGCATTGTGTCTCACAGTGGGGTCATGATTTTAGACCTGAGTACCAAAAACTTTCTATCATAGGGCATAGATACCCGAATACACCCAAAATTGCCTTAACCGCAACAGCAGATCTTAAAACTCGAGATGAAATCATTCAAGTTTTGAACTTAACGGGTGCTAAAACGTTTGTACACAGCTTTGATAGACCCAATATTCAATACCGCATTAGTGAACAAAAAAATAGTAAAGAACAGTTATTGCAGTTTATTAATACCGAACACGAAAATGACGCAGGTATTGTGTATTGTTTGTCTCGAAAATCAGTAGAAACAACCGCTCAATGGTTATGTGAACAAGGAAAAACAGCCTTGCCTTATCACGCAGGCTTGGCTAATGAGGTTAAAGATAGTAACCAACAACGATTTCTTAGAGAAGACGGTATTATTATTGTTGCCACTATCGCTTTTGGTATGGGCATTGATAAGCCAGATGTTAGGTTTGTAGCACATTTAAACTTACCAAAAAGTATCGAAGCATACTACCAAGAAACCGGACGCGCGGGCCGAGACGGTTTACATGCCAACACATGGTTAGCGTATGGCATGCAAGATGTTATAAAACTAAAACAAATGGCAAGTCAAAGTGACGGTAATGAACAGTTTAAATTTATAACTCAGCGTAAAATAGACGCATTATTGGGTTACTGTGAAGTCAGTTCGTGTCGCAGACAAGTGTTATTAAATTATTTCGGAGAATCATTAGCAGAGCCCTGCGGTAATTGTGATAACTGCTTAAACCCTCCAACCACTTGGGATGGCACCAGTGCCGCCCAGAAAGCGCTTTCAACAGTTTACAGAACAGGTCAAAGATTTGGTGTTGGTCATCAAATTGATGTACTAACCGGGAAAGTAACCCCAAAAATTACCAGCTTAAATCACCAACAACTCTCAACCTTTAATATTGGTAACGAGCTCAAAGCAATGGAATGGCAAACGGTGTTTAGACAACTTATTTCCATGGGTTATTTAGCCGTTGAAATGGATTATGGCGTGTTAAAATTAACCGAAAAAGCACGACCTTTATTAAAAGGCGAAAGTACTATTCAACTAAAAGTGCCAAAGTATAAACAGTCCAAACCAGCTCAAAATAAAAAACAAGCCATTCAAAATGAATTAACGACAGCAGAAATATCGAGCTTTGAGAAACTTAAACAACAACGAACACTCTGGGCAAAAGAGCGAAACGTACCTGCATATGTTGTTTTTCATGACGCAACATTAATGGATATAGCTAAAAAAAACCCAAAAACATCAAAGCAACTACTTGAGGTTAATGGCTTAGGCAAAACTAAAGTGGAGCTTTATGGTGAGAAAATTATTGCGCTATTAAACTGATGCTAAACTGTTGCTAAGCTAAATATGACTTAAATTAACACTGCTTATTAGTCACTTACCATCTTAACATTTCAGCAAGAGATATTGTTTAGCTGATAACTATAAATTATAACCGTTCGTGCTAAGATGTTAAAAAATTGTTACTCTGTGATGTGCTCAACATAAAGGAAAATAATTCTAATGATCAATTCTCGACACCTCATAATGCAATACATACAAAAGGCTAAAGCCTTGAAATCAATATCCAACCTTCTGCTTAAAACATCAGCAATCTTTATTTTTTTCATTTTAGTACCCGGTTGTGGTGGAGGCTCAGACGAAAGACCTTGTGCCCGCTCAGAAGATGCTTGCCTTATTATTGATCCACCTCCAGTTGAGATTTGGTGGGATGCGCCCATTACCGATTTTTCCGATCAACCCGACAGACCTAACATTACATTGCTTGGCGAAAAGACGGTCATACTTGCTCTTGGAGATAATTACATAGAATCTGGGGCGATGGCAGAAGACCAACAAGATGGAGATATAACGTCACAAGTTGAGATTAATAGCCAAGTTAATACCACTGCAGTGGGTGATTATTTAGTGAGGTACTCTGTAACTGACAGTGATGGAAATTTAGCTTTAGAAAAAACGCGCATTATTCGTGTTATTAGCAATACCTTAGAAAATTTTTCACGCCGCCCTATTGGCAGTACTATCGCAAACTTTAGCTACCTTGAACATTTACCTGTTGAGTATGGTCAAACAACGGTGCAAGCGCCATTAATTATCTATTTACATGGCGGTGGCGGGAACTTGGAGTTTACAAACACTAAAGATCCAACGTTAGCGCTTGAAGCCGTGATTGATAATTATGGCATACCAAAACTTATTGAAGATGGTGAATGGGATAATACTTTACCGTTTGTCGTGTTAGCTCCGCATTTAGGTGCGGTTCCAAGCGCGGGTTATAAAGAAAGACTAAACGCTTTTGTCGAGTATGCTATTCGTGCCTATGATATTGATAGCTCAAGGGTATATTTAACAGGCTATAGTCAAGGCGGCTTTCTAAGTGCCGCTTACGCAAAAGATTTTCCTGAAAAAATTGCCGCTATTGCCGCAGTATCACCCGCTTTTGCTGATAATGTAGATCCTACAATAAATAACTTTTGCGATATAGAACGTGTTCCTCTATGGATGTTTCATGCCACTAATGACGAAGTTATCCCTTTTAATAATTCAATCAAGGTTTACAATTCGATATTAAATAACTGCCAACCAGAAGTATTACCTAAACTATCTATTGTGGTTGGTGCTGAGCATGCGATTCATCATGCTGTTTTTAATCTTGAAGCATTAGTAGGAGGCTTATCTCAAGCGGTTTATGATAATAGATTTGATGATTATGATATGAGCATTTATCAGTGGTTGCTTACCCACAATGTGGAGAATAGATAAAAGCAAAGCCCCCAAAAATACATATGCTTAATAATGCAGGTAACTAATCCTTAATAAGTGGTTTTTGTAAAGACGAAAATCACTTATCGTCCTTGCTACAAATTTCAATGACTTTAGGTCGATAAAGAAAGCCAAGCACTCCCCCAAAAAGGCTCTTATACATGGCTTTTATTTCTGCTTTGCTGATATTTCCTTCGAGTATCAGCATTTCAAGTCGCTCTTCAGGCTCTTTAATAAGATACCCTGAAGAACTAAAGCCATTATTTTCATAAAACGCTTTTCGCTTTACTCTCTGTGGCGCGTTTTCAAAGTGATCTCCAAGCTCTTCAATATTAAGTACAATTCTGCTTTGAGAATACTCTTCTCTCATTGAATCTAATACTTTACTGCCATAGCCCTTTGAACGATGGGATGCATCGATCGCAAAAAAGTGAACAAATACAATATCTTTATACTGAGTTATATAGATTAAACCAATCCAAGTATCATTTTCATAAAGCACGCTAAAACCTGGTTTACCTTTTCTCATCATGTATCTAAGCATCCATGATGGTACACGTCGAACGGTTGTGAAAGCTTCCTTATAGAGTTCGATGACATTAAAATAGTTAATGTCATCTTTTGAAAGCGGACTGAATTTTATAGTCATAAATTACTCATAACAGCTAATCCTTGAATACTTGTATAGCTGAAGCTAGTGCAAGGTTAATGCAAAGCTAATGTCCAACTACCACTATAGGTACGGTCATTAAACGTAGAAGAAGAACTCGACTCAACGGTTTTATTAATTCTAACCAAACGCGTACCTTCAACTTTAAATTGAGAGGTTATTTCACTCTCAGCCGACATAGAGAAAAAGAGATAAGCACTCCCTTTACCTGAATATGTTAAACGTGTTTCAACAGGAACACCTTGATCATTAATCAACACTTTATAGCTGCCTTTAAATTTATTAACATAACCACGGGTTTTTTTATCATCGATAAAACTATCTAAAGGTAATTCAAAATCTAGCACCCTAACTTGCTGGTCAAAATATTCAATTTGGCTCTCTCCTCTTAACTTACCTTTTGAGATAGCATCTAAAATTTTCTGTGCCGATGAAAGTATGGGAATTAATGAAGAGGCCGATAATATCTCTGCACCATTTAATGCTGGCGTGTCGACTTCTTCATCAGCTAATTTAAGACGATTTTCTTCTGATATTTGTACTAAAACATCTTTTGAATATCGGATATCTAAACCTTCCATACTTTCAGAAAGTGTTGATTTAATCGCACCAGTCTTTAATTTTTTGTCTTTTCCTTCGCCTCTCGACTCAGAAAATGAAACCTTTAAAACACCAGATACCGGATGGCTACCATCGAGTTTAACTAACGCTTGTTGTAAATCAGTTAAACTATCGGCCCAAACAGTTTGTGTAAATGAGAGCGTAAAAGTAAGTGTTAGCAGTGCTAATTTCGAGGGTTGAAGAATATTCAATGTAATAAATTCCTTATTATTATTTTACTGGTCGGTTTATTAACTACTCACTCTTTATACCTAAAAAAGCGTAAGTAGTTCAATATTAATTACTTGAACAAATGTTACTAGGTGTTTCTTTTTAATTAGTTTTTTGAAAAAATAAAACAAATTCTCTTGAAAAGTCAGTTACACAAGATCAAAAAAGCCCACAAATAAGTGGGCTCCTAATTATTATAATGTTTACATCATTTCAATAGCAATCGCCGTTGCTTCACCGCCACCAATACATAAAGACGCAAGGCCTTTACTTAAGCCACGGTTTTTCAAAGCATGAATTAACGTCACCATAATACGAGCGCCACTGGCGCCTAACGGGTGACCTAATGCACAAGCACCACCGTTAACATTTACTTTAGTAACGTCTAGGTCAAGTTCTTTAATACCTAGCATAGTGACCATGGCAAAGGCTTCGTTGATTTCAAACAAATCAACATCTGTTGTTGCCCAGTTAGCTTTAGCTAATACTTTTTTCATTGCGCCAACAGGTGCTACGGTAAACTCTTCAGGCTTTTGAGCGTGCATTGCATGAGCAACAATTTTACATAGCGGTGTTAAACCACGTTTTTGTGCTTCTGATAGTTTCATCATCACTAATGCAGCTGCGCCATCTGAAATAGAGCTTGAGTTAGCGGCTGTAATGGTACCGTCTTTTTTAAATGCTGCGCGTAAGCTAGGAATTTTATCTGGGCGCGCATTGCCGGGTTGTTCATCAATTTCAAACACTGAATCACCACGACGAGATTTAATTGTTACTGGCGATATTTCATTAACGAATGCACCATCGGCAATGGCAGCGTTAGCACGTTCTAAAGAACGAATTGCATAAGCATCCATGTCTTCACGAGTAAATGCAGATTCATCTGCAGTAGCTTGCGCGAAACACCCCATGGCAATACCGTCGTAGGCATTTTCTAAACCGTCAGTCATCATATGGTCAAGCACTTGGCCATGGCCCATTTTGATACCCGAGCGACCACTAGGTAATAAGTGTGGTGCGTTAGTCATACTTTCCATGCCGCCAGCAATGGCAACATCAATAGAGCCAGCTAATAAAGCATCATGTGCTTGCATTGCCGCTTTCATGCCTGAACCACAAACCTTATTAATGGTGGTACATGCCGTTGAAAGGTCTAAATTAGCTTCTAGAGCCGCTTGACGCGCTGGTGCTTGTTTTAAGCCAGCAGGTAAAACACAACCCATGATCACTTCATCAACCTGATCATTCGATAATTTAGCTGCATCCATAGCGCCACGAATCGCAGTCGCTCCCAAAGTGGTAGCACTAACTGCTGATAAACCGCCCATAAAACCGCCCATAGGGGTACGTTTTGCAGCAACAATAACAATAGGATCTTGAGTAGACATAAGGCTCTCCGATAAGGTGTTGTTCGATATTAGTAAAATGCTTAATTACAAATATCGATAAGAATTGCGCAACACTTTACCGCAAAACCTAGTTTACGCCAACGTAAACTTTATAGTCCTTTAGTGTTACTTTTCGTTGTTGTTGACAAATTTGCCACGCATTCTTTACAGCAGTGTACATTTCTAGAGATATTAAAAACAAAATTTTGTAGGTGCTTTAGTGGCAATAAAATATATAAAATCACACAAAGTTACACTTTACGTTAACGTAAACTTATTGTAAGGTGTTGCATAGATAAAAACCAAATTAACTTCGAGCAATAACAATGAGCGATATTACCCCCGTCACCTACTCTATTGGTGAGTTAGCGAGAGAGTTTGATATTACTACTCGTAGTATCCGTTTTTACGAAGATCAGGGCCTAATACTTCCGACTCGTAAAGGACAAACAAGAATATACAACCAAAGAGACAGAGTTCGACTAAAGTTAATTCTACGTGGTAAACGCTTAGGTTTTTCACTTGCCGAAACCGGTCGTTTGTTTGAGCTTTACGATGCCGATAAATCTAGCGCAACGCAATTAAAAACAATTATGGACTTAATTTCAAATAAAAAGAATGACTTAAATCAACAGTTAGAAGATATTCAAGCGGTGTTGATTGAACTAACCGGCTTAGAAACTAACTGTCAAAATGCACTTGCGTCAATTGATTAGTAACAAGCTAAAAACGAGTAACAACTGGCGCCAGCTACAATGCGTTAACACGATAAATAATTATTAAAGGTAATACTATGATTTCTACTTTCTCATCAATGAATTTTAACTTAGGTGAAACCGTTGACATGATCCGCGATACGGTAAACGCTTTTGCTCGTGACGAAATTGCGCCGCGTGCAGCTCAAATAGATATTGATAATGAATTTCCTAACGACTTATGGCGCAAGTTTGGCGATTTAGGTTTATTAGGTATGACGGTTGATGAGCAATATGGTGGTTCTGGTTTAGGCTACTTAGAGCACATGGTTGCTATGCAAGAAATTTCACGTGCTTCTGCTTCTGTAGGTTTAAGTTACGGCGCTATGTCTAACCTATGTTTAAACCAATTAAACAAAAACGGTAGCCATGAGCAAAAAGAAAAGTACTTACCTAAACTTTGTACCGGTGAACATATTGGCGCACTTGCGATGTCTGAGCCTAATGCTGGTTCTGATGTGGTTAGCATGAAACTTTCGGCTAAAAAGCAAGGCGACAAGTACATTCTAAATGGCAACAAAATGTGGATCACTAACGGTCCTGACGCCAATGTATTTATTATTTATGCAAAAACCGATACTAGCGCGGGTTCAAAAGGCATTACCGCCTTTATCGTTGAACGTGACTACCCAGGTTTTTCACGTCATCAAAAACTCGATAAATTAGGTATGCGTGGCTCAAACACTTGTGAATTAGTTTTCCAAGATTGTGAAGTACCTGCTGAAAACATTTTAGGTGAAGAAGGCAAAGGCGTGCGCGTATTAATGTCAGGCTTAGATTACGAGCGTTTGGTATTAACTGGCGGTCCTCTAGGTATTATGGATGCTTGTATGGACTTAGTTGTACCTTACATTCACGACAGAAAACAATTTGGCCAAGCCATAGGTGAATTTCAATTAATTCAAGGCAAAATTGCTGACATGTACACGCAAATGAATGCAGCAAAATCTTATGCATATTTATGTGCTATGGCAGCCGATCGCGGTGAAACAACACGTAAAGATGCTGCAGGTGTCATCTTATACTCTGCTGAATTAGCAACAAAAATGGCACTAGATGCGATTCAATTACTTGGTGGTAACGGTTACATCAACGAGTTCCCTGCAGGTCGTTTATTACGTGATGCTAAGTTATATGAAATTGGCGCAGGTACATCAGAAATTCGCCGCATGTTAATTGGCCGTGAATTGTTCAACGAATCAGTTTAATTTAACTTTTTCTCATTGCCAATGAGCGCGACTTCTCGGTGCAAAATACTTACGCGGACAACTATGCGTAGTATTTTCCGAGAGCTCGCTTCATTGGCTTCGATCAAAGTTAAATTTTTATACAAAAAGTCCTTCAGTGACTATTGCTATTGAACACTTATGACTAATGAAATATCGCACTAAGTACTTAATTAGCTGACTAATATAAGTAGAGAATTAAATACTAAACTAAGTGCTGAAGTTAAAATCAGTGAATCGACAACAATATTAATATGCTCTGACGAAGCAAAAGATTAACAGAACGCATTACACAGCGTTTAACAATAAAAGGTTATACCGTGGCTAAGATAATATCGAAAATTAATCCCCGCAGCCCTGAATTCATCGAAAATGCTGCTCATATGCAAGTGCAAGTTGATGATTTAAAAATAAAGCTAGAGGCAATAAAACTCGGAGGCGGTGAACGTAGCCGCGAACGTCATTTATCGCGTGGAAAGCTTTTACCTAGAGATCGAGTTTACGCCCTACTAGACCCCGGCTCGGCCTTTCTTGAATTATCACAATTAGCCGCCTATCAAGTTTATGAAGATAACGTACCTGCTGCCGGTATTATCACAGGCATTGGCCGCGTTGGTGGCCAAGAATGTATTATTGTTGCCAACGACGCAACGGTAAAAGGTGGCACGTATTTCCCATTAACGGTTAAAAAGCATTTACGCGCGCAAACTATTGCACAAGAAAACAATTTACCTTGTATCTATCTGGTAGATTCAGGCGGTGCAAACTTACCTAACCAAGATGACGTTTTTCCTGATAAAGAACATTTTGGACGTATCTTTTTCAATCAAGCCAATATGTCGGCGCAAAGCATTCCACAAATTGCCGTAGTTATGGGTTCTTGTACCGCAGGCGGTGCTTATGTGCCTGCCATGGCTGATGAGTCTATTATCGTTAAAGAACAAGGCACTATCTTCTTAGCGGGTCCGCCATTAGTTAAAGCGGCAACCGGTGAAGTGGTGAGTGCTGAAGATTTAGGTGGTGCAGATGTTCATTGTCGTACCTCAGGTGTTGCCGACCACATGGCACAAAATGATCATCACGCCTTAGAAATTGCTCGCAGCGCTATCGGTAACTTAAACCGTGTTAAACCCGTGCAAATGGCAATTAAAGAAGTGGTTGAACCGGCTTATGCCACCGACGAAGTTTACGGTATCGTACCAAAAGATGCGCGTCAGCCATTTGATGTTCGTGAAATTATCGCCCGTGTTGTAGACGGTAGTGAATTCGACGAATTTAAAGCGCTTTACGGTACAACCTTAGTTTGTGGGTTCGCTCATATCTACGGTTATCCTGTCGGTATTGTTGCTAACAATGGCATATTATTTGGTGAGTCAGCGCAAAAAGGCGCTCATTTTATCGAGCTTTGTGCACAACGAAAAATTCCACTGGTGTTTTTGCAAAACATTACTGGCTTTATGGTGGGTCAGCAATATGAAGCTGGCGGTATCGCAAAACACGGCGCAAAAATGGTAACCGCTGTTGCCACCGCGCAAGTACCAAAATTTACTATTTTAATTGGTGGTAGTTTTGGAGCAGGTAACTACGGCATGTGTGGCCGTGCTTACGACCCACGTTTTCTATTTATGTGGCCAAACTCACGTATATCAGTCATGGGTGGCGAGCAAGCCGCTGGCGTTTTAGCACAAGTTAAGCGTGATCAAAAAGAAAAACTTGGCGAACAATGGAGTGCTGAAGAAGAAGCAAACTTCAAACAACCGATTATTGATGATTACGAACACCAAGGTCATCCATATTACGCGTCTGCCCGTTTATGGGATGACGGCGTAATCGACCCAGCAGATACTCGTCAAGTACTTGGTTTAGCTATTTCAGCATCATTAAACAAACCTATTAAAGAGACCAAGTTTGGTCTATTTAGAATGTAGGGGTATTTACATATGTTTTCACATACCGATATAAAAAGTTCTAGCGAATTAGTACTGTTCAGCGTTGACAGTCGTGGTGTTGCCACCGTGACCTTAAATAATGCCGATAAACATAATGCGTTTGACGACACTATTATTTACGCCCTAAACCAACTATTTAAAGCAATAGCACAATGTGATGATATTAATATCATGGTGCTAGCATCAACAGGTAAAAGCTTCTCTGCAGGCGCAGATTTAAGCTGGATGAAGCGCATGGCATCTTACTCTTATGAAGAGAACTTGTCAGACGCTAACGCCCTTGCGCAAATGCTAAAAAATCTAAATTTTCTCCCACAACCTACCATAGCTAAAGTGCAAGGTGCTGCTTTTGGTGGTGCCGTTGGGCTAGCCAGTTGTTGCGATATTGTGCTCGCCAGTGATAAAGCTAGCTTTTGTTTGAGTGAAGTAAAGCTAGGTTTAATTCCAGCAACTATCAGCCCTTATGTGGTTAATGTCATCGGCCAAAAAGCGAGCCGACGTTATTTTCAAACTGCTGAGCGATTTTTTGCTGATAAAGCCCAGCAACTAGGTTTAGTTGATGAAATTTATCCGTTATCAGGGTTAGATACCGCCGTTACTGCCATGGTAAATACCTTATTGGCTAACGGGCCATCAGCCGTGCGACAAGCAAAACAATTAACACTCGATGTTGCTTACCAAGATATTGACGAAGCATTAATAAAAAATACCAGTGAGCGTATTGCTGCCATTCGCGTATCAGCAGAAGGTCAAGAAGGCCTTACGGCATTTTTTGAAAAGCGCCAGCCTACATGGCAATCCGCGCCAAACAACTTAGCAACATCAACAAATAAAGGCGAAGGATAATACTCATGTTTACTAAAATACTAATTGCCAACCGTGGTGAAATCGCCTGTCGTGTTATTAAAACTGCACGAAAAATGGGTATATTAACCGTTGCGGTTTATTCTGATGCTGATGCTGACTCACTGCACGTAAATATGGCTGATGAAGCTATTCACATCGGTGGTTCACCATCACGTGAAAGTTACTTATTATCTGAAAAAGTCATTGAAGCAGCTAAGCGCACAGGTGCACAAGCTATTCACCCAGGTTATGGTTTTCTCTCTGAAAACGCTGAATTTTGTCGTATGTGTGCTAAAGAAGGAATTACCTTTATTGGCCCTCCTGTAGCAGCCATTGAAGCGATGGGCTCTAAGTCTGCGGCTAAAAATATCATGGAAAAAGCAAACGTACCTTTAGTACCTGGCTACCATGGTGACGACCAATCTGAAGCTGTTATCAAAAAAGCCGCTGACGATATGGGCTATCCGGTATTACTAAAAGCTACCGCAGGTGGCGGCGGTAAAGGTATGCGCCAAGTATGGAACGAAAGTGAGTTTTCTGAAGGCTTTGCTGCTGCTAAGCGCGAAGCAAAATCATCGTTTGGCGACGATACCATGTTGGTTGAAAAATACTTAACCCAGCCTCGTCATGTAGAAATACAAGTATTTTGTGATAATCATCAAAATGCCGTTTACTTGTTTGAACGTGATTGTTCAGTACAACGTCGTCATCAAAAAGTAATTGAAGAAGCCCCTGCCTTTAGCATGAGCGAAGAGCTACGTGCACAAATGGGTGAGTCTGCAATTAAGTCAGCTCAAGCCATTGGTTACCAAGGTGCAGGTACAGTTGAATTTTTACTGGATATTGACGGTTCATTTTACTTTATGGAAATGAACACCCGCTTACAAGTAGAACACCCTGTTACTGAATTAATTACCGGACAAGACTTAGTAGAATGGCAACTGCGCGTAGCGGCAGGCGAAGTATTACCTAAAGCTCAACATGAACTAAAAATTAACGGTCATGCTTTTGAAGCGCGAATTTATGCTGAAGACCCAAACAACGACTTTTTACCTGCAACCGGCACATTAGAGTTTTTACAACCTCCAGTAGAAAGTGAATTTGTTCGTGTAGATACGGGTGTTCGCCAAGGTGACGAAGTTAGCGTGTTTTACGATCCAATGATTGCAAAGTTAATTGTTTGGGACGAAAACCGTGAAAAAGCTTTGCAGCGCATGGCAAAAGCCTTATCTGAATACCGTATCAGTGGTGTTACCACCAATATTGATTTTCTCTACAACTTAGCAACGTCTGCTCCGTTTGTTAACGCCGAAATTGATACCGGTTTTATCGAGAAAAACCAAGCATTAATATTTCATGAAGATGAGCAAGCCCTTGCTGGCGAATTACCAATGGCTGCATTGTATTTAGTGTTATCGCAAGCACAACAAGCGCAAGTAAAAGCGGCGAAAACTAACGACCCATTTTCTCCTTGGAATATGACCAATGCATGGCGCTTAAATGAAGCCAATATTCATCATATCGTATTGGCTCATAATGGCACCGAATACCCTATTGTTGTTGAGCAGAAACGCCAAGGCAGTGGTAGCTATTATTTAATTACCGTTGATGGCAAAACTGTTGATTGCCAAGGTCGTATAGAAAACGATACATTGCACGTCAGTATTGACGGTTATCGCAGCCATGCAACCATTGCACAACATGCTAACCAAATTAGCCTTTATCTTCAAAATGGCGTGTTTAACTTCACGCATATATTGCCTGATTGTGGCGATAATAGTAGCGATGATAACCACGGTGGTTTAGTCGCTCCGATGAATGGCACTATGGTGTCGGTATTAATTAAAGCTGGCGACAGTGTTATTGCTGACCAACCATTAATGATCATGGAAGCGATGAAAATGGAACATACCATTCGTGCTCCAAGCAACGGTGTTATAGATGCTATTTATTATAACGATGGTGATATGGTTGACGGTGGCGCTGAATTAGTCGCCTTTACTGCTGAGGACGAATAATGAGCGCTGTATTTAAACCTACACAACAAAGGTCGTTACCAACGTCAGTTAAAATTGTCGAAGTTGGTCCACGTGATGGCCTGCAAAATGAAAAAGTGCAAATCAGCGCCGAAGATAAAATCGAATTAATTGAACAATTAGCCGATGCAGGTGTTAGCTACATTGAAAGTGGCAGTTTTGTCTCACCTAAATGGGTGCCACAAATGGCAACGTCTAGCGATGTTTTTAACGGCATTAATCGTAAAAAAGGTGTTACGTATGCGGCACTTACACCTAACATGAAAGGCTTTGAAGCCGCCATGGCTGTTAATGCTAATGAAGTGGCTATTTTTGGCGCAGCCTCTGAAGCCTTCAGTCAAAAAAACATTAATTGCTCAATCGACGAAAGCTTACAGCGCTTCGAACCTATTATGCTGGCCGCCAAGGCAGCTAATATTCCCGTTCGTGGTTATGTTTCTTGTGTAGTGGGCTGTCCTTACGATGGCGAAATAGCACCTGAGCAAGTTGCCAAAGTTGCCGAGAAGCTATACCAAATGGGTTGTTACGAAATTTCACTTGGCGACACTATTGGTGTTGGTACACCGGCCAGCGTAAGTGAAATGTTACGTGTGGTTAGTACTAAGGTACCGGTTGAAAAATTAGCCGTACACTTCCATGATACATACGGTCAAGCGTTAACCAATATTTACACCGCATTACACGCGGGTGTAAAGGTAGTCGATAGTGCTATTGCAGGACTAGGTGGTTGCCCATATGCTAAAGGTGCATCAGGTAATGTTGCGACTGAAGACGTGTTGTACATGCTTAACGGCTTAGGCATAACAACCAATATTGATTTCGACAAATTGCTCAACGCGGGTTGGTTTATTAGCGACAAGTTAGGTAAAGCCCCCATATCGAAAGTTTCGGTGGCATATCGTGCTAAATAGCACGTTAATTTGTTTCTGCGCTAGATTGAGCACTTAAGTAAAACTAAAAGTAATTTTGCTAATTCATTTATGAAAATATTAGATGAGTTAGCCAACAAGAATAAAGACAACAATTTTTATTGAGGATCAAACAATGGCAGGATTTGACAAAGTAGTGTCAAGCTATGAAGAAGCAATGGAAGGTCTTGAAGACAATATGACCGTTATTGCAGGTGGCTTTGGTTTATGTGGTATTCCAGAAAACTTAATTAATGAAATTAAACGCAAAGGTACCAAAGGTTTAACCGTAGTATCAAATAATTGCGGCGTTGACGATTTTGGTCTTGGTATTTTACTTCCTGACCGTCAAATCAAAAAAATCATTGCCTCTTATGTTGGTGAAAATGCCGAATTTGAACGCCAAATGATGAATGGTGAACTCGACGTTGAATTAACACCACAAGGTACACTAGCAGAAAAAATGCGTGCTGGTGGTGCTGGTATTCCCGCTTTTTTCACTGCTACAGGTTACGGAACTCCTGTAGCTGAAGGCAAAGAAGAACGTGAATTTGACGGTAGACATTATATTTTAGAACCGGCAATTAAAGGTGACTTTGCGATTGTAAAAGCATGGAAAGCTGATCGTTATGGTAATTTAGTGTTTAGAAAAACTGCGCGTAACTTTAACCCGATGGCGGCAACAGCTGGCAAAATAACCGTGGTAGAAGTGGAAGAAATAGTTGAACCGGGCGAGTTAGACCCAGATCAAATCCACACACCGGGTATTTATGTAAACCGCTTAATTTTGGGCACATTCGAAAAACGCATTGAACAGCGCACAATTCGCAGTTAGTAAGGAGTAATTTATGGCTTTATCAAGAGAGCAACTAGCACAGCGCGTTGCACAAGAACTACAAGATGGATACTACGTAAACTTAGGCATAGGTATTCCAACACTGGTGGCAAACTATGTTCCTGAAGGCATGGAAGTTATGCTGCAATCGGAAAATGGTTTACTTGGCATGGGACAATTCCCCACTGAAGATGAAATTGACGCTGATTTAATTAATGCAGGCAAACAAACAGTAACCATGGCAAAAGGCGCCTCTATTTTTGACTCCGCTGAATCATTCGCCATGATCCGCGGCGGCCATGTCGATTTAACTGTTTTAGGCGCATTTGAAGTTGATGTAAACGGCAACATTGCTTCATATATGATCCCAGGCAAGTTAATTAAAGGCATGGGCGGCGCGATGGACCTTGTTGCCGGTGCTGATAATATTATAGTTACCATGACCCACGCTTCAAAACACGGTGTTTCTAAATTATTGAGTAATTGTACCCTGCCGTTAACAGGTAAAGGTTGCATTAAAAAGGTGTTAACTGACCTTGCTTTTATAGAAATTAAAAATGGTAAGTTTTACCTATTAGAACGTGCACCTGGTGTATCTGTTGAAGAGATAATTTCATTAACTGACGGTGAACTTGTTGTTGAAGGTGAAGTACCTGAGATGCAATTGTAAAAATTATACTTGCAACTAAATCAATAACATAACTAGGGGCATCAGCCCCTTTTTTATTCCCAAAGTTTTATTTCAAATGGCTATATTATCATTAAAAACCTTACTTTTTTTGTACAAAAAGTTACACTTAGGTTGCAATTGGTTAAGATTTTAGGGATACTGAAATTGACAAAGAAAAGGCAAAACACGCGAAAACGTGTTACGCAAAACCACCGGTCTAAGGATAAACATAACGTTTATCTATGACAGCGGAGTTACCGTGTTATTAGGTACATCCTGTGGTTTTTTCTTTTACTAACTCTAATTTATAATTATAAAGGTTATTAAAATGAAAAAATTATTACTAGTTACAACCATTACTGCTTTAACGATGACGTCTATTGTATCCGCCCCGAAAGCACAAGCTGCTAACGTAGCACAAAGTGTTTGTGAGTATGTTGCTGCTGACGACAAGAAACGTATGCGTTCATTCTTAAAGACGAATAAATTAAAAATTCGTAATATCTTCTCAGGTATTATGTGTAACGGTCAAAACTTGTTAGAATTCGCAGCTACTAAAGGTTCAGTTAAAACCGGCTCTTTGATGATTAGTAAATTACCAAAGAAAACGATTTCAGCTAACTTAGCGCTTATTCAAAATGGATCGCAACCATTAATCGACGCTGCAAACGAACGCGTTAGCAGTTAGATATTTATTTTCTTATAGGCGTTTAACTTATCGTAAGTTCTATGTTTTATTAGTTAATAATTCTGTGTCATTAAAAAGGTCAGCTTTAGCTGGCCTTTTTTTCACCTGAAAATCACCAAAAACTAATTTCAGCTAGTAACGCTAGCGAAAACTGACTAAAATCACGTCAATATTTTCTATTAATAAAAATCGGTTTCATGAATGAGCAATAAACGCAGCTATATAGACAGTAATAATGCCCTAGTATTAACCGGTGGTGGTGCTCGAGCAGCCTATCAAGTGGGTGTTTTATCTGCAATAGCGAAGTTTATGCCACGTACTCACGGAGTGCCTTTTCCAATTATTTGTGGTACTTCAGCAGGCGCTATAAACTCAACTGCACTCGCTTGCTATGCTTCATGTTTCCAATTAGCGGTAAAAAAATTAGAGTGGGTTTGGAATAACTTAGATCCATGCAGAATTTATCATACCGATCCTATGCGTGTATCTAGCCACATAATTGGTGGTTTTTTGGGTGGATTCCAAGCAGATTATGCCAATAAAAGTGCTCGCAGTTTATTAAACAACGCACCGCTAAGGCAACTACTAGAAACCGTTGTAGATTTTAGCCGAATCGATACAAACATTAGACGCCGTTACCTTTCTGCTGTATCGGTTACTGCATCAAGTTACTCAAGCGGCGATTCTATTAGTTTTTTTCAATCAGAAGACTCTATTTCACCATGGTTTAGATCTAAGCGACGTGGTGAGCCAACACAATTAAACAGCCAACACTTAATGGCATCTGCTGCCATTCCGCTTGTGTTTCCGTCTGAAAAAGTAAAAAATCATCATTTGGGTGATGGTTCAGTACATCAACTATCCCCTTAAGCCCTGCTATTCATTTAGGTGCTGATAAAATATTTATTGTGGGTGTAGAACAAC
This sequence comes from Colwellia sp. Arc7-D, assembly GCF_003061515.1. Classification (NCBI taxonomy): domain Bacteria; kingdom Pseudomonadati; phylum Pseudomonadota; class Gammaproteobacteria; order Alteromonadales; family Colwelliaceae; genus Colwellia; species Colwellia sp. Arc7-D. The sequence goes on from NZ_CP028924.1 coordinate 2,509,406, forward strand.
CCAAAGAGCCTATACACGCACAAGAGAATAACCCTCATCCGCCAACCACAGCTTCAATTGCAGGGCATTTACTCGATTCTGTTTTTTCAGATACTTTACAAAGTGATATAGAGCGTATGGAACGAGTTAACCATACCTTGTCTTTAATACCCGACGAAACTAAAAGAAATACCTCAGGTTTAAAAACCATTGAATCTTATGTTATAAACCCTAGCCATAACTTTAACAGTATTGCCGTTAAGCATTACGATAAACTGCCTATGTCGATTCGGTTATTATTGCGCGGAATTGGCATAAGCAATGATGCAGAATCAAGTTTGCTTAGCTATTTATTATTTGAGAAAACCTACTGTAAAGAATTAATAAAACTAGGTTTTAACGATGCGCTCGAACAAGAAACTAAGATACGTCAATTCCTTAACATCTAATAAAGCTAGTCGATGTAGTTCCTTTTAGTATTAGTTCGATTTTCGACTGCACCTCTCTAACCTATAATATGCTGTTGACGTCACTCGCCTTAATCTCTGCAAAGTTAAAAAGAGAACGAAGCTAAACATTAACGATTAAAGTGAGTTAACGTTTATGTAGATTGTTAATGCCCTTCTTGCACAAAACGTTCAGCGCGTTCTACACGACGGGGCTTACCTCGAACAATCAAGGTGTCTTGTGCTAAAAGTATTGTATCTAAATCTGGCTCTTCACTTTCAATATTGTTTCGTCTAAGCGCTATAACAAATACGCGACTTTCATCTAATTTTAATGACCGAATAGATTTACCGGTAGCAAACGAGTCGTCGACCAAAATTATCGCATGAGCAAACTCGATACGATCAATCGCATCTGGGCTCATATCGGTATGTTCACCTTGAAAGAAGCCATGCAAATGGTTGTAATGATTCTTACGTTCTTTTTGCACACGGCGAACAATTCTTGAAAAAGGTACGCCAGATAATGACAGTACTTGTGAAACTAACATTAAGCTGCCTTCTAAGCTCTCTGGCACTACTTCGTTTGCACCTGCAGCATGTAACTCGTCTAATTGATCATCATTTCGAGTTCGAACTAAAATAGGCACATCTGGCGCTAAAGCGCGTACTTTTTGAATAACATCGAGCGATTGTTTGTCTTCACCAAAGGCAATAACAACAAGCTTAGCTTTTGATAGTTTTGCCGCATGTAATAACTCAGCCTGACGTGATGAACCAAAAAGTACATTTTCGCCGGCCTCTCGTGCTTTTGTTGTTCTTAATGGGTCGATATCAATGGCAACAAAATCAATAGATTCTTGCTTTAAAAATCGACTAACCGTTTGTCCAATTCGGCCAAAACCACAAATAATAACGTGATCATGTAATGAAGTATTTTGAGGTAACTCTTCTAATGCTTTCGTATCTAGCTGCTTTTCTTTGCTAAGCCAAAGTGCCCAAGTTCTTGCATGGTTTATCATGTATGGCGTAATTGCCATACTCAACACTCCCGTGCCTAATAGAATTGATGCGGTTGTATCTGGTAATACTTCTACCTGACTCGCTAAGGCAATTAACACAAAACCAAATTCGCCCATTTGCGCCAACATAATACCGGCAGCCCAAGCATCTTTTGATGACTCTCCAGCCCGCTTTGCTAGTAAAACAACCACCAATATTTTTACTACCATAAAGCAAATTAATAGCGAAATAATAATCAAAGGTGAAGAAAAAACCACACCAACGTTGAGCTTCATACCAACAGTCACAAAAAACAAACCAAGCAGTATATCGCGATATGGCCTAATATCGGCTTCAAGCTGATGTTTATATTGGCTTTCACCAAGCATCATCCCGGCTAAAAATGCACCCAAGGCCATAGAAAGTCCAAACCATTGCGTTAATGCAGAAGCGACTAGGGTTACCAGTAGTGTTGTTAGTACAAATAATTCATCGGTTCTAACTTGCGCCACTAAGTTGAATAGTCTTGGCAGTAACCATTTACCAGCAAATAATAACAATGAAACGACGAAAACGCCTTTAACCAAAGCAAAAAGTAGCGCCATGATAAAAGAAGAGTCGCCACCTTGGGCTAATAATGGAATAACAATTAACAAAGGCACAACGGCAACATCTTGAAACAGCAAAACAGCGACTGATAATTGCCCTGACTTTTTCTTCATACCGCCACTTTCACTTAATTGCCGTATAACGATTGCCGTTGAAGATAGCGCTAAAATACCGCCTATGGTTATGGCCGCAGCAAAACTTTGACCAAAAAACATAGCCACTAACATAAAGAGCACAAGGGAAATAATAACTTGTAAGCTCCCCACGGTAACCACTAAATGCCGCATGGCCAGTAATTTAGGTAATGAGAATTCAAGCCCGAGGGTAAATAACAAAAATACGATACCAAGCTCTGCAAAATGTTCATAATCTACATGTTCTTGAGCTAAGGCTAGGCCATGTTCACCGACCAAAACCCCAGCCACTAAGTAAGCTAATATGGCAGGCAATTGCAAGCGACGAAATAGCCAGACTATAAGTACAGCACTAGATAATATGGCGAGTAATTCAAGGTGGCTTGTCACATGTATTCCTTACAGAGCGATGAACAGATAATGGTGAATTTTTACTGGTTGATGAATGATTACAGTGATATCAGTGTAGCCTTCTAGATACCCTTTTGTCTAAATTATTTATATTTAGGTTAGGAAAAAGCGCTTAAAAACGACGACTTAACTTACAGTCCCCCAATATACTCCATTATTTTAAGCTTGCGGTATAGCGTGTTTATTAGAGGTAATTAATTAAGCTCGCAAGTAATATTAACAACATTTTTATATTAGGTATGATTATTGCTTTAGTTAACGCAGAAAGTTTAAACGTCAAAATTAGCTGGGAAAAACTATGCGAACAGTCAATGTTGTTAATCACCCTAACTCAAAATTTAATGCCTTCACGTTATTTCAACACAGTGAACAACAAAGCCAACGTAATTTGGCCTTGCTTGAGCAGTTACAAACTACATTAGATGTTAAGCAGCTGATCAACATTTTTGCGATAGAAGTAGCCAAGTATCTTGATTTTAGTGGCCTGTATTTCAAGCATGCCGATATAAGTGCGACCGCTAGAGGCAGCAGGCAAGCAAAATCTGAGCGCCAATTTGAGTTAAAACTTAATGGTCAGTTTTTTGGCATTATTACTTACGCTGTTAATATGCCGATTAGTATCGCCAACTTTAAAGTGTTAACTGAGTTACATGACTTATTGATTAACCCACTAAATAATGCCGTTCAGTACTACCAAGCTATGCAGTTGGCGATGCAAGACAGCTTAACGCAATTAGGAAACCGACGTAGTTTTGACGAACAAATTAAACGTACCATGGCACAAGCCTGTCGTCGACATACACGTGCAGGGTTAATTTTGAGTGATCTCAACAAGTTTAAAGCAATTAATGATAACTATGGTCACGATATAGGCGACAATGTATTAATACAGTTTGCTGAGGCATTACGTCAAAGTGTTCGTGATACTGACTCTGTTTTCCGCTTTGGTGGTGATGAGTTTGCAATCATAGTAGCAGATGCAACTGAACAGTCACTTGCTGTTATAGAGCAGAGAATTTATCATGCCATATCGCGTGATGCTTTGTTAGCAAAGTACAATGTTACCAGTAGTTTAGGATTAGCTTTCATGAATAGAGCTGATAATGCGACAAGCTTTTTTAAACGAGCAGATAATGCTCTATATTCACAAAAAAGGGCTATTCCACAAAAGTTAAGTATTGTTTCTCAAAGTTGATAACGTTGAGGTAAGCTAATCAAATGAGTTAAATAGCAGCACAATGAAGCAGCTCTTTAACAAAACGCCATTAATACCCAGATAGTTATCAATTTACCTCTGACTTTGCTTAAATATGACAGAAAAGTGAGTGTTAACTGAACTCTCGTAACGCTTGTGATTTTTCACTCGGCGTTGCACCTACATACAAGCGGCAAAATCTTACCGCCTTTGCAAAGTATTGTAGACCAATTTTTGCCAGTACTCGGCGAAGAAAATCAGCGTCTAAATTAAAATTAAGACTATAGTGCTCAATAGCTTGGTCAATATTGGGATAACTGACCCCGTCAAAGCAAAATTCTCTGTCAACGTCTTCGTTAATTAATTCAACACCATTAAGCACTAGCGGCCAGCCTCGAAAATTAACTCTATCTTTTGCTACTTGATACATAAACCAAGCACTCTTTTGAAAACCAGCAAAACTGCCACCTTCAAAGCCAGAATTAGCTAAAGACTCTTCTGTCCAGTTAAGGCCTATTGCTAAGTCTTTGCGATATTTGTTAATCAAATATACTTTAACACTTTCTTCAACTTGCCAAATTGAACGAACTTCGGCTTTGTTTGCCGCACGTGAACATTCTAAACAACTGGGTATAGTCAGTGCTTCGTGCGGACAATCGAAAACCAAATGGGCTGAATGTGGGAAGGTAAAAGAATGCCCTGCTGGCTCTGAACAGAACCAACAGTGGTGTCGAAAATTAAAAGGGACGTCGATATAAGTATCATCAAACATAAGTAACTTCAGCGTTTATAATAGATTAACTGACTATTTACGTTTTTTGTTAACTGTTTTACTTACCGGCTTATTTTTCTTGTTTGCTTTTGCTCTGCGTTGGGCTGCAGGTGTTGCATCAGCTTTTTTGCGCGCAATTAACTGATTTTTCTCTTGCGTGGCTTTATAACGACTTTTCTTTAAAGGCGCATCATCTTTAGCATCATAGTGTGCTGGTAAAGGTCTGTCTAACTCGTAACCAGGGACCACTATACGCTCGAATTTACGCTCGATTAATGCTTCAATATTATCAAGAAATTGCTCATCTTTAGGACTTACTAATGATATAGCCGTACCTGACTTACCTGCTCGACCTGTGCGACCGATACGGTGAACATAATCTTCTGGTAGGAAAGGTAAATGGAAGTTAACCACGTAAGGTAAGTTCGCAATATCGAGTCCGCGAGCAGCAACATCAGTGGCGACTAATACACGAACACTGCCATCAACAAATTGCTCAAGTGCTTTATTACGGGCACCTTGGGTTTTATCGCCATGACATAAAGCGGTTTTTATCCCGTCGAGCTTTAATTCTGCCGCTAAAATGTTAGCGCTTTCTTTAGTACCAGCAAATACTAACACTTGCTGCCAGTTATTAACGCCAATAAGTTCAGACAATAGTTCAGCTTTACGGGTTTCAGAAACCCAATATACTGACTGTTTTACTTTGCCTGAAGTAGAGTTTTGACGCGCAACTTCAATAGTTTTTGGTGTTTTAAGTACTTTTTTTGCTAATGTTTTAACTTTATTCGAAAAAGTAGCCGAAAACATCAAGGTTTGATGCTTGGCTTTGATCATTGCCACAATGCGTTCAATATCGTTATAAAAGCCCATATCTAACATACGATCGGCTTCATCTAATACCAAGTACTGTACTTGCGATAAATCCAAGTTGCGTTGTTCAAGGTGTTCAATTAAACGACCAGGTGTTGCAACTAATACATCAACGCCACTTTTAAGCATTTTAGTTTGAGGAGGCATATTTACACCACCGAAAATAGCACCAGAGCGTAACGGCAAAAATTCGCTGTAGGCTTTAACATTTTTTTCAACTTGTGCTGCTAGCTCACGAGTTGGCGTTAAAATAAGGGCCTTAATCGTGGTGGCAGTGTCAAAGCCATCTGCGTTTGGCTTAACTTTATTTGCTAAACTATCAAGAATCGGCAAAGTAAAAGCGGCTGTTTTACCAGTACCTGTTTGAGCACTTGCTAAAACATCAACACCGGTACGAATAACAGGAATAGCTATTTGTTGAATCGGGGTTAAATTTTTATACCCGCAGGCTTTTACCGCTTTAAGTAAGTTAGCCGATAAACCTATTGAATCCACACTCATTACATCACCATTTCTGTATTATCGTAAACAACGCGCATAACTAAAAGTATTGCGCCAAAATATTAAGGCGCGCATTATAGCAGCTTTGGTAACAGTTGCTTGTATTAAATATTAAGCGTGTTAATCCTACTTTTTAAGCCAGATGCCTTTGGTTAAATTTAAGCGCTTTTCTTCAGCTTCATCAGCTTCATATGTTGGTAACAAGCCTTTGTCTTGTTGGCTATGGTAGTCTTTAGTTATTTTAACCACCACTTTAGAAAGCATAAACAACGCCGTGACATTAAATATGGTCATTAAGCCGGTAGATAAATCTGCTAAAGCGATAACTTCAGGTAACGTAGCTACGGAGCCAAACACTAACATCAGTAAAAAACCAATACGTAAAAACCAACGACCGATGACGTTATCCATATTCAAATATTTTAAATTATTATCAGCATAGGCAAAATTTGCCACGATAGAGGTAAAAGCAAACAACAAAATAGCAAGAGTAATGAAGTCGCTGCCCCAAGAGCCCACTTGATAAGCAAGTGCTTGTTGAGTTAATTGAATACCTTGTGCTTCACCACCGGTATCTTTAAATAGTAAGATCAAAATTGCCGTACAAGAACAGATAACAATGGTATCAAAAAACACCGCTAGCATCTGAATATAGCCTTGAGAAACCGGATGTGGAGGATAAGGTTCAGCTGCCGCCGCGGCATTAGGTGCACTACCCATACCGGCTTCATTTGAATACAAGCCACGCTTAACACCTTGCACAATTGCAGCCCCCACAAGACCACTACCTGCTTCTTTTAATCCTAAAGCAGAAGCAAAAATATCGCTAATAACCATAGGAACTCTTTCAATGTTTATCCAAATAACCGCAAAACACACCAGTAAATAAAGCAAGCCCATAAAAGGCACTGTGAGTTCAGCAAAGCGGGCAATATTTTTTAGTCCGCCAAAAATAATAAAACCGGCAAGAATAGTAATTACTATCCCCGTATAAAGAGGGTCAAAACCATACGAACCATTAAAGGCACTAGTAATAGAGTTTGCTTGTACTGCACTAAAGACAAAACCATAACCAAAAAACAAACACAGCGAAAAAGTTATCGCTAATTTTCTATTTTTTAAGCCTTTACTCATATAATAAGCTGGACCCCCACGGAAGTTGCCCTTGCTATCACGTTCTTTATAGAGCTGACCTAAAGTGCTTTCAGCAAATGCCGTTGCCATGCCAACTAAGGCAATTAACCACATCCAAAAAACTGCGCCAGCACCGCCTAATGAAATAGCGACTGCCACCCCCATTAAATTACCGGTACCTACACGCGCCGCTAAAGAAGTACAAAGTGCTTGGAAAGAAGAAATACCTTGGCTTGAGCTTTTACGACTGGTTTTTAAAATGGTAAACATATGAAAAAAACGGGTGATTTGTAAACCTTTCAATCGAAAGGTAAACCAGATCCCACAGGCACTCAGTAAGTAAATTAAAATACTACCCCACAAGTAACCGTTAATAGTTCCGACCCACAATTCAATGATGCTGGGTTCAATTATACTGGCTTCTACCACGTTACTCTCCGAAGGGTTAAATGCTAATAATTCTTATCTTCAGTACTTTAACAAAATTATTTACCTTATATGTAATTTTTATCCGAATTAGCGAAGAAATAGAGAAGAAATAGCGAATAAAATCAATAGCAATGCGTGATGAGTAATGCTTATTAAACGAAGCCAAGCAGTTAAATGTTGGAATTAAAAAAGCCGACAACAGGTGTCGGCTATTTAATATGCAATTTCAGCTATCTAACTTGGCATTAAGCCAGCAAGTTATAATGCTTTAAAAATCTCTTCAACAGAGTCTTTAGCATCACCAAAAACCTCTTACCGTAGAACCTTTTACCGTTGAACTCTTCACATTAATAACCACTTGATATTTAAAGGAAAATATTAGAAATATTTAAATATTTGCTCAATACTTTCCTTCGCATCACCGAACAACATTTGTGTATTGTCTTTAAAGAATAATGGATTTTGCACTCCAGCATAACCCGTATTCATTGAGCGTTTAAATACAACCACGTTTTTCGCATGCCATACTTCTAATACAGGCATACCTGCTATGGGGCTGGTAGGATCTTCAGCTGCGGCTGGGTTAACTGTATCGTTCGCCCCAATAACTAACACAACATCAGTTTTAGGAAAGTCATCGTTAATTTCTTCCATGCCCAATACTATATCGTAAGGCACTTTTGCTTCAGCTAGCAGTACGTTCATATGGCCAGGTAAGCGCCCTGCTACTGGATGAATAGCAAAGCGAACCTCAATGCCTTTATCTTTTAGTGCTTGAGTCAATTTATATACAGGATACTGCGCTTGCGCTACAGCCATACCGTAACCTGGAGTAATAATAACTGACTTTGCTCCGTTTAACATATCAGCTACTGATTCTGCATTAATTTCAACATGGTCGCCATAATCAGTGTCGGTGTCGATAACAACATTGGTACCAAATCCGCCGGCAATAACACTGATAAAAGAACGGTTCATCGCTTTACACATAATGTAAGAAAGAATTGCCCCTGAAGAACCAACTAATGCGCCAGTAACAATCAATAAATCATTATTTAGCATAAAACCAGCAGCGGCAGCGGCCCAACCTGAATAAGAGTTAAGCATTGAAACAACCACGGGCATATCTGCACCACCAATTGATGCAACTAAATGCCAACCAAACACTAAAGCAATTAAGGCCATAAAATATAATGTGCTATCACCACCACCTTGCTCAACAAAACTGATTAAGAGCATAAAAGATAACAAGACAGCAGCAAAATTCAATTTATGACGATGAGGCAACATTAATGCAGCTGAGTTAATAACACCGCGCAATTTACCAAACGCAACAATTGAACCAGTAAAGGTTACAGCGCCAATAAACACACCTAGAAAAACTTCAACTAAATGAATGTTAACAGCCATTAGTTGGCTCTCGGTGAACGTAGCAGTTAATGAATGATCCATTTCAAAGTAGCTGTTAAAGCCAACCATTACTGCAGCTAAACCCACAAAACTATGCAAAATAGCGACAAGTTCTGGCATTTGAGTCATTTCAACTTGTTTAGCGAGCTTCAAGCCGATAATGGCACCCACCACCATAGTGACTAAAATAATCCAAACGTTGTCAACACGAGGATCAGCAATGGTGGCAATAAGTGCGATAGCCATACCGACAATGCCATACCAATTGCCTGTTTCAGCGGTTTGCTGCTTACTTAATCCAGCTAAACTAAAAATAAATAATAACGCGGCAACAATATACGCTGCACTGATAAAACCTTGAGAAAATTCCATTACAGTGTCCCTTATTTTCTAAACATTTTTAACATACGTTTAGTGACAACAAAGCCACCAACAATGTTGATAGTGGCAATAAGTATTGCGACACCGGCGAGCAATTGAATTAACGGGCTACTATTACCCACTTGTAAAATTGCGCCAACGATAATAATGCCCGAAATGGCATTGGTTACACTCATCAATGGTGTATGCAGCGAATGACTAACATTCCACACCACGTTGTAACCAATAACACAGGCTAAAACAAACACGGTAAAATGCGACAGAAAATCAGCAGGGGCAACACTAGCAACCCAGCCAAACAGTAATGCGCCAGCTGCCATCATGCCGTATTTTTTAGTGGGACTCATGGGTTTTTCAACTTTCACTTCAGCAGCTTTAACTGGTGCTACTTTAGGTTTAGCTGGAGCCGCACTCACCTGTATTGGCGGTGGTGGGAAAGTAATTTCGTTTTGATTAACCACGGTCATGTTACGAATAACGACATCGTCAAAATCAATATTAAGCGTACCGTCTTTTTCTTTACACAACAGTTTTGTCAAACTGACTAAGTTATTGGCATAGAGTTGTGACGACTGGTTAGGTAAGCGAGATACTAAATCGGTGTAACCTATTATTTTTACGCCATTGGCATTAACCACTTTACCCGCTTCAGTTAATTCACAGTTGCCACCACCCGCAGCGGCTAAATCTACAATAATACTACCGGTTTTCATCGATTCAACCATTGCCGCTGTAATAAGCTTAGGGGCAGGTTTACCGGGGATCATCGCGGTGGTAATAATAATATCAACATCTTTTGCTTGTGCGGCAAACAATGCCATTTCAGCATCGATAAAGGCTTTGCTCATTTCTTTTGCATAACCATCGCCTGAGCCAGTATCTTCTGGTTCTTCGTAGTCAAGCTCTAGAAACTCAGCGCCCATACTTTCTATTTGCTCTTTTACTTCAGGGCGAGTATCAAACGCTCGAACAATCGCCCCTAAACTACTCGCTGTACCTATGGCTGCTAAGCCCGCAACACCAGCACCAATAATCATAACTTTTGCTGGTGGCATTTTACCTGCAGCGGTTATTTGACCTGTTAAAAATCGTCCAAAATGATGAGTTGCTTCAATAACGGCACGATAACCGGCAATGTTAGCCATTGAACTTAATGCATCCATTGATTGGCTGCGGGTCATTCTTGGCACCATTTCCATCGCTAACGACGTAATTGACTTTTCTTTTAGCGCATTCAAAATATCTTCATTTTGAGCTGGTGCAATAAAACCAATTAAATATGCACCGTCCTTCATGGTCGCTATTTCTTCAATAGTGGGAGGATTTACTTTAAATATTATATCGGATTGCCAAACAGTTTTTTTAGTCGCGACACTTGCACCTGCGTCAATAAACTCTTGATCTGTAAAGCTTGCTTTTGTGCCACAACCTTTTTGTATTTGCACTTCAAAGCCGAGCTTGAGCAATGAAACTACCGCGGTTGGCGCGCTAGCGACTCGGTTCTCACCTGATAATGCTTCTTTGGGTATACCAATAATCATAAATCACCTTTATTTCATCTAAACCCTTGCTAAGTAACCCAATATTTAACTAACTTCTGTTGAGCTACTTGTGAGAATTTGATTCGATTGAACGTTAAAAATTATTATTATTACTAACTAGATTAATGTTTTACCATTAATTGTTTAATTTTCATACATCAAGCTTATTTATTTTCAGTATATGTTAGCGTTTATAGTTTTATCGGGTATAGCCCTAAGGTCTAGTTTGCTCTGAGATATAAATAGATTAATATGAAGAGACAAATTTAATGTAAGGAACAATAGATGATTTATCGTTTAGCTGATTTAGTCCCCAACGTAAATGAAAGTAACTTTATTGCCCCCAATGCCACACTTATCGCAGACGTTACTTTAGGTGAGCACACCAGTATTTGGTTTAATGTGGTCATTCGCGCCGATGTCGCCAGTATTAACATTGGTGAGCATACTAATATTCAAGACGGTTCCATTTTGCATGTTGATGCTCAATATCCAATGACGATTGGAAATAAGGTCACCGTAGGCCATAAAGTTATGCTACATGGCTGCACTATTGGAGATAATACATTAATTGGTATGAATGCTGTTGTACTCAACGGTGCTAATATTGGCAAAAATTGTTTAATAGGCGCGAACAGTTTAGTCACTGAGAATATGCAAGTACCAGACGGACACCTTGTTATAGGCTCTCCAGCTAAAATTATTAAACCACTTGATGAGTCAACCCGCGAAATGTTTACAAAATCTGCTATGCACTATGTTGAAAATGGCGAACGCTATTTAAAAGAATTACAGCAAGTAGATTAGCTTCAATATTTTTTGTCTGAATTTATTTAATTGTTAAAGTGTTAAAGCTAAAAAGTTCAGACAATTACCTTCCTCGCTAAGAGCTCACTTGTAATCGATATCAATATACAGAGTAAGTCTCTCTTGTTTTTAATACGACTTTAATGGCTAATATGCGAATTTTTTCGTTAACTGTCTGGTCTATATATACAGACCATTGATGAAGATTAAAAATATACCTTCATTAAATGTTACGTTTTTTAGTGCGATTATAAGTTTTGCACCGTTAATTAAAGCTAATTTTGAGGTTTATATGTGTAGTTCACCAAAGCCAAGAACAAAAGTTAAAGGAAAAAGCGCAACAAGTGCCAGTTTCTTATCAAGCATGTCTGCAGAATCTAGACAACGTTTTACCGAACGTGCCAATATTGCACAAGAGCGAAGAGATAATATTAAAATAGCAGAAAAAGCTAAAATATCTTCAGATAAAAATCATTTGAGAACAAAAAAAACATCAACAAAGATAAAAGCACCAAAGCGTTCAAGTTATTGGTTGCTAACCATCAGTGTAAAAGAGTTATTTAATCTGTTGTTTTTTAGAAAAACTGGTGCAAGTCAATAAACTAAAATGAAAGGTCATTAGTATTTTTAGTTTATCTTCTTAATAAGATAATACTATCGCCATAATAGTGCTGTAAATTTTACTGCCACCTTAATCAATATCGTTCAGTGGCCACAACACGATATAGTCTTCAAAATCGTCTAACTCAACGTCGTTATCTTTGATAATTTTACCACGCACTGACATACCGGCTTGGTGCATGGCTGATTTTTTGCCATTGTGCAATAACGGGTGCCAAGACGGCATACCTCTGCCCTCTTTTAAGCGTCGATAAGTACAACTTGGCGGCATAAAAAACACATCATCCAAGTTCTCTTGTGTTAACTGCACACAATCGGGTACCAGCACGGTTCGTTGTTCGTACTTAGAACACTGACAGGTTTTATCGTTGAGTAAATGACAAGCAATGTTCGAGTAGCTCATTTGCTCACCTTCAGCAATATGCGTGGTTGGCATCAGCTCAGTTTCATCGGTGGTGCTATCGTCATCAATAAACTTATTCAGACAACATTTAGCACAACCATCACATAATGATTCCCACTCAGTACGAGACATTTCATTTAATGATTTAGTTTCCCAAAAGCGTTCAACAACCACTTTTTTTGACTTTGCACTCGAACGATTATTGTTTTTACTCATATGGCTACTTATGACTGTTTATTGTGATAATTACTTAATTTAGATGACGATAAATTATTACTGAATAGGCGGAAATTTAATGTGATCAGATAAATGCCCAACCGAGCTTACAAAGTAATAAGATAAATTCCAATGCATTAAACTTTTATAGTTATTGTAAGCTAAATACGCACGCCCTTTAACACCATCAGGAAATACCAATGCCGCTTTAACATCAACCTTTGGTAGATTACTACCATCGGTGCGTCGAATGCCTAGATCTTGCCACTGAGCTAAGGTTTTTTCGGTTTTAGCCCAAGCTTTTAACCAGTTCTTACGACCACCGGTATTATTGGGTATCGCTAATGAGGTATCAAAATCGCTCGGGAGTTTAACCTGACGTCCCCATGTTATTTCGTCACTCCAGCCTTCTTTTTTCAGGTAATTGGCCATAGAAGCAAAAACATCGGCTTGATTACCCCAAATATCTTTTTTTCCGTCACCATCACCGTCAACAGCATAACCAACAAAAGAAGTAGGCATAAATTGATTTTGTCCCATAGCGCCAGCCCATGAGCCTTTCATATTCGCTATATCAATATGGCCTTCTTTTAATATTTGTAACGCGGCCCATAGCTGCTTTTTAAAAAATGCTTCGCGGCGTCCTTCATAGGCCATGGTTGATAACGCAGAAATAACATTATAGTTGCCCATAATTTTGCCAAAATTTGTTTCTAGCCCCCAAAGCGCAATGATAAACCGTGGTTGCACGCCATATTCTGCAGCTATATTTTTCAGTAGTGCTTCATGCTCTTTATATTTTGCTCTAGCACGTTTTATTTTCCAATCAGGTACACGTTTTGGCAAATAGGTGTCGAGTGTTTCAACTGTTTCTGGTTGATTACGATCAGCTTTTACTGCTCGTTGATGAAAAATAACATTAGCGAATGAATCGTCAATTAACGTTTGATCATAACCCTTTGCAATGGCTTCTTGCTTTAACTTAATAATATATTGTTCGAAGCTAGGTTTAGCCTCTGATGTTGTTTTTTTGTCATTAGCCATCGTTATTTGAGAAAATAGCGCGAAACATAATGAAAGTACGATGATATTTACTGAATGGGTATAGCGCATTATGATATTTCTCCTTCGCTTTTATTGGCACCCGCACTATTCATGCTGGCCTTGTGGCCTTTTAGCATGTCTTCTTCTTGCGGTGTTAACTGCAGATAATAACCTTGGTCAGCTAAACTTGTTTTTACTTTTTCTAAATCAGCAAAACCCAATTTAACTTTTGATGAAAGATTCAGCACCGTTACCATCACAGGCGTACCAAACATTTTCATTAGCGCTTCAGGTACATCAGAAAAGTCATCTCTGTTATTTACATAAAGATAAGTTTGTACTTTTTTAGAACTTTTATAAACACTACACAACATGATGCAGACCTATGATTAAAGGGGTTTCGGGTGTTGTTAAGATTGTTTTCAACAACTTATCAGTCAATATTAAAGCGACTTATTTAAAGTCATTTTCAACAAATGCAAGCAACTTATCACCAAATAATGACTTACGCCAACCGCGCATAATATCGACCAATTGCGGATTATTCTCTGCGCCGTTGAGCTTAAAATGCCATGACATAAATTGGTTTATTTGTTTTTTAGAAGCAAAGTTCTCTGGCAACAAGTTAGTTTGAGTGCTGAACTCCGTAATGGCATTTTTAACTTTTTTGAAGTTTTGTTTATAGCCTGGATATTCATCAAGTCGAATTATAGGCTCAGGTAATGTAGCGTTTTTTGCTTCGGTAGCGCGTTTTAGCACTGTTAGCATAACATTACCTTTGTGGCGTATATCAAGTACCTCTACGCCTTCAATACCTGACATAGCTCCCACACTCGTTGGGTTTACTTGCGCTAACGCAAATAAGGTATGATCTTTGGCAATAAAACCAATTGGCCTGTCTTTTATTTTAGCTTGTTGAAAACGCCAAATAGTTAACTGCTGTAGTCGATAAAGTTGCACAGGATTTAAGCGCCAAGCCATTTTTAGATTAAGATACAACTGGCTTTCGTCAATAGGGCTGAACTTGCGATCAACCATGACATTACTTTCTTCTTGTGCTGCATCTAGCCAACCTGCCTTTTCAATATCAGCAAACAATAAAGGTAATATATTAAATAAATGCTCCACATCTGCAGCAGCATAGTCCAATTGCTTTTGTGTTAGCGGTCTTTTCATCCAATCAGTACGCGACTCAGACTTATCTAACTCAATATCCGTATAATGGGCAATCATAGCAGCATAACCCATTGAAATTCCATGTCCTAAAAAGGCCATTATAATTTGGCTATCAATAAGATTTACTGGGCGACAATTACCCGCAGTTAAAAAAACTTCTAAATCTTCTGAACAGGCATGTAATACTTTTTGAATATTTGGATTTTCTAGTAGCTGCCAAAATACGGTTAAGTCTGAAACGGCAACAGGGTCGATTAACGCTAAGGTTTCACCATCGTTTATCTGAATAAGACCCAACTTAGGATAAAGTGTTCGTGTGCGCACAAACTCAGTATCGATCGCAAGAATTTTGGCTTGGGCGTAGCGCTGACAAATTAGGTGTAATTGCTCGGAGTCTTCGATATAAATTCTTTCAATAGTTGCTTGCACGTCATGTCCTATATAAAACAAATAACTTAAATAAGTAACAAAAACACAGGTGGTGCGGTTTAGCCACCTTAAAGTGAATAATAAGCTTGAGCTTAGCCGTTACCATATCTTATTTTAATAATTATTTTCTAACCAATATCAGAGTGTAATTCAACCGTTCAATACAAATAAAAAATGACAAGTTCGAGATTAGTTGAACTTGTCATTATGATGTACCGAGCAATTTGTTGCTTTTTAACGTCTGCGTCTAGTAGCCTGTTGGCTGCGATGCTGATGCTTTTTCACTGAACGACGAATACGACGACTTTTCGCGTTATCCATCGCTTTCTCGTCTACTTTCACCTTACTTTGTGTTTCAGGTGCTAAATCAACGAGTTTTCTGTAGTAGTTTACATCTTGAAGATTCAACTCAGTCCAACCACCTAAAGGTAATTGACGTTTCATCTCCATATCACCGTATCGAACACGAATTAATCGGCTAACTTGTACATCTTGGCTTTCCCAAAGGCGACGAACTTCGCGGTTACGTCCTTCAGATAATACAACATGGAACCAATGGTTACGGCCTTCACCACCTTTGTATGTGATTTTTTGAAACTTAGCCGGGCCATCTTCTAACTTAACGCCGTGGCGAAGTGTTTGTAACATTGCCTCATTAACTTCACCAAATATACGTACCGCATATTCACGCTCTACTTGTTTAGAAGGATGCATTAAACGGTTGGCAAGTTCACCATCAGTAGTGAAAAGCAGCATGCCTGAGGTGTTAATATCTAAACGACCTACGGCAACCCAGCGACTTCCGTCTAGTTTAGGTAAGCGATCAAAAACAGTTGGGCGGCCTTCAGGGTCTTTACGTGTACACATTTCGCCTTCAGGCTTGTTGTACATTAAAACACGACACAAATCGTCAGCTAAAGGTTTTAGTTTAATTTGATGGCCGTCGACGCGAATAAGTTCATTGCCTTCAACACGGTCGCCTAAATAAGCGGTTTTGCCTTCAACGCTTACACGTCCCGCACTAATGTAGGTTTCCATTTCTCGGCGTGAACCAGCACCTGCGCGTGCTAATACTTTTTGTAATTTTTCAGACATAGGTCTTAACTCTCTTACGTCAGTAACTTTACAGTGAATCAGAATTATCTGATTCACTTTTACGTCTCTGTCTCTTTAAGGTTAGGGTAAATACCCTGCTTTTTTAGTTTAACGTTTCTTTCAAAAACGCTTAACTGGTAAAATCTTCCATTGGCATTAATGCCGGCAGTTGGTCGAGTGATGTCAGTGAAAAGTAATCAAGAAACTCTTGTGTACTCGCATACAACACAGGTCGACCGGGCACTTCCTTTTGACCTACTGTTTTTATCCAATTTCTATCGGTTAGCGTTTTAATAATATTACTACTAACAGCAACACCGCGAATGTCTTCTATTTCTCCACGGGTTATCGGTTGTTTATAAGCAATTAACGCTAATGTTTCTAAAATAGCACGTGAGTATTTTGGTGCTTTTTCTTTGTATAAATGCGCTAAATCTTCGCTAAGCTCTGACGGTGTTTGAAAACGATAGCCAGAAGCGACTTTATTGAGTTCTACACCACGGCCTTTAAAGTCAGCTTGGATAGCGATAATGATATCACGAATACGTAGGTTACTGACACGATATTCTATTAAAAAATCGCGTTTAAGTAATTGCACCGACAATGGCTTTTCAGCAAGAAACAACGCTGCTTCGACCAGACGTTTAAGTTTGGCATCATCAATATCTTTATGGCGTATTTTATCCGTGATCATTGTTGCTCATTTCACCCATATTTTTACAGCCACTCTTGCTAGTAATTTTACTCATAATTTACTTTAAACTTGCTTAGGTAAACAAACCCTTATTTCGCCATAAATTTTTGTTTGTATGCATTCGATTAGTGATTCTTTAATCAGCTCTAGAATAGCTAAAAAAGTAACGACAACACCTTGTTTACCTTCTTTGATAGTAAATAAGTCACTGAAATCACAGTAAGGTTGTTCCTGACTTGTGTTTTTTAATACCGATAAAATATGCGCCATTCGTTCTCTAGTCGACAATGACTCTTTTTGAATATGATGATGTTCATAAGCCTGTGTACGCTTCATTATGCCTTGTAAAGCATTGACTAACTCAGCGAGATCAACTTGACTATTAAGAACTTCAGGGACAAAGTTTTCAGCTAACTCAACTTTTGCTACAAAGTTATCGCGGTCTACACGAGGTAGGTCATCAATATTTTCAGCCGCTTTTTTAATCACTTCATATTCTTGTAATTTTCTAACTAACTCTGCCCGTGGATCACCCTCTTCTTCTTCAACCGCTTGTTTGGGTAATAATAACCGTGATTTAATTTCCGCTAAAATTGACGCCATCACTAAATACTCAGCCGCTAACTCCAATTTAATGTCTTTCATTAAATCAACATAGGTCATGTATTGCGTAGTGATGGGGGAAATGGGTAAGTCTAGAATATCAAATTTTTGTTTTCGAATTAAATACAATAAAAGGTCGAGCGGCCCTTCAAACATTTCTAAAATAACTTCTAAAGCGTCGGGCGGTATAAATAGATCTTGAGGCTTTTCTATAATGGCTTCGCCGCGTAATAACGCGAACGGTAAGACTTGCTGTAGCATTACGCCAGAGCCTGAGGTTTTATCTGGCGCTATACCTGACATAGTATCTTTGGATAACTTAACTGAATTATCAGGCATCAGCTACTTTCAACATTTGAATTTTATGCTTCATAATTTAACTTTTATTAACAATAACAATAACTATAACTTCAGGTAATTATTATTGAAAAGGGGTTGGATCGCCCTCACCCACACGAAGTATTTCAACCTCATCATTAGAAAAGTCGATAACCGTTGTCGGGCGTTCACCTAAATGACCACCGTTGATGATCAAATCAACTTGGTGCTCTAAAATATCGCGAATATGCTCTGGGTCAAACTCTGCTGTTTCAGCGCCAGGCATGATAAGTGTTGTCGACATTATTGGCTCACCCAGCTCTGCTAATAGCGCTTGAGCGATATTATTATCCGGAACTCGTATACCGATAGTTTTACGCTTAGGGTTTAATAAACGCTTAGGTACCTCTTTTGAACCTTTAAAAATAAAGGTATAAGGCCCAGGCGTATTGTTCTTTAATAAGCGAAAAGCACTGTTATCAACACGCGTATATTCTGACAACTCAGATAGATCGCTACACATCAGGGTAAAGTTGTGTTCTTTATTTATGTCACGAATATTACAAATTCGTTCCAAGGCTTTTTTATCACCAATATGGCAACCTAAGGCATAACCAGAGTCTGTTGGGTAAACAATAACACCACCTTGGCTGATAATAGCAGCCGCTTGTTTCATTAAGCGACCTTGAGGGTTATCTGGGTGTACATAAAAAAACTGGCTCATAATAAGCTCCATCTAAATTTCAAGTTTATCAACATAATGTAATATCCACCGAGTAACATTTTAACTTATACACTGTTAATCAATAACTACCGAATACCTTCACTTTGCCAAAGTTGCCAAATAGGGTTAGCTTGCTCTGGCATTATTAAGTTTCGTCCTAAATCGCTCCATCGACTTGGCTGATGAAAATCAGAGCCCATCGATGCATGTAAATCATATTCTGAACAATAGTTTAGCATTATTTTACGCTGCTCGTTATTCATCTGAGGTAACACGACTTCTAAACCGTCGCCTTGAGCCGCTTTAAAATCAACAATTAAACGCCTTAACCATTTAGCGGTTAAGTCATATCTTATAGGATGCGCCATCACTGCAACACCACCTGCGGCGTGTATAGTTGCTACGGCCTCGTCAATGGTGCACCAATTAGGATTAACATAAGCACGTTTGCCTTTGCCAATATACTTGTCAAAAGCTGATTGCATTTTACTGACAATACCGCGATGTAAAAGCACTCTTGCAAAATGTGCGCGAGTAATAGAACCATCACCTGCCATTGCTTTGGCTTGACTGTAAACATCACTAAAACCACATTTTTCGAGTTTCTCGCCCATGGTTTTTGCGCGGTCTTCTCGACGTTGCTGCTGCGCTGATATTAAGCTTTGTAATTGTGTATGCTCAGGGTCAATATTTAGACCAACAATATGAATTTCAAAACCTTGCCACTGGGTTGATATTTCAATGCCATTAATCAAAGTTAATGGAATATTTTGATCTAAAATAGTTTGTTTTGCACTATCAAGGCCTTTAACGCTGTCGTGATCTGTGATCGCCAATACGTCAATTTGGAAGTTAACCGCCCGTTCTATCAGCTCTTTTGGTGTTAATGCACCGTCCGAGCAATTAGTGTGGCTGTGTAGATCAACCCGTAAGTTTGAAAAATCTTTATCTTTAGTAAAATCAGTGGTTGACATCATTACGCGAATCGGTTCTTCTATAGGGACTTAAAACTACCTAATAACATAGTCAAGTCACTAATTAGGCAAGTGAATAAAACAATTTTACTGAGATAAAACAGATAATGATACAAGTAAAACAAACTATTTCTATGATTTGGTGGTGGCATAACTCTACATAAGTGGGTTGTGATGTTTACTTGTAAGTAAAAACTTCGAAAACCCGCACCCTATTGCGGGTTTTTTGTTTTTAAAATTTTGAATAATTGAACGAGAGTAATAAGTATGTTGCGCATTAAAGTTAAACGTTGGTTCTTATGGTGGCTTTTGCCTATTTACGCTGGATGACCGTTTTTTAAATAGATTATTAGTAGGAATACCCATGAGCAATACCCAAGAATATAAAACTGAAAAAATGCAGCCTGAAGCTGTGATAAACCATCAACAACCGGGTGCGGTTGTTACTATTACCGATACCTTAAGCTATCAAAGTGATCCCTTAGCTGTTTTTCACACTCTATGTGCTGATAAAGAAAATACGTTATTACTGGAATCAGCAGAAATTGATAAAAAGCATCAACTTAAAAGTTTACTGCTTACCGACACCGCCGTTAAAATTGTTTGTAATGGTAATACTGTTCACTTTACTGCATTAAATAAAAACGGTGAAAATGCCCTGTCGTTTGCGAAACAAGCATTAGCATTGAATGCAGCAATCACCGAAAACGGTAGTGACGACAATCAGGCATTTAGTGCCACATTTTCTGACATTAACGAACAATTAGATGAACGTTCTCGATTGCTTGCAATTAACCCTTTTCAAAGCTTACGTTTATTCAGTCAACTAGATAATACAACCCAACACCCGTTTGCGGTATTTTTAGGGGGTGCTTTTGCATTCGATATGATGTCGATGAGCGAATCATTACCTGAAGTTGCTGATGGCGAAAATACTTGCCCAGATTTTGTTTATTATCTCGCTGAAACGCTGATTATTATTGACCATGAAAAACAATCAAGTGATGTAATTACCAATCAATTTACCGGCCCTGGATACGAAGAAGCTAAAGCAGCAGCATTAGCAAGAATTAACGTAATAAAAACACGTTTAAGTACTGATATAACCGCTTCATTTGAACCTAAACCAGTTAACGCCGATAACAACAACACTGCGTCAAAAGAAGATGAACAGCTGCCATTAAGCTGTGATATTGACGATGAGGCTTTTTGCCAAATAGTTAATGACTTAAAAGAGAATATTTTAGCCGGTGACATTTTCCAAGTAGTACCGTCACGCACTTTTAGCCTGACCTGCTCAAATAACCTTAACGCCTATAAAGCACTAAAACACAGTAATCCAAGCCCTTATATGTTTTATTTGCAAGACAGTGATTTTTGTATATTCGGCGCTTCGCCAGAGTCAGCACTTAAGTATCAACAAAGTAATCGACAAGTAGAGATTTACCCAATTGCCGGTACACGTCCTCGTGGCTTTAACGCTGACGGCAGTTTATCGCCTGATTTAGATAGTCGAATAGAGTTAGACTTACGATTAGATAAAAAAGAATTAGCCGAGCATATTATGTTGGTTGATTTAGCACGTAATGACATCGCGCGCGTTAGCAAGCCTGGTACTCGTCATGTGGCTGAGCTATTAAAAGTCGACCGATATTCACACGTTATGCACCTTGTTTCTCGGGTCTGTGGCACATTAGAAATCGAATTAGATGCACTGCACGCTTACCAAGCTTGTATGAATATGGGCACATTGTCTGGTGCACCTAAAGTAAAAGCAACCTCACTTATTCGTGAAGTAGAAGGAAAACGCAGAGGTAGTTATGGCGGCGCAGTGGGTTACTTAACCGGCAATGGTGATATGGACACTTGTATCGTTATACGTTCAGCCTTCGTACAAAATAATCGCGCACAAATACAAGCTGGCGCAGGAGTGGTTTTTGACTCAGACCCACAATCAGAAACAAATGAAACCAGACAAAAAGCTCAAGCAGTGATCAGTGCGATTAAAGAAGCAGAAGGTAAAGTATTAGTTATCTCTCATCAGGTAAGAAAAAATTTAACTAACAGCGATGTTATGCACAAGGAAACGAAATAATGAAATCAACTGATGCTTTACCTATCGCTTTACCAGAAATTGTTATGTTAGATAATCTTGACTCATTTACTTATAATTTGGTCGATGAGTTTCGTTGTTTAGGTTACCAACTGACCATTTATCGCCATACTATCAGTGCTGATTTTATTTTTAAAAAGTTACAAGAGAAGCAACAAAGTAATAACGCTGGCGTTATTTTAGTGCTTTCACCCGGACCTGGCGATCCTACGCATGCAGGTTGTTTAATGCCTTTAATTAAATTATGCGCCGGACAATTTCCTATCTTAGGTATTTGTTTAGGGCATCAAGCATTAATCCAACATTATGGCGGTGTAATAGCACGCGCACCTGAAGTAGTGCACGGAAAGTCGTCTAATATTACCCACAACGGATTAGGCGCTTTTGATAATATTGATAGCCCTTTACCTGTAGCGCGTTATCATTCACTTGTTGCCAGCAAAATGCCAGAGCAACTGACCATGACAGCCTATGTTAATTTATCCACTGACAATGATGAAATTACCTTACCTATGGCAATAGAGCATAGTAGCGATGCGGCCATCGGTTTTCAGTTTCATCCTGAATCGATATTAACCACATATGGCACCAATTTATTAGCCCAAAGCCTTAATCATTTATCCGCTTTGGCTAACCAAACTATTTATAAAGCACAAGGGCATACTCATGACAACCACTGAACTAAGTAGCGAAAATTCACCAAAAACTCAGCCCGTGAGTAACGATGACATTACGCATAGTGCACTCAATACTTTAGTTGATGGTAATTCACTAACACAACAGCAAAGTCATGATGTGTTTGAACAAGTGATCAATGGTTTTGTCGCGCCAGAACGTTTAGCGGCAATACTGACTGCGCTAAAAATTAAAGGTGAAACGCCAGCTGAAATTGCTGGTGCTGCGATTGCTATTCGCGCCAATGCTAGTGTTTTCCCGAGCCAGAGCACAAGTGTGGCTGATTGCGTAGGCACAGGCGGAGATGGCGCAAATACCATAAACATATCTACCACTGCGGCTATTTTAGCGGCTGCTTGTGGCTTAAAAATGGCAAAACATGGCAACAGAAGTGTCTCAAGTATGTCTGGCTCTGCCGATTTACTCGAAGCACTCGGCGTAAACTTAACAATGTCACCTGAAGTGGCAAGTGAATGTTTAGCGCAAGCCAATATCTGCTTTTTATATGCTCCTGCTTACCATACTGGCTTCAAGCATGCTGCTCCGGTGCGTAAAGCTATGGCTATTCGAACCCTATTCAATATTTTAGGGCCGTTAGTTAATCCGGCAAAGCCCGACATTATGTTGTTAGGTGTTTATATTCCTGAATTAATTACCCCGATTGCACAAGCTCTGATGCTAACTGGTGTAAAACAAGCTTGGGTAGTTCATGGTAGTGGCTTAGATGAAATAGCGTTACATGGGAAAACACAAGTTACTGAGATAAGTCATGGTGAATTAACCGAGAAAGAAGTTACGCCTGCAGACTTTGGTTTAGAAAACTACACCCTAGAAGATATAAAAGGTGGAACGCCTGAAGAAAACGCCAAATTTATTCAAGCCATATTAGCCGGTAAAGGCCAAGCTGCCCATAACAGCGCAGTTATTATTAATTGTGCAGCACTACTTTATTTACATCGCGAGCAGCTTAACGGTAAAGCCGATACGTTATTGTTAGCGGCACAACACGCCACTCAGGTACTCGCCTCGGGTGCAGCAACAAAAACATTAGCAGATTTAGTACAAATATCGAACTCAGGAGTAACAGCATAATGAGTAATATTCTTGAGCAAATCGTTGAAAATCGACGTATTGAGATAGAGCATTTAAAGAAAGAATTACCGTTAGCAAGCTTTATTGATGATTTAACACCTTCAAAAAAAGATATGTATCAAGCGCTAACGCGTACAGCAGAAAAACCTTACGCTGGCTTTATTTTAGAATGTAAAAAAGCATCACCATCAAAAGGTTTGATCAGAGCTGATTTTAATGTCGCAGAAATAGCCGGTATTTATGATAATTACGCGGCGGCAATATCAGTACTGACCGAGCATAAATATTTCCAAGGCGACTTTAGCTATTTAAAAACCGTTAGTGATTTCGTTAAGTGCCCAGTACTGAATAAAGATTTCTTTTTTGATACCTACCAAGTTTATTTGGCCAGACATTATGGCGCCGACGCAATATTACTTATGCTGAGCGTGCTCAATGACGAAGAATACAATGAGCTGGCAGCTGTTGCACAGTCGTTAAACTTAGCTATTTTGACTGAAGTTTCTAACGAAGAAGAATGCGAACGCGCGATTAGCTTAAATGCAAAACTCATTGGTATTAATAATCGCAACTTACGTGATCTTTCAACCGATATTTCACGTACCTTTGACTTAGCGCCAACATTACCTGATGATCGCATCGTTATTTCTGAATCAGGCATATATAATAATGCACAAGTGAGAGAGCTTGCCCCAGCCGTTGATGGCTTTTTAGTTGGCAGCTCGGTTATGGCTGAAGATGATATTGATTTAGCATGTCGGCAATTAATATTTGGTCACAATAAAGTGTGTGGTTTAACAAGCCCGGAACATGCTTCGTTTGCAATTAATGCGGGTGCAGAATTTGGCGGACTTATCTTTGCTGAGAAATCACCTAGGTGTATTGATAAAGCACAGGCAAAAGTTATTATCAGTGATAACCCAAGCTTAAAATATGTTGGTGTATTTGTTAATCATTCGCAAGATACTGTGCTTGAATTCGCACATGAATTGCAATTATCAGCGGTACAATTGCATGGTCAAGAAAGCCAAGAATACATTAATAGTTTAAGAGAAAAGTTGTTTCAACATTGTCAAATATTTAAAGCGCTACCTGTTGAAAACAAGGTGCCAACTTTACCCAGTAATGTCGACCATATTGTACTCGACGGTAAAAATGCTGGCAGCGGTCAGGCTTTTAACTGGCAAGCGTTAGCTGATAGCGAGCAAGACTTATCGCGTTGTTTTTTAGCTGGCGGCTTACAACAAGATAATATCACCCAAGCGTGCGGGCAATTGAACAACCACGAATTATTTGGCTTAGATATCAACTCAGGTGTTGAATCTAGCCCAGGCATTAAATGTCGCGAAAAGCTCAATGAAGTTTTCGCCCAAATACGGAATTATTAAGATGTTAAAATCTACAAGTGAAAATCAGCCTAAAAAAACCTTACCAGCCTACTTCGGTGAGTTTGGTGGCATGTTTGTGGGCGAATTGTTAGTGCCTGCTTTAGAACAGCTAGAGCAAGCCTTTATTGAATCGCAAACCGATGAAGTTTTTTTAGCCGAGTTCAACAAATTATTAACTAGCTATGCTGGCCGACCAACGCCACTAACATTGTGTCGTAATATTGTTAAAAACCCATTAGCTAAAATTTACCTAAAGCGTGAAGATTTACTGCACGGTGGCGCACACAAAACCAACCAAGTGTTAGGACAAGCCTTACTTGCCAAGCGCATGGGGAAAACAGAAATAATTGCAGAAACTGGCGCGGGTCAACATGGTGTTGCTACTGCGATAGCCTGCTCGTTATTAGGTTTAAAATGTAAAGTTTATATGGGCGCAGTTGATTGTCAGCGTCAGCAACCGAACGTTTTTCGTATGCAATTAATGGGTGCAGAAGTTATTCCCGTAACAGCTGGTAGCGGTACACTTAAAGATGCGGTGAATGAAGCTTTACGTGATTGGTCAGCAAATTATGAAAACGCGCACTATTTATTAGGCACGGCGGCGGGTCCTCACCCGTTCCCGACGATTGTACGTGAATTTCAAAAAATGATCGGCGAAGAAGCAAAACAACAGTTATTAGCAGAAGAAGGTCGTTTACCTGATTACGTTATTGCCTGTGTTGGAGGTGGCTCAAATGCTATTGGTATGTTTAACGATTTTATCGGCGATGAAAACGTTAAGCTCATCGGTGTTGAAGCTGGCGGTAAAGGCATTAATACCGCACACCACGGTGCAACCTTAGTTGCAGGCACTAAAGGCATGTTACATGGTAACTACACCTACATTATGCAAGACAAGGCTGGACAAATTGAAGAGTCTTACTCAGTATCGGCTGGTCTTGATTACCCTGCGGTAGGTCCACAACACGCACAATTAAAGGATTCTGGTCGTGCTCAATACGTGCCAATTAATGACGATGAAGCATTAGAAGCATTTCAATTGTTAGCGCGTAACGAAGGTATAATTCCGGCTTTAGAGTCATCTCACGCCTTAGCGCATGCTTTAAAAATGGCTGATAAAGTAACCGAGGAAACTATCTTTTTGGTTAATTTATCAGGCCGAGGAGATAAAGATTTAGCGCATGTTAACGCGATTATATCACCCGAGACTGCTGAGAAAAGTAACGTTAAACACAGAGGAGAAGCATAATGAGCCAAGCAACTAACATAACTAATGTAAGTACTCGTTATGACCAAGCGTTTGAAAAGCTCGCAGCCAAAAAAGAAGGAGCATTTATTCCTTTTGTGATCATCGGCGATCCAAACCCTGAACAGTCTTTTGAAATAATTAAAACCCTTATTGATGCTGGCGCAGATGCTTTAGAGCTAGGCATACCGTTTTCAGACCCAAGTGCCGACGGTTTAACCATACAAATGGCTGCTCTTCGTGCATTAAAAGCTAATACGAATACCGACATTTGTTTAGATATTTTAGCCAAAGTTCGTGCCTATTCGCCTGACACTCCAATTGGTTTGTTACTTTATGGCAACTTAGTATTTGCTCGCGGTATTAATAATTTTTATCGTGATGTGGCTGCTGCGGGTGTTGACTCAGTGCTAATTGCTGACTTACCCATTCGTGAGAGTGAGCCTTTTAGACAGGCGGCAATTGCCAATAATGTAGCACCTATTTTTATTGCTCCGCCTAATGCCAGTGAAGCAACTTTACAAAAAGTCGCTGATTACGGTTCTGGTTATACTTATGTATTAAGTCGTGTTGGCGTAACAGGTACAGAAACTGAAGCTGAAATGACTGGTCATAAGCTGATTGATATTTTAGACAAACACCAAGCTGCGCCTTCGGTTATTGGTTTTGGTATATCAAAGCCTGAACAAGTAGAAGCGGCATTAGCCACAGGGGCAAAAGGTGCTATTAGTGGCTCTGCTGTGGTCAAAATAATTGAAAATAATCTCGATGATAATGACAAAATGTTAGCCGAATTAGCGAGTTTTGTTATCGCGATGAAACTGGCGACTAAGCTTTGAATTAGCAGCTTTGAGTTAACAGCTATCAGTTAAAAGTGGTTCGGTTTGAACATAAAAAAGCTCATAAGGTTTAACTTATGAGCTTTTTTTATTGCCTCTTAGTTTCTAAATCAATGGCTATTAGCCAGTGATTAAATAATAACTATGCTGATTTTTTTTCCCAAGTATCACGTAAACCAACGGTACGGTTGAATACGAGTTTACCTGCGGCAGTATCTTCTGTTGAGATTTTATTATCTAAACAAAAGTACCCTTGGCGTTCAAACTGAAATGCTTGTTCAGGCTTTGCATTAGCTAAATAAGGTTCAACTTTTGCATTACTGATGATAGTTAGTGAGTCAGGGTTAATCACCGAATGAAAGTCTTCTGCTGCACCTGGATTTGGCACCGTAAATAAACGTTCATACAAACGAATTTCTGCATCAAGACTTTGCTCAGCAGAAACCCAATGAATAACACCTTTAGGTTTAGTACCATCAGTAGGATTTTTACCTAAGGTTTCTGGATCGTACTGGCAATAAACCGTAGTCACGTTCCCTTCTGCATCTTTATCACAACGAGTAGCCGTAACAACATAAGCGCCACGTAAACGAACAGCTTTGTCTAATACTAAACGTTTATATTTCTTATTAGCTTCTTCACGAAAGTCTTCTGCTTCTATGTAAAGTTCTTTAGAAAAAGGAACAACACGCGAGCCATGGCTTTCGTCACTTGGATGATTTTTAACATCAAGGTTTTCAACTTGCCCGTCAGGATAGTTTTCAATCACCAATTTAATAGGGTCTAAAACGGCCATTGCACGTGGAGCATTGTCATTTAAGTCTTCACGAATACAAGCATCTAACACGCTCATTTCGACGGTGTTATCCATTTTAGTTACACCGATACGTTTGGTAAATTCACGCAGTGAACCGGGTGTAAAGCCTTTACGACGGAAACCCGCAATCGTTGGCATACGCGGGTCATCCCAACCATGTACTAACTTATCTTCCACTAAGCTATTTAATTTTCGCTTGCTCATTACGGTATATTCAAGATTTAAGCGTGAAAATTCGTATTGATGTGGAATAGTTTCAATCGAGATATTATCGATAACCCAGTCATATAAACGACGGTTGTCCTGAAACTCTAAGGTACACAATGAGTGCGTTACGCCTTCAATGGCGTCAGAAATACAATGAGTAAAATCGTACATTGGATAAATGCACCATTTATCCCCTGTTTGGTGATGATGGGCAAATTTAACACGATAAATAATAGGATCACGCATACACATAAAGCTCGATGCCATATCGATTTTAGCGCGCAATGCACACTCACCTTCTTTAAAGTCACCGGCTTTCATTTTTGCAAACAAAGCGAGGTTTTCTTCAACAGAAGTATCACGATAAGGGCTATTTTTACCTGGTTGCTTTAACGTACCACGGTACTCACGCGTTTCTTCACCATTTAAAAAACAAACGTAAGCTAAACCTTTTTCGATAAGCTCAACAGCATAACCATACAAGCGGTCAAAATAATCTGAAGAATAGTGAATATCGCCAGCCCATTCAAAACCTAACCATTTAACGTCTGCTTGAATAGAGTTTACGTAATCAATATCTTCTTTTTCAGGGTTAGTATCATCAAAGCGTAAATTACATAAACCCTGATAATCTTGAGCAACACCAAAATTTAAACATATAGATTTCGCATGACCAATATGTAAAAAACCATTCGGCTCAGGCGGAAAACGTGTTTGTATTTGACTATGCTTGCCACTAGCTAGATCAGCATCAATAATTTGACGAATAAAATTGGTAGGACGGTTTTCTACTTCCGACATCCACAAAACCCCTAAAATAGTAAAAATTTAAATAACATAATTGAAGATATTATATCAATAGAATTAACCTAAGCGCACCTAAAGAATATAAATTCTCCTATATAAAGCGAAATATAAGTAAACTTACGCTCATTTACGACAACATATAAGGCAGAACAGTCCATTTTACTGAACTTGTGCAACGCCATTGCAAAATAAATTAAAGATTTAGAAAACCATTCACATCAGACCAGTAAATTGTTATGTTATTTATACTTTTTTATTTCCTTAACAGCCTCCTAATGTCTGAAAGTTCATCTTCTAAAGCAACACTCTCGACTCGTAAACTTTCTCTTGAGAATGTACAGCAATGGCAACAAAAATCTAAGAGTCAAAATACGGTAAACGGCTACTATCGTGCTGGTGCTAAAGACGCCAAACGTATTCATATTTTGCATGGCACCGGTTTCTCTGCAATGACCTTAGCGGTAATGGCATCGCAACTACCAAAAGACTGGTCTATTTGGTTAACAGATGTGCCCGGGCATGGTAACTCCACACAGCCATCAAAACGTATGCCTGACTGGCAAAAAATGGCTAATACGGTTGCAGATGCTATTTATGCACAAGCCAATGTTAAAGAAAATGGTCCTTTAATAGGTATTGGGCACTCTATGGGGGTGTTTTAACGTTATTAGCTGCAGTTAAATACCCAGATTTATTCAGCGAAATAATTTTACTCGACCCAGTGTTATTCCAAACTGAGATGATAATAGCGCAACAACTTATGCGAGTAACCGGAGCATGGCGTAGAAGCACTTTAGTAAAATCAGTCGCTAATCGTACCAATACATGGCCAAGCATTGCTGCAATGAACGAGAGTATTGCCAGTAAAGCCTTTTATAAAACTTGGCATTCGCAAGTGATTAACGATTACTGTGAATTTTCCTCATCGATTAATGCCGATAGTACCGTGCAACTGAGTTGTGAGCCAAGCTGGGAAGCTTCAATCTTTGGCTCGTACCCAAAAGGCCTTTGGCGGGCGATTTATAACATTAAAGTACCAGTAGAAATATTAGTCGCACATAACAGCTATTTTTTTATACCAAAAGCAGTTAAAAGAGCCGCTAAAATTAATAAAAACATTCAATGGCAAAAGTTTGGTAAAACTCATTGTTTTCCAATGGAAGAGCCGAACGAAACAGCTGAAAAGTTAACGAGTATTATAAGCACCAGAAATTGATATAAAAGCATATTACTGATAGGTTAATTATTCTTACTGTGTAAATTTATTATTGTGTTTTTAAATATAACGGCAATCGTCGAAGAGGGTTTTATTGTTGAAATTTTTACTTAGCGTATTGCTCATCTTTTCAATATTTAGCGTAAAAGTAACTGCACTAACTTTAGAAGTAGTTAGTGAACATTGGCCGCCATTTATAATACAAAACCCTGAAAATAGAAACGATATTTCAGGCAGCGTGACAAAAAAAATTAATGATATTTTAGCGCCTTCAGGCATTGATTACACCATTAGGACTTATCCGTGGGCGCGTAGTTATTATTTAGCGATGAATAAGCCCAATGTGCTCATTTATTCCATTTATAAAACTAAAGAACGAACGCCCTACTTTGAGTGGTTTTGTCCTATACACGCCAAAACACCCATTAACATATATAAACTAAAAAAGAACAAGGCTGATATCTCTGCGTTAGAAACTTTGGGTGACACAGTTATTGGTGTATTAAGAAGTGATAATAGCCATAATTACATGCTAGAGCATGGCTTTGTTGAAGGTCGAAACTTAATCGTTACTTCGAGTGAAGAAAACAATATAAAAAACTTACTTAATGGAAGAATAGATGCTGTTATTCAATCGAAAGAAAGTTTAATTTATCGCTTGCAAGATACAGGTTTTAGCATCGATGACTTAAAAGTAGGTTTTAAGTTACACCCAAACGACAGTACAGAACATTGTATGGCGCTGAGTAAAAGCTCGTCGCCAGAAATGATTTCCACCGTTAAAAAAGCTTTTAACTCTTGGCGAGTTAATCATAATAAAAATAACAACTAATTTAAAATATTAGTAAAATATTATCTTAAATAAAAACAAGGATGTTTAAATGAAAAATTCAATTACCTTTACGTTTTTACCTATACTATTACTTTGCAATAGTAGCCAAGCAATCGAAATATCTCAGCACTTAAGCACTACAGCAGCACCAATACCTAAAGTTAGAGTTGAACCCAAATATCCTGTCAATGCAGCAAAGAATGGCCGAGAGGGTTGGGCGACTTTTAGTTTTATTATTGAAAAAGACGGTAGCGTTTCTAATGTTATCACTAAAGAAACTTCCGGTAGTGACGACATTACCCTTGCAGCTAAAAAGGCCGTAATGCAATGGCAATACGATCCTGTATTAGAAAATGGTGAGCCAATACAACAGTGTGCAAATAGTGTAATGCTTAACTTTAGAATGCATAAACAAGCGGGAGAATCAGGGGTTACTAGGCGTTTTAGACACTTGTACAGTAAAACACAAGCGGCTATAACAGCCAAAGATTATGCTCAAGCCAAAGAGTTATTGGGGCGATTTAACAAAATAAAAAAAATGCACTTATCTGAAAATAACTTTTTACAGTTATTGAGTGCACAATACGCAAATGAAATTGGTGATCCTGCTCTCGAACTTTCGCACTTGAACAAAACAGCATTCCCTATTGAAGCAGGCAATAATCAGCAACTCATATCTACCCTTAAACAAAAATTACTGCTGCAAATAAAACTAAACCACTTAAAATCTGCATATTACACATTTGAACGTTTGGAAAAACTAGCCGCTGATGAACCTTATTTAGCTGATTATAAAGTACTGCTTGAGCGTATTGATGAGTTTATTCGTTCAGATAAAAATTTAGTGATCAGTGCTGATATTCGTCAAGATGAGTACTGGCATTATGCCTTAGTTCGAAATGAATTTACCTTGACAAACATTACCGGAAAACTCACTAAAATGGATATACGATGTGCAAATAAACGTCACCTTTATTCCATTGAAAACAATAACACTTGGAAAATCCCTGACACTTGGCAACAATGCTACGTCTATGTTTTTGGTGACAATAACGCTACGTTCAACCTTGTAGAACACCCGTTTAAGGCTTAGGTTAATTCGATGATAAACAGCTGAATTTTAAATGAATTTAGTTAATTCGTGCTTTTGCAATTTCAGCTAAAGATGCTGATTGAGTAGCTAAATTTTCTAACTCAACTTCTATTACAGCTTTCGGTAACTTTTTGATCAGCAGTTGCCCTATTTCATTGGCATTATTTTTCGCGGCAAAGATTAGAATATTGCTATTGTCACAACTCACATCTTTAAACACTGCGCGTAATTTTAATCGATTTGACTTCAACAGTTTTCTTAACCGCCCTTTGTCATCAACTGCAATATATTCACAAATATTTTGTGCAACATTAAAACTATAACTTTTCGGAACAAACAGGCTAATAGCAATGACGATTAACAGCATAAAAATATTACATAATAACTTCATAAGTGTTCCTACAATCTGTAAAGCTTAACTTTTAATAAGTTTAGCGTGCTTTGATAAAAATGTATGGGTATCTTATCTAAAATAAAAATTACCCGTTAATTAATTAAAATGAATAACTAAGGTTAAATTTCCGGTCAATAGTCATATAAAACATAAATATAACTTAACGAGATAAAACATGCTAATACGCTTTTTTTTAATATCCATCGTACTCCTCTCAATAGTATCCTCTGGCGTAAATGCTAAAGGTAATGACGCTAAAGTAATGACATCAGGTTTGAACCACTTGGGTTTAACGGTTAAGGACTTATCAGCCTCAAAAGATTTTTTTGTGAATACTTTAGGTTGGAAAGTTGCAGGTGGTTATCCAGAATACCCATCGGTATTTGTAACTGATGGGCAAGTTTTTGTCACCTTATGGCAGACCAAAAATAAACATGACGTTATAGAATTTGATAGAAAGAACAATGTCGGTTTACACCACCTTGCCTTAACGGTAACTAGCGAAAAAATACTTGAGGAGTTACATCAACGCTTTAAATTGTTACCCAATATCGTCATTGAGTTTTCACCTGAACTTAATGGTAAAGGTCCAACGGTTCATATGATAATTCGTGAACCTAGTGGTAATCGAATTGAGTTCGCTTACTCTCCCAAAAAATAAAAAGCACAACTTAACAACCTCGGTGATTTGGTTGTGTATTTTTAGCTATAATTTTGACCAAAAAAAGCGCAGAGGATCTGCGCTTTTTTAATGAAGCATTAGCATAGTGTTAATTAGAACTGAGCAACAACCTGCTCAACAACCATTTTAATGGCTTTGCTCGGATTATCTTGCTCTGATGTTTTAATGCGTTTTATCGCCCAACCATGCCATACCGGCTGATGGCTTTTAACGTCATACACATCTATCGCCAATTTCCCTTCGGTATAGTTTCGCACACGTGTATCTGAACTAAGACCTATACCACCGTAGTAACGATGTCCCCATAAAAAATTGGTTCTATACATCAGAGGTAAGGTATCAACTTTTACTTTATCTCTGCTTCCCATGGTGTATGAAATAGTAAAATCAGCAGCTTCAGCATCACTGACTAATGCATAACCCTTAGCAATAAAAGCTTGTTCAATCGCGTTATCAATTCTAACTTTCATAACAGGGTTAGCATCAATAGATTCAGCTAAAACCTTTGTCTCATTTAGCCAAGCGAATGTTTTATAATGTGATGTCGTTATTTCACTATTGCGATCAAAGTCAACTCTAGCCTGTTGAGTTGATGTACACCCAGCGATTGCTACAAGTGCTAACATCATGATTAGTTTATTTTTTAGCATAAATCCTTCCTTACAACTTCGATTTGTTTAACTTACCCTACAGGTTATCATAAATACCAAGGTAAACTGTTTAAAAATTTAACGCCATTTGATTGATTTTTTTATTAATTACCATTCAAGATTAATAACAGAGGTGAGTTATTAATTTAAACGCAGTATTTAACTTATTAATACTTTAAACCTTTCCCCAAATCTTTCCTCGCTAACTAAATGACCGGACTAACCTCTACTTTATGACACACAAATATTTAGCTTTTGTACTCCCTATTTTTCATTTGGCTATAATAAAGTTTAAAAACTTATATATATTTTCCAATTTACCATTGACAGTAATAGGTAAACCCCTTAAAACTGTAGGTATTACTTTTACACAATATTTATATATGAACTTAGCTAACACACTTTTTTCTCTCCTCATTCTCGTCTTGGTCTTAAATCCCAAGCGTGGACGATATTGTGTGTAAAAATAAAGTAAAAAAATAACAACAATTAACCCTCGCTCTGAAAAGAACGGGGGTTTTTTTATCGCTATTTATACTCATTGACTTAATTAAGAAAGGGATTACATATGACAAAAGAGCTATTCTCAGGTGCTGAGCTGGTAGTAAAAGCCTTATCAGCATTGAAGGTAAAGTATCTATTCGGTTATCCAGGCGGCACCGTACTAGATATTTATGATGCGCTTTTTAGACAAGATGACGTAGAGCATATTCTTGTTCGTCATGAGCAAGCGGCAACTCATATGGCAGATGGTTTTGCCCGAGCAACAGGTGAAGTTGGTGTGGTATTGGCAACATCAGGGCCTGGTGCTACAAACTGTATTACAGGCATAGCCACAGCGTATATGGACTCTATTCCTATGGTGGTGTTATCTGGCCAAGTGCCTACCGGCCTAATTGGTGACGATGCGTTTCAGGAAACCGATATTGTCGGTTGTTCACGGCCAATCGTAAAGCATAGCTTTAATTGCCGAAGTGTTGTTGATATTCCAAATACCATAGCTAAAGCTTTTTATATCGCCAGTACTGGACGCCCAGGTCCTGTGGTTATTGAACTACCTAAAGATATTTTAATGCCGCAGTTTACTGCAGAGTTTGTATTTAATGCCGACGTTAGCATGCGTTCATACAACCCAACAATAAAAGGTCATCATCGCCAAATTAAAAAAGCAGTGCAGGCAATTAAAAAAGCAAAAAGGCTCGTTGTATACTCTGGTGGCGGCATAATCATCGCTAACGCTGCCGAGTT
Source organism: Colwellia sp. Arc7-D (assembly GCF_003061515.1). Taxonomy (NCBI): domain Bacteria; kingdom Pseudomonadati; phylum Pseudomonadota; class Gammaproteobacteria; order Alteromonadales; family Colwelliaceae; genus Colwellia; species Colwellia sp. Arc7-D. The sequence continues at coordinate 2,544,626 of NZ_CP028924.1, forward strand.
ACTAACAACCTTGGTTGAAAAATTAAATGCACCAGTAACCAATACCTTAATGGGTTTAGGCGGCGTATCTGGTTTACATGACAATTTTATCGGAATGTTAGGTATGCACGGCAGTCTAGAAGCGAATAAAGCTATGGCTAATGCTGATGTTATTCTCGCTTTAGGTGCAAGATTTGATGACCGCGTAACGAACAATGTTAAGAAATTCTGTCCTGATGCCACTATTGTTCATGTTGATATTGACCCCACATCAATTTCAAAAACCATAAACGCACATATTCCGGTTGTTGGTTTAGTCGATATTGTTATTGAGCAGTTACTTGTTGAACTTGAAGAACAACAGTTTAGTGTTAACCAAGAAGAAAACCAATTATGGTGGCAACAAATTGAGCAATGGCGCGCAGTTAAAAGTGTAAGTTATGATCAATCTGGCGATAAAATAAAACCCCAACGTGTTATTGAGTCTATGTACAAAGCCACACAAGGCGAAGCTTATGTTTGCTCTGATGTTGGCCAGCATCAAATGTTTGCCGCGCAATACTATCCTTTTGCTAAGCCTCGCCAATGGATAAACTCTGGCGGCTTGGGCACTATGGGTTTTGGTTTACCTGCTGCAATGGGGGTGAAATTAGCTTTTCCTGAAAGCCATGTTATCTGTATTACTGGCGACGGCTCTATTCAAATGAATATACAAGAGCTATCTACTTGTCTGCAATATAACTTACCCGTGGTTATTATCTCACTAAACAATCGTTCTTTAGGCATGGTACGTCAATGGCAAGATATGGTTTATGGTGGCCGACACTCTTCTTCATACATGGAATCTTTACCTGATTTTGTTAAATTGGCAGAATCCTATGGCCATGTCGGCATGCAAATTAATAATCTTGATGAATTAGATGAAAAGATTAAGGAAGCTTTTTCCATTAAAAACCGATTAGTTTTTGTTGATGTATTAGTCGATGAAAACGAGCATGTATACCCGATGCAAATTCGTACCGGCGCCATTGATGAAATGTGGATTAAAAAAGGAGTAAAAGCATAATGCGAAGAATTTTAGCCGTATTACTAGAGAACGAGGCAGGCTCACTTTCTCGCATTGTTGGGTTATTTTCTCAAAGAGCATTTAATATTGAGAGCTTAACGGTTGCACCAACCGAAGACGATACTCTATCTCGCATTACTATTGTGACTAAAGGGAATGACAAGATACTTGAGCAAATAGTAAAGCAAGTTAATAAACTTATTGATGTTATTAAAATTACCGACTTAACAGAACGTAGCCACGTAGAGCGTGAATTACTGTTGATTAAAGTATTGGCGATGAACGAAAAGTCTCGCAGTGAAGTTATGCGTATAACGGATATTTTTAGGGGCTCCATTATTGATATTGGTAAACAAGTCTATACTATTCAATTAACGGGTAATGCCGATAAAATTAATGCCTTTATTTGCACGCTGGCGAATGAAACAGAAATTATAGAGTCAGTAAGGTCAGGCTGTGTGGGTATTGCTCGCGGTGAGAAGGCGCTTAGAATAAAGCAGTAACTTTATAGGATTAACGAATAGGCTTCGCGAATAAGTACCTAGCCTAAAGTTTATCCTTCGATCCACCCGCCTGAAAATACAATAAAGCCAGCTAAAAGCTGGCTTTATTTTTATCAATATTCGACAGTCGAATAAAAACAGTTTAACTCAATTTAAAAGTAAATCTGCGACGTAAACCTACAAGTGCTAGCAAGAAAATACTACTTAAACCAAAACCTGCACCTCGTCGTTCAACTTTTTCTTCAACAGCACTACAGTTTTCAACTTCACCCGCTATTGGCTGTAAAGTAACCGCGCGAACCACATCTTCAAATAACTGTTCGCCTTTGTCATCAAGCATTAATACGCCCTTTGAATCATGGCGAGGAACTCGAATTAATGCGGTAGCTGAAATTTCATCATCATCATTAATAGCACGTGCTTCGATAATAGTGTAATCAGTTTCACAAGTTAAAAAGTCATTTAAATCAGTAAAAGTTTTGCTGATAGTGTCATAAATAAAAGCATGCGTTCTTCTTGGCGTACTGGTATTGTCGTTATGTGTTTCAACTTCACCTTCACCTACAATTTTACCGCTTTCATTAATCGAGCGAGCTGTACTCGAACTACCAGTAAAGAAATCTGTTGGTAAAATCATTTCCATCGATTCTGCGTTAGTATCAACATGATAGAACTTAGTACGTAAGTTACCATTTACATAGGTAGCAACATGACCTACCGCGATACCCGCGTCATTTATATCATAAGCACGCGAATCAAAATATTTACCATGATCTTCAGTAAAGTCGCTAACTAGACCATTTTTATAAACAACAGCATATAAACTTCTAGCTTCACTTGCGCTTGGGTTGGTTTCATTTTCGTCAACCCAACCATGTGCATAGCCAACAGCAACACCTTGGTTATTAATTGCTTGAGCGTAATTAACATACTCGCGAATGTCATCAACATGCGGAGTAACTAATTGCCCTAAAATTTCTGATGTAATGATACCTTGCTCATCAATGGTCCATTTGATTGCTTCTGTATTATAAATTTCTTCAACAACTTGTTGAACACAAGCTTTAAAAGGCAAATCATCAAGTACATCAGGATCAGCACAACCGCCGGTTTCATCAGCAAAAAAATCAATAGCATTTTGATCAATACTTGTACTAGCATAACCAACGGCAAAATGAGAATCGCTGATATCTAATATGGCTGACTCTCCGCCAAAACGCTGCTCTTCGGGTAAATCGGTTTCACTCGGCGGAATAATTTCAATAATACTCGCACCACCATCCGAAGAGAAAAAACCACGCGTAGTAAATTCACGTAACCAATAGGTTAATTGCTCATCATTACTATTAGTAAAATCTACCGGTAAATAAGGTGCTGACGCATTACCGTAAACCCAACCTTCATTAGTTATACCACTAATATATTCTTTAGTTGAGCGGGTATAAATATCAGTGCCAACTAACTTTTCATCAAAAACATTAAAAAGCTCTGTATCACCATTGAAGTTAGTCATGGCATAAATATCGCCAACTTGTTGATACAGGCTATTACCAGCTCTTGATTGTAAAAAATTAATGACCCAAGAAAGATCGTTTGCTGTTGGGTTACCTGCCCGAAGCGCGGTTTCATCTTCAATATTTTCTAAGTCATGAACACCTTCATGGCTGTTCTCAGCTAAGAGAACGATGAAGTTATAATCATCTTCGTCAAGATATTGAAACTGTACAGGAAAATTATATATATCGGTGCCTGAAATAGCAGCTTCACCGTTATTATTTTCTTCTTGTGAATAAGTATATTTTAATGAAGAAACATCACCTTTATCAATAACTTGGTATGTTGCTGCATTAACGGCGGATAATCCTAATGCACTAGTTATACCTAATGCTACAATTGATTTTAAAAATTTGTTCATGTAACTACTAAACTCACTATCGTTATTAATCATCTAATTCTTGCCATCTAGCGTAGGCAACTTCGAGTTTGGACTCACTAATGGCTAACTGGTTCAATATTTTATTACTTTGCTCTGGGCTTTGACTAAAAAAATCAGCTTGATTCACTTTTTCTTGTAACTCTGCAATCAAATTTTCAAGCTTATCGATTTGCCCTGGTAATTCTTCTAACTCTTTTTTTTCTTTGAAAGAATGCTTTTTCTTGGCTGGCATTGCAACTTTGTGTTCAGTTTTACCTGCATTTTCATTTTCTTTAGCTTTAATAATCGGCTTTGCCATGGCTTGACGCTGTTTATCTTTATGTTCAAGATAACTATCAACATCATCATAACCGCCAACAATTTGTGAGATATGACCCGTTCCATCAAAGTATAAACAACTACTTACACAGTTATTAACAAAGTCACGATCATGACTGACTAAAATAACCGTTCCTGCATAATTTGCAACGACTTCTTCTAATAACTCTAATGTTTCTATGTCCAAATCATTGGTTGGCTCATCTAGAATCAATAAGTTACTTGGGCGCAGAAATAAACGAGCGAGCAACAAGCGGTTTTTCTCACCACCTGATAATGCTCTTACTGGCGTACGGGCACGTTTAGGACTGAATAAAAAGTCTTGTAGATAACCTAATACATGTCGTGGCTTACCATTCACTATAACTTCTTGTTTACCTTCGCCAACAATCTCTTGTACAGTTTGCTTAAGATCTAAGGCATCGCGATGTTGGTCAAAATAAGCAACTTCTAGATTAACCCCTGAGCGCATTTTTCCACTTGTGGCTTCAAGATTGCCCATGATCATTTTTATTAAGGTCGATTTACCTGTTCCGTTGGCACCTATAAAAGCAATGCGATCGTTACGTGTAATAAGTAAATCTAAGTTTTTAATAATAACTTTGTCATCAAAAGCGATACTTATATCTTCCGCTTCAAAGACTAATTTACCTGAACGATCACCTTGCGTAATGTTCATCGTACTTTGATTACGAACTTCACGACGAGCTTGACGTTCACCACGCAATTTCTCAAGTGCTCTTACTCGACCTTCGTTACGTGTGCGTCGGGCTTTTACACCTTGTCTGATCCAAACTTCTTCTTCAGCAAGCTTTTTATCAAATAACGAATTTTGCTGTGACTCTACCTGCAAGTCATGGGCTTTTTGCTCGATATATAAATCATAATTACCTGGGTAACTTTTCAAAATACCTCGGTCAAGATCAATAATACGTGTCGATACGCCCCTGATGAAAGCCCTATCATGACTAATAAACAGTATGGTACCTGCAAAGTCTTTTAAGAATGTTTCTAGCCATAAAACACTTTTAATATCTAAATGGTTAGTAGGCTCATCTAAAAGTAATATATCAGGAGCCGTTACCAATGCTTTCGCTAATGCTAACTTTCGTAACCAACCACCTGAAAGATCGCAAATTTTATCATCAGGATTTAAAGCTAACGTTGTCATCACTTGTTCGATGCGCTGCTCGTCCTGCCAAGCGTTTGCCACTTCAAGTTGTTCTTGAATGGTCGCCATTTTAGTGAGATTTTTTTCTGATGGGTCTTCAGTAACGTCATGAATAATCGCATGATAACGTTTAATTAAATCGGCATTTTCTTTCACGCCTTGAGCTATAAAATCAAACACACTGATATCTGATGACTCTGGTGGATCTTGTTCCAACATAGCTACTTGCATAGTGTTAGATTTAAGTATCTGGCCATCATCTAAAACTTGAAAACCCATTAATACTTTCATTAATGTAGATTTTCCAGCCCCGTTTCTACCGACTAAACAAATTCGTTCGCCTGTTTGTATACTTAAGTCCGTTTTATCAAGGACCTTGTCTTCACCAAAGGCTAATTCACCTTGGGAAATACGAATTAATTCCATAAACTACACTAACTCCAAAATTTGTTTCTGTTCGAATGGCCAAAATAATTTTTCTTGATCTGATACACGCTCTAAAACAGGAATACTGATACGATAAAGCTCAAGTAACTTTTCATCGTCGATAATATCTACCACATCAAGTTCTGCTGCTGGCATAACGGTCATACATAATGCTAAAGCGTCTTCACATAAATGACAGCCTTCGCTGCCATAAAGTTTAAATTTTACCGACATATCAACTAGCCTTGCGGGTGATCAACCAACTATTGTGAATCTGTTTATTACGCTGAAAATCTTTATCGCGGGTTTTATCACTTAATTCTTGAACCTTTAATCCTAATGCCGCTATAGCATCAAAATCCATTTTAAAGTTGCGTTTATTATTGGTGAAAATTAACTCTCCACCATCAGCTAACGAAGCAACACCATCGGTGATTAAACTAATATGATCACGCTGAACGTCAAAACTTTCCCCCATTCGCTTTGAATTAGAGAACGTAGGTGGGTCAATAAATACCACGTCAAATTTTTGCTCATTCTTCTTCAACCACTGCAAACAATCTGCTTGGATAAAATCATATTTATGACCACTTAGGTTATTCAATACGAAGTTATCTTGCGCCCAACTTAAATAAGTATTAGACATATCAACCGTTGTTACAGTATCGGCACCATGTAATGCCGCTTGCAAAGAAACCGAACCCGTATAGGCAAATAAATTTAACAACGATTTACCGGTAGATTTTTTAGCAACAATTTGACGCGTTTTACGGTGATCTAAGAAAAGCCCGGTATCTAAATAATCCCAGAGGTTCACTTTTAACTTAGCGCCGTATTCATGCACTACCATCGACTTTTTGGTTTGCTCAACACGTTGGTATTGTTCTTTACCTTTTTGCTTTGCGCGCGTTTTAATAATGACTTTGTCAGTAGGAACACCAAGCACTTTGGGGGCAAAATAAACGACTTCTTGTAATCTTTTCGCGACTTTCTCAGGATCAATAATCGCTGGGGCTGTGTATTCATGTATAACTAGGTGATCGCCATATACATCAACAGCGACATTATATTCAGGAATGTCAGCATCATATAAGCGGTAACATTCAATGTTTTCTTGTTTGAGCCAGCTTTTTAAATTCTTTTTATTTTTTAATAAACGATTACCAAAATCTGAATCTTTTTGTTCAAACTCAGCATTAACATTACTGCTCGATACTTGCTTGTCATCTAAATTATAAAGCGCAAATTGGCAATCTAATGGACCATTTTTAAACTTATAGCGTTTTAAAGTTACCATTTTCATCATGGCTAACAATTCAACATTAGCGGTTAAAACAGCGATACGCCAATTAACAAATTGTGCTTTAAACGTTTGTCCTAATAAGGCAAAACTTTCCACTAACTCAGGTAATTCACCTATTCGTTCACCGTATGGCGGGTTAAATAAAATAGTACCCTTTGGACCAAAAGCGTTTTTCATGTCATTGGCATTTTTACAAGAAAACTCGATAAACCTTTGTACGCCGGCATTTTTAGCATTTTGCTGTGCAGTTTTTAATACTCGGCTATCAAGGTCAACACCGAACACTTTAGCTTTAAGTTGTGTTAAACCAACATGAGATTGCTCAATGGCGGCAGACTTGGCAGCTTTCCAAGCATCAGCTTGATGTCCCAACCAAAAATCAAAACCCCATTGTGCTCTATCAATACCTGGCGCATAACCGGCAGCCATTAGTACCGCTTCGATAACTATCGTGCCCGAACCACACATAGGATCAACTAAAGGTTTAGTTGTATCATCTAACCAACCAGAACGCGTGATGATGGCAGCCGCTAAATGCTCTTTTAATGGTGCAGCACCAGAATGCTCACGGTAACCACGTTTAAATAAGCTACGACCAGAGAAGTCTAAATAAATAACTACTTTTTGCTTTAATAAGCGCGCTTGAAAACTTATCTGTGGAGTAGATTTATCTACTGACGGACGTTCCTGGTTTAAATCACGAAAATGGTCAACAACAGCATCTTTAACTGTTAAAGCACCAAACTGACTGTTTCGAATTTCATCACTAGTACCAACAAAGTCAATCGCGAAGGTACTATCAACAGAAAATAGTTCCGACCAGTTAATCGACTTCGCTACAGCATAAAGTTCGTCTTTATTAACTGCATCACCTTCGCCCAACTTTAAGAGTATGCGAGTTGATAAGCGAGAGCGCAGACAAATATGGTAGGCATGCTCGATAGTTGAGGTAAAATAAACGCCTTCAGGCTTTTGAACAACTTGTTCGGCTTTCAAATCTTTAAGTTCTTGCGCCAGTAATATTTCTATACCTGGAGAGGTTAATGCTAAAAATTGCTGCATATAGGTTTTCCAATCTAATTTATGCCGCGATTATAAACAAAGACACGTTCTACTTATAGGCATTTTACAAATTAGCGCCAACTATCTCTGAAGTTATGCTGTTTTATTTCAAATTTAGTCAATTTTCAGCTAATTGTCTGAATTACGAGTCATTCAAGAGTAAAAAAACAGCAACTATAAAATAAATCAAATTAATACCTAAAATAAACTTAAAACAGGTTGCAAATCAGCTGATGTATCCTTATTATACGCCTCGCTTTCAGGTAGCAAGTAATTGCCACCTAGCAGCATTCTTCAAGCTAGAATTAAAACAGGCCAATCGGACGCGGGATGGAGCAGTCTGGTAGCTCGTCGGGCTCATAACCCGAAGGTCGTAGGTTCAAATCCTGCTCCCGCAACCAATTCTTTATAATATTAGAATGTAAATAAATATTAATTCTTAAGTTTGAATTAAAACAACTTGGCTTGTCTAATTTATTAGACCATTCGGACGCGGGATGGAGCAGTCTGGTAGCTCGTCGGGCTCATAACCCGAAGGTCGTAGGTTCAAATCCTGCTCCCGCAACCAATTCTTAAGTTTGAATTAAAACAACTTGACTTGTCTAATTTATTAGACCATTCGGACGCGGGATGGAGCAGTCTGGTAGCTCGTCGGGCTCATAACCCGAAGGTCGTAGGTTCAAATCCTGCTCCCGCAACCAATTCTTAAGTTTGAATTAAAACAACTTGGCTTGCCTATTAACTTAGGCCATTCGGACGCGGGATGGAGCAGTCTGGTAGCTCGTCGGGCTCATAACCCGAAGGTCGTAGGTTCAAATCCTGCTCCCGCAACCAATTCTGAAGTTTGAATTAAAATAAATTGGCTTGTCTAGCTTATTAGACTATTCCCATGCGTGATTCAGCAGTCTAAAAGTTCAATTCGTCGGTCTACTCTTTATAACTAGCCAAAGATAGCAAGTTCAAATCCTACTCTCACAACCAATTCTCTGATTTAATTATTTTAATTAATACATTAGCTTTTTAATAAAAAACATAATTCAAATAATCAAAACAACCTCAATAGTTCAAAAAATCTAACCTTATTATAAATAAGAATAATTGATAGTTTAAACTTCAAACTTCTCTTAAATACTTAATCAAAACTAATACCAATCTGATTAATTAACTTAGTACAAACCCCCTCTTGCGTCTACATCGTGACAAACTCAATAACATGGCAATTATTCTCATTTTAAAATATATAACTTTTATCTAAGTTTAGACCTTCACTATAATTAAACACTTGGAATAACCTCGAATAAAATAATACGAAAACGGGTCAATATTTTACCTTAACTGGTTAATTACATGAGTTATGCCACCCTATTACATCAAAATGCCAGGTATTATCATCTAAAACGGGCACCCAACAACATTAACTGTGACCACTCAGTTGCATTCGGTTTGCCGCTAATAAATTAAGTTCATTCTGAGCTTAGCTAATATTGGCTTTTTTCACTAGCCACAACTCTTCCGACTTTGCGGTCGTAACGATTATTACTAAGAACGATCACTACTGCCAAATGCCGACCTAATTTAGACACATATTTATCACAATAAAGAGTCGGGTTTGCCACCACAGCGGTCATTCGTCATCAAACTGTTAATGCTAACTTTGTGGCTAAATTGACTATGTCACTATAAACGGACTAAGCTTCGATGAACCTTTATTTCCAAAGGGGTGTTTTAAGTCAAAGTGAGTTGACCAATGAAAAAACTTTTAATTGTAGCGCATGCTCCTTCAGAAAATACGCAATTAATGGTTGAAGCGATCTTGAAAGGTGCACAGCATTCTGATATTGAACAGGTTAAAACAAGCTGGATACCGCCTTTAGAAACTACACCTGAGGATGTATTAGTATGTGATGCGATAATTTTGGGGACGACTGAAAATCTCGGTTATATGAGTGGAGCTTTGAAAGATTTTTTTGATCGCTGCTATTACCCTTGTCTGGAAGTAAAGTAGGGATTGCCTTGTGCTTTATATGTTCGTGCTGGGAATGATGGAACTGGTACTTGTCGGGCAGTCGAATCGATCTGTACAGGTTTGCATTGGAATTGGATTCGACCACCATTAGTGTGCCGTGGTGGCTGGCAGTCAACGTTTCTTGACCAATGTGAAGAACTAGGTATGACAATGGCTGCCGGACTTGATGTTGGAATTTATTAATTCGCCTTTTACATTGCAGGAGTCATAGCTGTCATAGCACTATGTTGCTCTATAGGGTTTGATGTTTTTCTGAATAGTTAATCACGTCACGATAAATCAGCCATTGGCCATTAGATTGTTTTTGCCAAACGACTAAGTAATTACCTAATATTTTTTCATTAGATTTTTCACCTTTTATGGTGACTTCCCAAACTCCGACCTCTGTTGCAGTTCTATTATCACGCTTTAGTTCAACAGTTTTTAAAGTTATGGTTGCTGGCCCTGCCGACATTTCCATTTTGAGCTGTTTGGCTATTTCTTTACGCCCCTGAATTATTGAAAAACCATCATTTAAATATAATGCATCTTCTGTAAACATTTGGGACAATTGCTCAGCCTTTCCTTCATTGAACAACTCTATGTATTTATCATTTTTTGCTTTGATTGCTGAACTTAAATCACTGGTCCAAGCAAATGATGAAACACTCATCAGTGCAACTAGGCAGTAATAAGGAAACTTTTTCATAATAAGGCCTTTTATAGTCAGTTTATTAAAACATTAAAACATTAGTACAAGGCTACAAGTAATGCAATGTGACATAGCTTAATGTTTGAACTAAAATACCAATGCCTCCTTTGAGCTTGAAGCGGACGTTAGGATTAACGAGTTGCTAGCTTTCTCTAAGCGCAGCAAGAATAAGAGCTGCTAAATGGTCGTGTTTCAAAATCATCCCACAGCTGATGCTATGAAATATCGAGTAGTGCTACCAAACGATTGCGGAGCATGAAAACCAGCCTTATTCCGGTTTTTTGAGAGACAATGGCAATACGGTCGTTTGGAAGGCGTTGTTGGCTTTCCAATACTCGGAGACAGGGTCCCAACCCTGAAACACAGCGACGACATCGTACTCAGGGAACACCATGATCCGCTGTCCCCCAAGTCCATATCCTCCGAAAACAAATGCACCTCCGTTCTTCGGCTTAGGTATCGACCATTGATAGCCGTATTCAGTGAAGTCGTCGCTTATCTCGCTTGAGGCGTCAGCAATATAAGGTGTTACAGAACGGCGCACCCAGTCTTCGGATATGACTTGCTTGCCGTCCCAAAGCCCATTTCGCAAGTAAAGGTAACCAATCCGCGCCATGTCATGCCCTGTAAGGTAGAGCCCACCTTCAGTATCGGCTTCACCATCGGGCGTAATTTTCCAATGAAACTCATCAATACCAATTGGGCCAAATAGCTTTTCCTTCGCCCAAGCATCGACGCGTTGACCGGTCGCTTCGTGCAGAATTTTGCCAAGGAGAACGCTCACGCCGTCATTGTATTTGAATACTTTGCCAGGCTCTTCATACATAGGTTGGTCAAGAATGAACTGGATCCATGTCTCAGAGTTTTCAAGCGCGTAAGTACTGTCGGTTTCAGATCCGAAACCATTGATGTCATTCCACGCGATACCGGTTCGCATGGTCAGAAGATCATGAATCGTAATTCGCTCTTTGCGCGGGTCAGATCTATCGAATACGTAGTCTTCAAAGAAGGACAATGCCAAGACATCGGTTCCTTCGATAAATCCCTCATCGATCGCGATACCGAATGCAGCGGAATTAATGCTCTTCGTAACTGACTGGACAGTATGCAGATCGGTACCCTGATAATAAGGATGCAGATTAGCATCGTCGTAATTGTAGATTGGATTTTTAAAGTTTGGCGTTAATAGCTCGTCTGGGGCAAGGTTCGCCGCCAGCAAGGCATAGTCCCGCTCGATCTTTTTTTCGGCGACGATGCGGCCGTGTCGTATGAGTAGAAAATAATCAACGCGGCCGTACTCTTCCGCAACCAGATCCTCGATAAACTGATTAATGGGCTCGGGATCGAATCCTTCCACTGCAAGGGTTGAGTATTCCCATTCTTCTTGCGGCCATGAAATATCTGAAACGTAATCGGAATGGCTAGCAGGGACTGCCTCGTCGTTTTGAGGGACTGCGCAAGCCAACATCAAAACCGCCAAGCCACCAACGGTCAACAAACGCATTGTTTTAGACGCGCTTTTCGAAAGGCATGTCGTCATTTTGCACTCCCTTTTTTTAAGAGTATTAATAATAATTGACAACCCTGCTCTGAGCAACAAGTTGTGTTATCTTCGAGTTTTTTGCTTATTAACTAGCTTGTAGTATAGGTCTATATCGAGTGAAATTGTGTTTCGCTTTAAAAAACTTGAGGGGCCAGAGCCGATGAAACGTCTGATTTTGACCTGAGAATGTTGATTAAAACAAAATTAGTCAACGGAGATGGGTCGCCTAATGGGGCTGTTGGCTAATTTTGGTTAAAGCGTAAAACTGCCTGTTAGCTGATGTTAGCTTTTGTTGAATTTTGCGTTATTGACTGACAAGAAAATTGTCTTAAGCGACGTTTTGATCTCGTTAATATTTACTTTAAATAGAAGCGAATATTTCAGCACAGTATTTTGAGAGGCGGCTAAGGTTTAGTCAGTGGGCATTGAGGTTAAGTACACTAAATTCCGCTTAGAGGTACTAAGATTCAAGTGTCGCTATAAATGTTTGTAAATGCTCTCTAACAGGAACTATTCAGTTTAACGGCTTGGATAATCTTGGCATACGATTAGTTAATATCTTTTTGACTGATACGTTCGCCAATAGCACGAACAATTCGCAGGTAATTTTCATTGTTTTCTAAATGACCATTGTTTGACCAGTTTGCCATGAAGACGATTACGGTTTGGTTGTTGTAATCAGCAAAAATATACTGGCCGAATGAACCCGAAGTGTATATCAAGTTGTCGTCTCGTAGCATCCAGACGTGATTTCTGTAATCCTCTACTTGCCCAAGCAACTCATAGGTTGGTCGTGGTGCAGTAATAGGTTCGCTAAGTGTTGATTGAAAATAACTTTCTGGGATTATTCTTCTGCCTTGATAACTACCTCTCTCTAGCATCATTTGCCCAAACCTAGCGGCATCTCTTAGTGTTGATGCCATACCCCAACTAGCGCCTGAATTGCCGTCATCATCAATTGCAATAGCGCCATCATAGCGAGCTTGCAGGGGCTGCCAGAAGGTTTCCGCTATCAACTGAGCATATCGCTTACCTGTAACCTGCTCAGCAACCAAAGCCAACACCTGTGTATTCATATCATTATATAAAAATTGGGTGCCAGGAGCGAAAGTAGGCTTTTGAAACTGTTGAATAAATGACAAAATAGAGCGGTGTTCAACACCTAACACTTTCGGCTTTAGCCCCATATGAATTTCACTCATATAACCATAATCTCCGGCTTTGTGCCAACTGCCAAAATCAGGGTACCCTACCTCCATATCAAGCAGATTTTGCAAGGTAGAACCTATGAAAACACCGGCACCTAAATTAGGTAAATATTCGTTCACATTAGCTTCTAAATCTAATAGGCCATCTTTTACCAGTTTGTGTATCAACATACCAGTGAAGGTTTTTGAGGAAGATTGTAAAACTTGAATATCGTGCTTTTGCATTCCTTGGTCGTAAGTTTCAAAAACTAATTTGCCATCATGCATTACAGCAAAGCCTTTCATTTGTATTGACTTTAGAAGCTCTAGTAACCCAAACTCTTTTTCCCTACCAACACTAACCTTCAGCGTCATGAGGTTAAAAGGGTCTTGTTTAATTTCTTTAAGCGCTGGGGCTTCAGGGTCAGAGTGAATGGTCGCCATCGTGACAAATTCTCGCGGATGATGACTCGCATAACGGCTATGAGGCCAATGCTGCCAATTGAGGAGGTTAATATCCTTGCGCTCAAAGGCAGTTTCAAATGGAAGGTCAACTATCACATCAAGCTTGTGATTAATGCTATTTTCTTTTTTAACATTGGCGCTGGTTGGTGAAATGATAAATACACAGCACAACAATATAACCATTTGTTGGTAGAAAGCATTTGAGCTGACTATCTTTTTTCGCTTTCTTAGCAGCGGTGTAATTTCACTCGACATTGAAGGTAAGCCTTATATTTTATTTGACCATAAAACGATGTGACATCTGAGTCAAATTTGTTGAGAAGTTATAGAGCATCAGACTCAATAGCCGGACTAGGTTGATATGAACTAAATCCATGTAATTACTCCATAGGTTAGACTTTCCTGCCACTCATTTTGGGTTCATGGCTCGATAACAGCTGCTAAGATACGTTTGATCGCTTCCTGTGAACTCATTCTAGGGCCTTCAGCAAGGATATTCCAGCCGGTAAACACGATAACCAAATCCAGCTCAGGGATAACTATGGGGTACTGACCACCAAAGCCGATGCCTGCGAACGCCCTACTTACTTGTCTCTTATATTCGTAGTTCAAGAGCCACCAACTTTAGCCATACTCGACACTACGATTATCTGTTATAAAGACAAATGGTGTTATCGACACATTGACCCACGTTCTAGGAACAATGCTTTTGTCTTCCCACATCCCTTGCTTCAAATACAGGTAGGCAATCTTAGCAATGTCACGACTCGAAACATAGAGGCCCTCTTGGGTCTCGGCGAGACCAAACGGTGTGCGCTTCCAATAAAAGTTGTCGATTCCTAAGGGGTTGAACAAATATCTAACAGTATATTCCTCGATATCCATACCCGTTGCTTTACTAAATAGATGACCCAAAATCAGGGTAGCACCACTGTTGTACTGAAAAGGCTTCCCAGGTTCTTTCGACATAGGCCTATCCATAGTGAATTTAACCCAGTCTGGAACCCCCTGCATGTTTGCGGCTGTGTTTCTGGGGTCGCTGTATGGATAATCTTCATTCCATTCTAAGCCTGTTGTCATAATGAGTAGGTGCCGTATGGTCATTTGACGCTTTTTGTCATCAACGTTATCCACTGAGCCCGACTCAAAGTACTTAAGAACTGGTGTATCAAGATCAGGGAAATCACCTCGTCCGACAGCAATACCTATAACCGTTGAAACAACGCTCTTGGTAACAGATTGCATCGTGTGTAGTTTTCCGTACTGAAGATAAGGATGCCACCATGAATTGAAGTAGTTATAAGGCCCTGTCGGGTCGCGCACTACCAGGGTCCAGGTTTAGACAGTTAACTCATGTAATTAAAGTTTAATATGTTGTTTAAACATGGGTAAGTATTCATCTTCTCGGTGGCTAACTAATAAAATAGTACTGTGCTGTTGTGCCGACAACTCCATTAAAAAATCAAGCACTCTATGGCGATTTATTTCATCTAAACCTTGTGTTGGCTCATCTAATATTAATAAATAGGGTGACTTAACTAATGCTCTAGCAATTAAGCCCAATCGCTGCTCGCCATAGCTTAATTGTTGGAATGGAATGTCTTGAACATCCAATAATCCAACTTGGTTTAACCATTGGCGTGCGAGTTCTATTTGATGTTTTTCTGGTTGTTTATATAACCCGATAGAATCATGAAAACCTGACAACACTACAGTAAGTAAGCTTCCATTTACTCTATATTGCCGATGCATTTCTGAGCTAACAATACCCATTTGTTCTTTTATTTGCCAAATACTTTCTCCTGAACCTCTTTTAAAGCCCAACACTTCAATATCGTTACTATAACACTGCGTACAGTCACCGGTGATTAACTGCATTAACGTAGATTTACCACTGCCATTAGCACCCGTAATTAAAGTGTGTTGTAAGGGTTTAATACTAACATTCATGTTATCGAATATAACGTAACCACTATATTGCACTTTACCGTTATTAAGTTTTACTAAATATTGATGCTTATATTCGACCATTTTGTAAGGTGAAATAGGCCATTCTTTATTATCATGAGGCGATGAAAAAATTTTATCTAGCTGCTTTTTAGTTTCAGCATCATTTAACTGTCCTATTTTATGAAATCGGCCATTTTCAATTGAAGCAACTTGTTGACACCACTTAGGAATATCTTGTCTATTGCTTAACATCAATAAAACAGTAATACCTTTAGCACTAAGTTGTTCTAATGATTTAGATAATGTTAAGCAAGAGTCTTTATCAAGGCTATCGAAAGGGTTATCACATACTAAAAACTCAACACCTTCAAAGATTGCTTTCAAAATAAGTAGTTTTCGACCTTCGCCAGTACTTAACTGTCGATAACCACTATCAAGTCGGTGCGTTAAACCAAATTCAACAATCAACGGATCAGACCATTTATCTTTAGGTAAAAAGTCTCTCGCTATGGTACCAATGTCGTTAGAGTCTATAAAATCAGTCGCGTCCATTTTTAATTCATGTTCATAAACAGCTTGCTGGCTTTCAAAAGAAATCAAAGCGACTTTATCTTTGTCAGGTAAAATACACGTTTGTGCTGACTCCGCAACTAGCTCTCTTGTTAGAACTTGATCTAAATATTGTTTACCTGAGCCATTTCTTCCTAAAATACACCAACTTTGATTATCAATAATCTCCCAGTCATGAATACTTAACTTGTTGTGCTCAAAGTCGACGATCTTTAACATGGTGTACCCTTATAAATAATGCTGATGATGTTTATTGTTCAGGAGTAAAAAGCATGGGAAATAGATATACACACTTAAAGAACTGATTACATTTATATTACAATAGAATGTATAGTTATTTTAAGCGCACTACCAATAAAAAACCCTTTGAACAACTAGGCACAAAGGATTTTTATTTATAGCCTGAACTTTGAATAATATGCATTTGGTAATGTTTTTCAGTAAAACAGGCTCATAAGGTACTTCTATACCTGACTCTGCAACATTTTCTGGATAGTCCAAATCTACAAAAATAAACTTATCAACACAAGCAATAGGTTGACCAATCCGAGTATCGTTAGCGGTGGTAGGTAGAGCGCTGAGATAAGGCAAAACGAAATGGATTAAGTATCTGCTCATTTTTAAAGGGTAAAATAATAAACGCCGGTATTGTAAAATTTATAAGTAGAATAACTATTTATAGATTTTACACCTTGTATTTATTCATTTTTCCTCATAAAAAAGTAGGTCACTTAATTAGTCAAATTGGTATAATATAAAGGATGTATTTTTAGAAAAGCTATTATATAGCTAACAATAAAAGAGATTATTTTTTGAAAAGCAACGAATTTACTCATATTAATGCCGACGGCGATGCCCATATGGTTGACGTTACTGAAAAAAAAGTCACGGAACGCACGGCTATCGCTCAAGCTTACATTGAAATGTCAGCGCAGACGCTAGCAATGATTGTTGAAGGTAAACACCACAAAGGTGATGTTTTTGCTACGGCAAGAATTGCCGGTATTATGGCGGCAAAAAAAACCAGTGAACTCATCCCACTGTGCCACCCTTTGATGTTAACCAAAATTGAAGTTGATATAGTAGCCGAGCCTCAACATAATCGCGTTAAAATTACTGCGCTATGTAAATTATCAGGTAAAACTGGCGTAGAAATGGAAGCATTAACGGCAGCTTCAACTGCAGCCCTGACCATTTACGACATGTGCAAAGCCGTACAAAAAGATATGATAATTACCAATATTCACTTATGTGAAAAGCAAGGTGGAAAGTCTGGCAGCTATTTTCACAATGAAGTGACTAAATAAAGGAGCGATGATGATAAAGGTATTATTTTTTGCTCGCCTTCGCGAACAATTGTCAACCGATAGCATGCAAGTACCCGCAAGCGAAAACATGACCACAGAAGATATTCGTCAGCAACTCGCTAAAACGGATGATTTATGGGCTAAGGTTATGGCTGCAGATAGTTTACTTGTTGCTGTTAATCAGCAGATCACTGACTGGTCACACAAAATTAATAAAGGTGATGAAGTTGCTTTTTTCCCTCCGGTGACTGGCGGCTAATATGATTTACGTACAACAAAATGATTTTGTGGTTGCTGATGAGTATCAAAAACTCGCCACTGACAACCAAGACGGTGCCATAGTCACTTTTGTCGGAAAAGTCAGAGACTTTAACGAAGGGCTTGGTGTTCAAGGCTTATCTTTAGAGCACTACCCAGGCATGACAGAAAAAGTGTTACAGAACCTAGAAACTGAAGCTCGCGAGCATTGGCCGCTTAATAAAATCATCATTATTCATCGCGTTGGCGATTTAAAGCTTGGTGAACAAATTGTTTTTATTGGTGTAACTAGCCAACATCGTAAGGCGGCATTTGCTGCTTGCGAATTTCTTATCGACTTTCTAAAAACCAAAGCACCATTTTGGAAAAAAGAACTCACCTCACAAGGTAGCAAATGGCTAGAAGCCAAAGCTAGCGACAATGAGGTTTCTCAACAATGGTCAAAAAAACTTACCAACGACCAAGCCAACTAAACATATTGAGATATTCATGCTAAAAATCGGACGTTATCAACATTTTAAAGGTAACTTTTACCAAGTGCTTCACCTAGCAACACACAGTGAAACCGAAGAAACTATGGTGGTATATCAACCTGAATATGGCGAACGTGCGATTTGGGTTAGACCACTGTCCATGTTTGACGAGACCATTGAAAGAGAAGGTAAGACAATCAAACGTTTTGAATATGTCGGGTAAATAACTATGGCCAAAAGGCAGGTGCTAGCCATCATTGCCTTTAAATTAATCGAATGCAAAGATAAATTATTTATCTTTGCAAACTAATTACATGACTTTCCAAACAAGCTTGAGTATCCACTAATTAGTAATAAAATTATGCAGATAATAGTCAATGGTAAAGGCGAGAGATCATTCTCCATTCAGTTGCATCGTCAAGCCAATGAAGATAATTAAAAATAGCCCTTACTCTATATTTATGAAGAAAATTTAAGCTAATAAAATAGTATTATTTTTCAACATTCATTATAGATTACGAAGATGTTAGTATTATTTATTCCACCAACAAAAAGTACAACTTCAAGTTAAATTGATGCTTTGCCCATAAAGTAGCACTAGGCTAATCAACATTTATAAGGACATACAATGGTTAAAGTAAGTGCGAACAAAGGTAACGATTTTCAGCCAATAAAAATACTCAAACTGTCCACTTTTTTGCAATCATTACAACAGATAATATTGTTAAGAAAATCATTTATAATCCCCTTATTACTTTGTTTAGCCTATTACAGCTACCATACCATTTATAAAAACAATCAAGAAAAACAACAAACGTTTGAAATAATCTCCTCGCCAAAAGTTAATGATATTTATTTTTTAGATTTTCGCCTTTTAAGTCATGATCTCAGACCGAATGAAAAGTACCGACTTGCCAAGGTAGTTGATATAACCGGTGATATTATTACCTTAACGTATGGCCGTTTTTACTATCCAAACCACCACGCGGTGATTAATAGCCTTTACTATGGTCAATTAACCTATAAAAAATATTTCGAAGTTAAACGCTATGATTATAAACACCAACAAATCCTACAAAAACTCGATGATGGTGCAATTTATCAAGCCATGCGCCCAGTGCGCGATAAGCTTTTCGGCCAACGGATTAGTCCAGAACAAAGAAAAATACGTAGCAGTATATACATACAAGGGCGCAGAGATAATTTAATAGGTGAAGCTTTTCTTAACGAACGATTCAGTGAAACTAACCTGCAACAAGCATTTGAATTATTTACTAAATCAGCAAATTACGACTTTGCTGCGGGACAGGTAAACTTAGCAGAAATGTATATTAACGGGCAATATGTTGAAAAAGATCTTAACAAGGCACTGTATTGGCTAAACCAAGCCTCGTTACAAAGCCATAAACCCGCAATTCTAAAATATGAAATTATCTGCAAACAAGTTAGCAGTTGCCAGATATATGACTTTTTTGAAAACTTAGTATCAGCGGGTGTTGATGTAAAAGTAAGAAAGTTAGATACCAAAGTTATCATCAATAAACCCAATGAATAACTTTAATCTATCGTTAATACTATTTTGCCAATATTTTCATTATTCAACATAACGTGGTGAGCAACGTCTACTTCTTGCCAGCTATATTGTTTGTATATAACCGGACTGATTGAAGCTAATTCAAAACACTGATAAAAATCTTGAATAAAGGCGTTAATGAGTTTGGTTTTATATTCATCACTTCTGCTGCGCAAAGTCGTCGCGTGCAAATTGACTCGTTTCAATAACATTTTAGCTATATCAATGTTATTGGCAAACCGTCCACCTAGCATAGAAAGCATAACAATATGCCCATCTAGTGCGCATACGTTAATATTTTTATTAACATATTCGCCTGCCACAACATCTAAAACTACATCAAAACTTTGTTTATGCTGTTTTGCCCATTCAACAAAGTCTACTTGATGATAGTTTATCGTTTCATTAGCGCCTAACGCCTTACAGGCAACTATTTTTTCATCACTACCCACGGTTACCGTTACATGGCAATTTAAATATTTGGCTAATTGTATAGCAGCTGTACCAACACCGCTCGCACCTGCATGAATCAGCACCTTCGCATTAGGTTTTAACTCAGCAATTGTAAATAAACACTGATAAGCCGTTAAAAAAACTTCAGCTATTGCAGCCCCTTGTGCATAAGTTAAATTTTCAGGAAGCTTTATTAAGTGAGCCGTTTTAACTTTAACGTATTGTGCATATGCCCCACCGGGAACAATAGCGAAAACCTTGTCACCAATTTGCCAATCGCTGTGTTGATCACCCATAGCAACGAGTTCGCCACAGGCTTCAATACCCAATATAGTTGACTCGCCTGGTGGTGGTGGATAATTGCCTTGTTTTTGTAAAATATCCGCGCGATTAACACCTACAGCTCTGACTTTAATCAAACATTCATCAGTATTTATGGTGGGCTTTTCAGTTTCTTTAAAACTGAGTTCTTGATGTTCATTAAATGCTATATAACGCAATATCTTTCCCATTAATTAATTGATTGAATGAATGATTGAATGACCTGATAGTTTGCCTTAATTGAATTGCAATATCAGCGCTAACGTATTTTTTATTTAACCACACTTAACTAATTGAAAAAAAGTGATGCTCTTGCCATGGTACTTTATTAACGGCAACATTTATAACTTCGGCTTCTGGTGGCCCAACCTCAAGCCATTCGATCATTTTTTCTATATTTTGAATTTCACCACACATTAACACCTCTACATCACCGTCGGCTAAATTACGCGCATATCCACTTAAACTATACTCGATGGCGATTTGCTGACTAGAGGCTCTAAAGTAAACTCCTTGTACCTTTCCACTCACATGTGCCATGTAACATTCATTCATTATATTCCACCTTAAAACAAACTAATTGTTGTTGTTATTTTTGATTTTCATTCCATTATCTTTTTTGAAATGAAAAATAGTTAAAATAGAACATTGCACCCATGTCCTGCATTGACTAAAATCGCGCCATTATCATTGTTAATTATAAGTATAGCCATATGTCAGCAAGAATTTATTTAAAAGTTGCTCGTGAAAAATCATTACGCAGAAAACATCCTTGGATTTTTTCTCAAGCAATCAACAAAATTAAAGGTAACCCTTTACTTGGAGATACAGTCGATGTCTATGACAATAAGGGAAACTGGCTAGCTAAAGGCGCATACTCACCTGAATCTCAAATTAGAATTCGTGTTTGGAGTTTTGATATTGATGAAGAAATTGACAGTGATTTTTTTCGTAATAAATTGTTAAGCGCACAAAAAAGACGCGATTGGTTTATCGAAAAAGGTGGTTTAACCGGTTATCGACTTATTGCGGGTGAGTCTGATGGACTGCCTGGGATCACAATAGATAAATATGACAACTTTATTGTTTGCCAATTACTTAGTGCTGGAGCTGACTATCATCGCTACACCTTAGTTGAGTGCCTTAAGAAACTCTACCCGGGTTGTCATATCTATGAACGCTCTGATGTTGATGTACGTAAAAAAGAAGGCTTAGAACCTGTAACAGGTTGGTTAACAGAGCCACAAGCGTCAACAGAATGTGTTATTGAAGAACACGGTGTTAAAATTCATGTTGATATTGCCCAAGGTCATAAAACTGGCTTTTATTTAGATCAACGTGAATCTAGACTTGCTGCAGGTAAATATGCCAAAGATAAGTCGGTATTAAACTGCTTCTCATATACTGGTACTTTTGCCTTACATTGTGCGGCGGGTGGTGCTAAAGAAGTAATTAATGTTGATGTTTCTGAGTCAGCGCTCGAACTTGCTAAGAAAAACGTGGAACTTAATAATTTAGGCGATAAAGATATTTCATTCGTTAAAGCCGATGTGTTTAAATTATTGCGTCAATACCGCGAAGAAAAACGAACCTTTGATATGATCATTCTAGATCCGCCAAAGTTTGTAGAGTCAAAAGCTCAACTGACCGGTGCTTGTAGAGGATACAAAGACATAAACATGTTAGCAATGCAGTTACTTAAGCCAAATGGTATCTTATTAACCTTCTCTTGCTCGGGGTTAATGGAGTCTAGTTTGTTTCAAAAAGTGGTTGCCGATGCGGCTTTAGATGCGAAACGAAATGCGTATTTTGTCGATAGACTGCACCAAGCAGCAGATCACCCAGTATCGTCAAATTACCCAGAAGGTTATTACCTTAAAGGCCTTGTTTGCCAAGTTGAATAGTGATTGAAAGTTACCAGCTGTAGCGAGTATTAAGTCTAGCTACAGCTATATACTATCGTTAATCATGACTTAATCAATTTCAGTAATATTAACACCAATCAAATAACAGTTTGCGCTCTCTTCAGTTATCCTAACCACTTTACCTTTAGCATCTAAAGGTTGTATTGCATTGTTAGCAGACTGAACACTGATACGTACCGCCGTATTCATTTCTAACGGGTGTTCCATCTCAATGGCGATGCCAGTCGCACTTAAGTCACGACATGTAGCCAACACTTTACTGTTCGCTTCATCATCAATAATAGTTACGGTCACTTCACTGTTTAGCATCATGCGATAAAAGTTGCGCTTGTCATCGTAATTAACCATTACTACTCCAATGTTTTTTATAGTTTGTATTACTTATACTAATCGTGACCATCACTGTCAAATCATTGTGTCTTGAAATTAAGCATTTTCTTTTAAGTAGTTTAATACTCGTTTAGCTGAGATTGGAAACGGTGTTTTCAAATTTTGCGCAAAAAGTGAAACGCGTAATTCTTCAATCATCCAGTAAGTTTGGGCTAATGCTTTACTTAAAGGCTGCCCTTAGGTTGTTGAGCAACAACAGCATCTAACGCTTTTTGCACCTTTTCGAGTTCTATCATTTTCAAACGGTCTTGATTTGGGTCTATTTGTAATTTCTCTAAACGTCTTAACATAGCGGTTAAGTATCGAGCAATATCATCTAAACGTTGATATCCCGCTTTAGTGATAAAACCTTTAAAAACCATACTTTCTAATTGGTTTTTAATATCGCCGTGAGATTGCACTAGGTTTAATGACATTTTACCTTTCATTTTCTTTCTAACGTCATGCGCTAAACTCAGCACCCGCTCGACCTTTATTGCCGCACTTAATACACAGTCTGCAATTTCGCCACGAACATGTTCTTTACATGCCGTAAACTCAGTTTCAGCGCGTGGTAAGTCGCCGTATTGATTAACTAAAAAATGACAGCCAGCAACGATGCAATCATCCAATAAATCATTGATAGAACCAAAAGGATTAAAATACAAACCTAACTTGGCTTTATTAGGCAATTTTTCTTGCAAATATTTTAATGGTGAAGGTATGTTCAACAATATCAGACGGCTTACGCCATCAAGCATGGCTTGCTCTGCTAAACTTTCATGTTCAAATAACTCAATAGCGACTGACTTGTCTTTATCCACTAAAGCAGGAAAAGCTTTAATGGTGATATTAGCAACTTTTTTCTCGTAGCTTTTAGGTAAGTTTTTAAAATCCCATTGAGCAATATCGCTACGTTCAATACCTTTATCAGCTACCTTTTTAATTGACGCTTGAACTTTACCTTGTAAATTATCTTTTAAACTATCAAGGTTACGCCCTTCTTTAAGTAACTTACCGTTTTCATTAATAATTTTAAAATTCATTAATAAATGTGGCACAAGCTCTGAGCCTTGCCAAGCGTCTTCAGGTAAGCGAACGCCAGTCATTCTTAGTAACTGTTTTTCAAGCGCTGCGATTAACGTTATGTCCGTGTTAGTTATTGCCGCCAAACACGCTTCTGCATAGTTTGGTGCAGGAACAAAGTTACGTCTTAATGACTTAGGTAAGCTTCTGATCAATGCGGTAATTAGCTCAAGTCGTAAAGCCGGAATTAACCAATCAAAACCTGTATTTTCTACTTGATTTAAAATACCTACCGGTATCATGACGCTAATACCGTCGTCCGCATCACCTGGGCTAAAATGATAACTGAGCGGCAGTGTTAAACTGCCTTGTTGCCATGTTTCCGGATATTCGTTAGCTGATAATTTAACCGCGCTTTCTTTTAACAAAAAAGCTTTGGTGAAGTTTAATAACTTAGCATCAGATTGTTTTTGTTTCTTCCACCAGGCTAAAAAGCTACGCTGACAAATAGCAGTTTCGGGCAGTTTTTCATTATAAAAATCGACTAACTGCTGTTCTTCAATCAAGAAATCTTTACGTCGGGCTTTTTGCTCTAAAACTTCAATTTCGTCAACCAGTTGGCGATTTTCTTTTAAAAATGCTTCTTTAATCGTGCTTTCGCCATTAACTAAAGCTTCACGGATAAAAATCTCACGACAGGTATCAGGTTCAATTCTATTGAAATTAACACTGCGCTTACCAACGATAATCAGACCGTAAAGTGTTACTTGTTCAAACGCCATTACAGCGCCCTGCTTTTTCTCCCAATGAGGTTCGCTGTAACTGCGTTTAACTAGGTGCGGTGCTAGAGGTTCAAGCCATAACGGGTCTATCTTAGCGGCCATACGAGCAAATAAACGGCTAGTTTCAACTAATTCTGCTGCCATTAACCATTTGGGTGACTTTTTAGCCAGCGCTGAGCCTGGGAAGATAAAAAATTTACTGCCGCGAGATCCTTTGTATTCTCGATTTTCATCTTGTTGGCCGATATGACTCAACAAACCTGACAAAATAGCTTGATGTACGATATCTAGATTCGAATTAGTGGCATTTTTTTCAGCCTCTTCTGATAAGTCTAGGTCGATACGGCTCATTGGTATTTTCAGCTCTCGCAATGAATGCGTTAGCTGGCTATAAATATCTTGCCACTCACGAATACGTAAATACGACAAAAACTCTTTCTGACACAAACGGCGAAATTGATTATTTGTTAAAAGCTTTTGCTGTTCCTCAACATAACTCCACAGTTTTAATAAGCTCACAAAATCTGATTGTTTGTTTTTAAATCGGCCATGTTTTTCATCTGCAGCTTGCTGTTTTTCATGCGGACGTTCGCGTGGGTCTTGAATACTTAAAGCGCTTACAATAATGAATATTTGTTCAATACACCCTAAGTCAGCCGCGGTTAAAATCATTTTAGCTAAACGTGGATCAATAGGGAATTTAGATAACGAGCGCCCTATTGGTGTTAACTTAACTTGAGTTGAATCAGCATCAATCGCCGCCAATTCTTCTAATAATTTCACGCCGTCATTAATGTTACGATTATCGGGTGGTTGTACAAACGGAAAGTCGGAAATTTCACCTAAGTCTAGGGCCAACATTTGCAATATAACAGTCGCTAAGTTTGTGCGAAGTATTTCAGGGTCGGTAAACTCCGGACGATTTAAAAAGTCGTCCTCAGCATAAAGGCGAATACAAACACCTGAAGACACTCGACCACAACGACCGGCTCGCTGATTTGCACTGGCTTGAGAAATGGCTTCTATAGGTAAACGTTGTACTTTAGTGCGATAACTGTAGCGCGAAATTCTTGCTGTACCTGGGTCAATAACATATTTAATTCCGGGTACCGTCAAACTCGTTTCGGCAACGTTAGTGGCTAACACTATGTTACGGCCACTATGTGGTTTAAATATTAAGTTTTGTTCGGCAACAGTTAATCGAGAATATAACGGTAAAACATTAGTATGGCGTAAATTAGCTTTTTCTAATGCCCGTGCGGTATCTCTAATTTCTCGTTCACCATTGAGAAAAACCAAAATATCGCCATCACTTTCTGAGCCACGGTTTTCTGTACTAAGCTCATCAACGGCATTGAGAATACCCGAAATAATATCCGCATCGCTGTCACTGTCTTCATTCAGTGGGCGATAACGCATTTCAACTGGGAAGGTTCTGCCTGACACTTCAATAATTGGCGCAGGAACACCGCTGGCATTAGCAAAATGTTGTGCAAATTTTTCAGGATCAATTGTCGCCGAGGTAATAATCACTTTTAGATCAGGACGTTTAGGTAAAATTTGCCGTAAATAACCGAGAATAAAATCTATATTTAAACTACGCTCATGCGCTTCATCGATAATTAATGTGTCGTATTGGCGTAACAAACGATCTTTTTGCATTTCCGCAAGTAAAATACCGTCGGTCATGAGTTTAATATAACTTTGTTCACCCACTTGGTCGTTAAAGCGAACTTTATAACCAACCGCATCACCTAATTTTGAATTCAGCTCATCCGCTATTCGGTTAGCGACAGTTCTTGCAGCAATACGTCTGGGCTGTGTATGACCAATAAGGCCATCAATGCCTCGACCTAATTCTAAACATATTTTTGGAATTTGAGTTGTTTTACCTGATCCCGTTTCGCCCGCAATAATCACGACTTGGTTGTCATGAATAGCTTTGCTTATTACGTCAACATTTTGTGAAACTGGCAAACCTTCAGGGTAACTAATTTTAGGTAAACTAGTCAGGCGAAGTTGCTTGTTTGCTATAGATTGCTCGATCGTTTTAGCTATTTGCTGCAAAGCTTTATCTTGTTTCACTTGATCAGTTATTTTTTTAACGCCTAATAAGCGGTTTCTAATGCGCGTTTTATCAGATGATTTAACCTGATCGAGAAGATCGAAAAGTGATTTTAAGGTAAGGTTTTTATTCATTTTTTTAGTCGTAGTGGTCGATGCGGAAAATACTGTTGACAAAAGAGGCTCAAAACAGATAACAAAAGGCTATATTAGCAGGTAAGCAAAGGCAAATGAACACGTATATTCTTAGCAAATATCCATTTTAACTATTTTTATACTAAGCTGATCTCTAAGTGCAAGAATAAAGTACTTAATGAAGGTCACAAGCCGCAAAGAGTCTATTGTGCATAAAAGGTGCTATGCCTAAAAGTGTTATGTCTAAAAGTGCTATACATTAAACTAACTTACTTATCTACTTTTGAATTACTAGAAATAATAAAAGACGATGAGGTATTTTGGCAGGCGCTAATCAGGTAGAGAGATTTTATAAACTTGTTATGTCATTAATCATCAGTCACATACAGCCAATGATTATGCCTAATAAAGGCTTCATCAAATTTCAGACAAAAAAAAGCGGCTCATTGAACCGCTTTTTTATAACTAGCTTATATGCATCCTGCATAAATATATAATGATCCCGCTTCATCCATAAAGAGCTATCC
The DNA here is from genome assembly GCF_003061515.1 of Colwellia sp. Arc7-D. Lineage (NCBI taxonomy): Bacteria > Pseudomonadati > Pseudomonadota > Gammaproteobacteria > Alteromonadales > Colwelliaceae > Colwellia > Colwellia sp. Arc7-D. The sequence continues at coordinate 2,572,035 of NZ_CP028924.1, forward strand.
CTTGCCTTTCCTAGCAAACCATTTGCTGTCCATATTATCCTTAAAAGTAACTGTCCTAGTTACATCAATTGTCTATTCTTATCATCCTGATAACAATTCCCTGACAATTTTTCCTTCTATCCTTGTGAGACATCCAATCTCTTTGCTAATCTAAGCATCCTGTTGGTTATCCATACCATTATTTGTAATCCCTTTGTCTTCCTGACAGGGATAATATTAGACTAAGCACTAATTTTAAAAAGTGCTTAAATTCAAAAAAATAAACACGACTTATCTTTTTACTTGAACGATTTAATTATTTTCATTTAATTACAATAAGTTAAGCTAGAATGGTAGATTTAAAGTAATACAAAGAACACTATATCCTACATTAATGTAGGATATGTCTTACAAAGGTAGGGAGCTTTTGGGAGGTTATTAAATAAATTACGTTAAATTATTTTTAAAGTCTGCTGCAAACTCATAGAGATTGCAGCTTATAGCTTACATAAGTTAGTGAAATGAATTATTCAATATTAACTTTCAGGTGTTTCTCGATAATAAACCATCAAAGAACCTGAGACATTACCCACTTCGACTTCTTCTATAAATTGATAGTTTACATTCTTAAAAAAAGCTTTGTATTTCTTGCTTGTTGCATACACAGCAACACCTTCACTTTCTTTATGTTCATCTAAGATCGTATTGACTGCCGCCATTAAGTAATGACCAAAGCCGTGATGTTGATGCAGTGGATGAATAGCAATAAAAGATAGCATGTGAAATTTTTTCAATGGCACAGCAGCTAAAACAATTTTCTCTTTTTCAATCATTTGTTTGGTACTGAAATACCCTGCACCAAGCAACATTTTTAAGCGCCAGTGCCAAAATCGTTCAGAAGAAACACCATCTTCAGGATTATTTAAGCAAGCGACACCAACAATATTATCGCCTAAATATAAACCCACCATTGGCTGTTTTGCTTGCCAAAATGCATTTAATTCTTCACGAATTGCTGCACGAAGACGTTGTTCATAATCACTTTTGTCAGATGAAAATATTTCCAAAAACACTGGATCATCATGATACGCTTGGTAAAGTAATGATGCAGCTAACTTTAAATCTTGTGCCGACAGATAAGCGGCTTTTATATCGACTTGATTACTATCAATGGCATCTGATGACATCTAAAATCCCTCATAAATGGTGATAATTATTATTATTTTTATACCTTCACCATATCAGGATATGAGAAATAAGGTCAAACTTTATCGCTGAATCAGAAACCCAATAAGGCGAACAATAAAGTAACCTCTTTACTATTCACACTTACAAGGTTTATCAAGTTTACTGCTTAACAAAAACTCTTCTGTAGAATAATGAAAGTATAATCAGACAAAATAACACTGCACTGCCACCGCCATGCTCACTGTAGTATTCAACTTCTATGTACTCAAGATCATAGTCACTACTTTCCAAAGGCAAGGCATAAAGCTCATTACTATCATCTGAACTAAATGTTGCGACAACATCATTATAACCCACTTCATATAAGTCTATTAAAACGTCATAGTGATTTGGAATGTAGCCAGAGTCTAACTGAGTAACAACTTCAAACTCATCAGCAGTCTCATCACCCGTAATAACAAAATCATCGGTAGAGAAATATAAAACCCAAGGACCGCCATTTTCACTTAAATATAGATCAGCATAAACAACAGCTTGTTCATTCATTATGGGTGATAAAATATCAGCATCGAAGCTCACGCTAAATGTCTGGTAATATCCATCTTCATCAATGTCTTCAATAAGTTGGCTGTAACCACTATAAATAGCAAAGCTGTGATAAAAAGCCGAATTACTTTCAACATTAGACTTTGTTGAAAGTATTGATACTGAATTAATTTGCTGTTGGCGTGCCGTATTTACATCAGTTCTGCTCATACCTTTATAAGCTAAATTTCTTGGTTTAATAGTACTGTTAGTTTGAGAGATTTGTTGTTTTTTCTCTTTTGTCGTTAAGTTGTTTGTTAACCCGCCAAAGGATTGACTTGTATGTCCAAGTTCAGTTGCTGATTCTGCGAAAGACATTGGGCTTAACAGTAATAATGTCGCCGTAAAATTAATAATTAACGTCTTCGTTAACGTTTTTATAAGCATTGTGTTAAATATTTTATCAAACATAAGAGTAGCCTCTATTTATAGTATGACTGTCATTTAACCAAAGTTAATCTGAACCGAAGCTGAACACTAAATCAAACGGAACTACAGTTAATTATTTTCAATAATTAGTGTATTTATGTTCATAGAGCATTCAGCTTAACTACTTTAAAATAACACTTACTTGGATTACAGCATTCAATATTTTACACTGTCTGATAAAGTAGTTTTAAGAAGGTACTTAAATGAAAACAAACTTATTTATTCTAAGCATAATAGCTTCACTATTAGCATTCCCAGTCATGGCTAAGATTAATGGAGTACCTCATCATATAAAGATAGAAAACACTCGATATGGTCAGCCAGATAAAGGCAAGTCAATTAGTGCTCAGCAAGCAGCACGTATAGTTAAAAATAAATTCGGTGGTAAGGTTTTGAAAGTAAACAATAGTGGCTCTAAAAAAAATCCTAGTTATCGAGTGAAGTTGCTAAAAGATAATGGCCATGTAATTTCTGTCAGTGTTGATGGCCAATCTGGCCGTATTTCAGGGAATTAATTGATGAGAATATTACTCATTGAAGACGATGAAAACTTACAACTTCATGTAAAAGAGCATTTAATTTCGGCCAATTATAGCGTTGATGTCGCTGATGATGGCGAGTCAGGGCTATTTCAGGGTCAAGAGTTTCCCTATGATGCCGCTATTATCGATTTAGGCTTACCAAAACTTGATGGCGTTAGCGTAGTAAAATCGTTACGTGAACAAGGTTTTACCTACCCTATATTAATACTTACTGCACGCGGTAGTTGGCAAGATAAAGTGTCTGGGTTAGATGCTGGCGCAGATGACTATTTAACTAAACCGTTTCATATTGAAGAATTATTAGCACGATTAAATGCTTTAATTCGTCGCAGTACAGGACAAGCGAGTCCGTTAATTGAAAATGGCCCTTTTACGATTAACACTTCTAGTATGCAAGTTAGCGTTGATGAAAAAGTTATCTCGTTAAGTAGTTATGAATACAAACTATTTGAATACCTAATGCATCATTTAGGTGAAGTTAAATCAAAAACTCAATTAACTGAACATATTTACGATCAAGACTTTGATTTAGATTCAAACGTAATTGAAGTGTTTATTCGCCGATTGAGAAAAAAACTCGATCCCGACAATCAATATCAATTTATTGAAACATTGCGTGGTCAAGGCTACTTATTAAAAGACTTATCTCACTTAATTTAATTTTTTCTCTTGTGTATAAGCACTTTAATAAATCAAAGAAAGGCAATTTATAGTTGTTTAATTCGCTAAAGAAGTTATTTAATTCATTAAAAACAAGAGTGTTATTTAGCGCCTTGTTGATGATATTTATTTTATTGCCCATCGTTGGGCTCATTATAAGTAATGCCTACGAAAAGCATATGGTTGCTAGCTTAGAGAATGAACTCTCTGCCTATTCATACTCTATTTTAGCTATAATTGAAGTCGATAATAACCGCCTGGTAATGCCTGAACAATTATTAGAAAACCAATTTAATGTTAGCCAATCAGGCTTATATGCTGTACTCAGCTCCAACTCAATATTATGGCAACAAAATTCCACGGCTAACAAACCACAGTTAACAGAAAAGTTATGGAGTTCTCAGTCATTACTTTCACCATGGCAACCATCAAGCTTTAAACAACCTGCGCTAGGGGAAAGTTTATTTTATGAAGCTGATATCGATAACAATAAGCATTTTGTCTATAGCTTAAGTGTAAGTTTTGGCAGTGAAGCTCAGCCTTTACCCATGACATTGCATATAATTAAACAACAAAATGATTTAACACTGATGATGGCAGAGTTTCATCGACAACTTCTGCTAGGTTTAGCAGGCTTAATGTTGGTACTTTTGATCATTCAATACCTTTGGTCAATATGGACTTTAAAGCCATTAGAAAACTTAACCAATGAATTAAGTGACGTTGAGCAGGGTAAAATAGAACGACTTTCGCAAGTTTACCCAACCGAGTTAACTCAAGTAACAGAACAATTAAATTTGTTATTAAATGCGGAACAAAAACAACGTCAGCGTTATCGTAACGCACTTTCAGATCTTGCTCATAGCTTAAAAACACCGTTAGCTGTTATGCAAACTCAAAAAGAGTTATCGGTACTCACACAAGAGCAACTCAATATTATTAATGCCATTATAGAGTATCAACTTCGTAAAGCTCAAAGTGCAGGACAATCTTCATGGTACTTAGGTACTGCTGTAGCTCCCATCGTGCAAAAACTGCTCAATAGTTTAACCAAAATATATCGAGACAAGTCACTCAATTTTACGGTAACTATTGCACCTGATGCTAACTTTAAAGGTGATGAGGCCGATTTTTTAGAAATACTCGGCAATATCCTAGACAACGCCTGTAAAGCAGCAAATAAAGAGATCCACCTTGATATTAGTCAACACCAAGATAGTATGACTATTATTATTGAAGATGACGGTAAAGGCATAGAACCCGCCCTTAGAGAAAGTATATTACAACGTGGAACTCGTGCAGATACTTATCAACATGGCCACGGCATTGGTTTAGCCATAGTGCGTGACTTAGTAAAAAGTTACCAAGGAACTATGCTTATTGAAACATCTGAGCACCTTAAAGGCGCTAAATTTACGCTGAATTTCCCATCATAAAGAGTTTAATGACTAACTTTACAATTTGTTCAGCTATCGTTCAGTTTACACAGAGTAATATTGTATGCATAACTTAAAAAGTCACCTTGTAGCTCACTCTAGACGCTATTTTTTCAAGGGGATTTTCATCATACGATGTTTAGGAGAAGTAACATGCAAAAAGTACAACTTAGCAAGTCACTGAATTATTTAATTATATCACTATCAAGTGCACTGATATTTTCAGCGCCAAGTATAGCGAATAACACAGCTAGCCCTGTGATGGCAAATGTTGAACAGTCTTATACAGAACAAGTGAACAGTTTTACTGAGGCTGAGCTTGAACAAATGCTAGCTCCTATCGCATTATATCCAGACGCGTTGCTTAGCCATATTCTAATTGCTTCAACTTACCCTATTGAAGTAGTTGACGCCGAACGCTGGTTAAACAAAAACACTCAATTAAGCACTGAAGAACTCGCCGACGCGGCTGAAAATCAAGATTGGGACGCCAGTGTTAAAGCACTTTTACCTTTTGCAAACATCCTTAAAAAATTAAGTGAAGATTTACGATGGATGCGCAATTTAGGCGATGCTTTTTTACAAAATGAAGCACAAGTGCTGGCCAGTGTTCAAGCATTGCGTCAACAGGCCGACCAAGCCGGCAACCTTCAAAACATGAATAACGTGAATGTGGTTCGTGAAACCAAAACAATTATTATTGAATCAAGCCAACCTGATATTATTTATGTGCCATATTACGATACTAGGCTAGTTTATGGCGATTGGCGTTGGAGCCATTACCCTCCGGTGTATTGGCACCACCCTGTTCACTATGTATCGCATCACGGTCCTTATTACTGGCATAACCCTGTTCACCTTACTGTAGGACTATTTTTTGGTGCTGTTCATTGGAACAACCGACATGTGGTAGTTAATCATCACAAATCTCGCTATTACAAACGTCATAGCAAGAAAAAAGTCTCAACAAGTTATCAGGCAAAACGTTGGGAGCACAATCCACGCCATAGAAAAGGTGTGGCTTATCGTAGTTCAAATATACAAAAAAAATACCGTAGTCATACTCCGAGTGTTCAGCAGCATAAAAATTTAAGAGCAGAGCAAAAGCACTTTAGTAATAAAAACAAGTCTATTACTCAGCATGCTAACTCTAAATACAAGCGTAAATACAAAAGTGATAAAAGCGATAATATTAGGCATAAGCTGCAGGTGAATCGTGCGGTTAAAATTGACAAAACACATGTAAAAAAACAATCTATGGCTAAGCATGAGCCCTATAAAAATAAGGAATGGCAGCAAAATAAATCTCAAACTAAACATAGTAATAAGGTAAGAAGTTCTGAGCCTGTTAAGTCATCAAATAAATACTATGTAGATAAGCGCCAAACAGTAAGAAATGTCGATAAACAAGTGCACGTAAAACAACGTGAACAAACAGTTAATCATAGTAGAAGTTCGGAAAATAATTACGCTAAACCGAACACTACAAGTAAAGATACATACCACGAAAGACGCAGTTCAAAAAGTGAAAAAAACATGAGAAAGCGTTCTAGCGATAACAGACAAAAAAGTCATAATAACAGTTCACACCATAGTAGAAGCAAACGAGAAAACTAGGTAAGAAACGTCGTAAAAAGCTAAAACATAAGTCATAAATTTTTATGCTAACGATGCTTTAGAAAATACTGATAGATAGTATTATCTTTACCTAAAAAAGGGCGATATCAATAAATGATATCGCCCTTTCCTATTTAAACTTTGTAATAAATCAGTAAATTAAATTGTAATTAAATCCCTTGCTCTATCGCCGTCAAACTATTATTTACAAAGACTAATTTTGTACATTCGTCTTTTGTTGTTAAGCCATCTTTATGTAACCGTTGTGTTCGGTAATAAACCACTTTCACGGCTTTGCCATCATCTAAATATGATTCGTTAAAATCCGCTACACCCATCTCACGTGCAACGTCTGAAAATGTAGTATTTAACTGAATGTTAGCAATTTTCTTTCTATTTTCGAACTCTTTATCTTCAAAACTTCCTGACATAGAATGCCCATCTTCGCCGCCAACTGCTATAACACAGCCAGTTAAACTCAAAGTTAATGGCGCGATTATAATTAGTGCTAATAACGATTTTTTCATTTTTTCTTCTCTCATCAAAAGTAATAGTATAAAAACTTAATTGCAATTGCCAAACCAACTATGTAACCAATTGATTAAATTATAAATTAATAAAAAAACCAAAAACAAAGCAAGACTTAATTGGTAATTTTCGCTAAAATATTGTCTCTTTAACACCTGAGTTAAGCTTAATGACTATATTTGATGAAATTTCAATCATCGCCAACAAACTTGCCAATGAAGGAAAAGTACCGAGTGTTGCATTAATTAAAGGCCACTTGAGTCAAGCGGTTCCTTTGCCTAAAATTATTTCTGCTCTAAAGAACTGGCATCACGAGCCTGACTTTATTAAAGCATCACATCAGGTCACTTCATCTGAAAAATCAACAGAAGTAAAACCAGGCTCCGAAGAGCTTAGTTTGCTTATCGCAGAAGCCTTAGCACCACTAAAAGATGAAATTGCGGAATTAAAACAGCAAGTAAAAGCGCTAACCGATAACTTAGCTAATTAAATATAAACATCTAAAAGATGCATATTAATTTTAAATTAGTACGTAAAAATTAAATGGGATTAATAAATAATTGGTTATTACTCTTCGATAGCTTTTGGAGGGATCCTTGGCGCAAGTTGTGAGATAAACTCAACCAGCGTATCTGCTATTTTTTTATGTGGTTCACAGCCCACTTTTTCCACCCAAATTTCACCTGTATCATTGTCTAGTGAAATAATATGGTTATCATCATCGGTAGTGGCAAAAAAGATCGTTAGCTTTTGTTTCAATTTCGTTTTCATTAAAATATGGCCGATAATATTTTCTTGTAAACGAGCAAAGTCTTCTGCGCTCCAAGCAAATAAAAGCGACAAATCCCCTTCTGCACAGCTAGCGTCTAAACTGTCACTGTACATAGTGGTAAAGTACTGTTTAATATCATGATGAATCGTGACTTCTAAAGCTGCTTCAACATTATTAAAGGTTAATGTTTCTTCAAGTTTAATGGGATGCCAGAGTGAAAACTCTTCTTCATGAATACCTTGCTCACAAGGTGAAGGCCAATCTTCAACTTGATGTGTTATGGGTAAATGTTCAAACCTGTGTTGATATGCTTGTAAGTAATCTTGTGAAAAATTCCATACCAGTTCATTGAGTGAATTATTTGATATTTTCATCTAACGATTAATTCCTATAAAATAAAGAAAATTTTATTCATATTGTACAACCAGAGAAGAAAATACTCAAAAATGAGCACTTATACAAACGCAAAAGCACTCAGTAAATTAACCCTTGGAAAAGCAACAGAGTATTGTAGCCAATATAACCCAACATTGCTGCAAGCAGTGCCAAGAAGCCTAAATAGAGATAGTTTGGGCTTAACAATGGATAATATACCTTTTAAAGGTGAAGATGTTTGGTATGGTTACGAACTTTCTTGGCTCAATGATAAAGGTAAGCCAGTTGTTGCTGTTGCTGAGTTCAGCTTTCCTTGTACTAGCCCAAACATTGTTGAATCAAAGTCATTTAAGCTTTATTTAAATAGTTTTAACCAGACTAAGTTTTCATCATGGCAATCTGTCGAGTCAGCTTTAGTAAAAGACCTATCCGCTACCGCTGGCGCAAATGCTGAAGTAAAACTCTTTACAGTAAATAATTGTCCTGCACTGCAGTTATCTGTTGATAACGCTGTATGTATTGATGATATTGATATTGAAATAGATCAATATCAATTAACGCCTGAGCTATTACAGAATGCCTGTCACGACAATGGAGAGAATGTAAAAGAGTATTTGGTTTGTCATTTATTAAAGTCAAATTGCTTAATTACAAATCAACCAGACTGGGCCAGTATTTATATAAAATACAATGGCAAGAAAATTTGTCATGCCACTTTATTAAAGTATTTGATTTCGTTTCGACAACATAATGAGTTTCATGAACAATGTGTGGAACGTATTTTTTGTGATATTCAGCATTTTTGTCAAGTAGAAAGCCTCACAGTATTTGCTCGATATACACGCAGAGGTGGTTTAGACATAAACCCTTTTCGCTCCACAACGCAAAACAAAGCACCTGCATTGAGAACATTGAGACAATAACCAACAAGAGTGCTTGTTTTTTGAACTAAAATTCATTAGTTATGCACTAATACTAGCTTTTTATACTGGAATGTTTATTATTAATATATACTGAAAATATAGCTTTATTTTTGTTGTTAAGACTCTATTTTAATTAGCATTAACAGTGCTAATTTTCCATTGTGCTGCATTTTAGGGAAGATTTATATGACTGAAAACTCAGTCGGAGATAAAACTATTAAAGATTTAAGGTCTCGACTTAAATCCGCTATAAACTCTCGCACATTATTAGAAAACGAATTTAGTGCGCAATCATCCCTGTTAACTAGCTTTATTGGCAAACTATCTCAAGCTTGTAAAGGCACAGATATATTGCTTGATAACAAATTAGCAAATTTAAGATCTACCCTAAAAACAGCAACAAGTTTTACAGCTCTTGAAAAAGATATAAAAAAGATTTCCACACTTCTTCGACAGTACTCGCTAAAGAATGATAAAAACAGAATTGAAATACATGAACAATTAAATAATTCCAGTACTGGCCTGCAAAAAAGTAAAAACTTTCCAAAAGAAAGCCGTCGTCAGCTTCAAACCCTAATAACTAAAGCAGAAGAAGGCCATGGGTCATTAATTCAATACATACCATTAATGAGCGAAATTATCGTTTTTTATGAGAGTATAATACACAGTCAAATTAAACTGGCTGGAGAAAAATCTCAAACAACAAATACCAGTAAACCTGTCATACTTGATAAAATTAATCATGTTGAAGTTGAAGCCTTACCAGAAAGTAACACAGTAGCTATTCAACAAAAGGCCCCAAAGGAATTACTGGGTAGATTTAGTTCGATCTTAAATACCTTAGTCATCTCTAAAAAACATAAAGCGGATATAAGTAAAATTAAGTCTAGCTTACACGGCCAAATTTCGAACCAGAACTTAATGACTGAATGTCTCAATGTTTTTGATTTCATGATTGAAGATCTTGAACAAGAGCGTAGTCGAGCTAAAGTGTTTTTATCTACCATTAGCGAAACACTTACATCTGTTCAAATGTCAGTTACAGCAACCATTGCAACTTCATCTGAATCAAACGATCAACATGCTGCAATTAATTTAGAGCTAACTGAAAAGATAAAAGAAGTCAGCATCGGCATTAACGATGCAGGTTCGTTAACTGAAATGAAAGTCGATGTTAACGATAAAATTCAGCAAATTGCCAAAACCCTGCAAAATAAAGCTGAATTAGAAAATAGCCAAAATATAGAGTTGAATGAAAAACTCAACAGCATGTCAGCAAAAGTTGAAAAACTAGAACAACAAAGTAAAATTTTTGAAAAACGCATACAGGAAGTTCAAGCCAAAAGCTTTCAAGACGCCTTGACCAAGTTAGCTAATAGAGCATCGTTTGATGAGTTTTTTGCTAAAGAACTGGTTAGATTTCATCACAAACAATTTGATCTCGCCATTACTGTTATCGACTTGGATGACTTTAAGCGCATCAATGATACTTTCGGCCATACCGCGGGTGATAAAACCCTACAGGTTATTGCTGATACCCTAACAAAAGTTATGGGTAATGATGTTTTTATTAGCCGTTATGGTGGTGAAGAGTTTGTTTTAATTTTTAAAGATGTTGATAAAATAACGGTAATGAATCGACTTAATATGTTACGTAAAAAAGTAGCAAGCTTACCATTTACCTTTAAAGGCACACGCGTCACTATAACGCTATCTATCGGTGTAACTTTAGTTCAAAGAGATGATATTGTTCATTCTGCTTTTGAACGTGCAGATACCGCACTATACCGAGCAAAACATGAAGGTAAAAACAAAGTAGTTTACGGGTAAAAAAACGAGGAAGTAGAATTATGCACACTCAAGTTAATCCCGTAGGTAAAATGAACTTACTGTCTCAAGCAGAAGTTGACCATTTACAGCAGTCAGCTACAAGTGAGCTCTATAACCTATTTCGTAATTGTTCTCTGGCAGTCCTAAATGCGGGTAGTCATACCGACAATGCAGAAGATATATATCAACAATTTCAAGATTTTCAAATTCAAGTTTTACGCCGTGAGCGTGGTGTTAAATTAGCGTTAGATCACCCGCCTGAGCATGCCTTTGTTGATGGCGTAATTATTAAAGGTATTCAAGAACACCTTTCAGCCGTATTACGAGACATTTTATTTATTGGCGATTGTTACACAGCTAATACTAAGGCTACCGATAGCGCAACCAATATGACTTTCGATATGTTACGCAATGCAAATGCGATCATACCTGACAGTTCACCTAACTTGATCACCTGCTGGGGTGGTCATTCAATTAATAGTATTGAGTACAAATACACCAAAAAAGTTGGCTACCATCTTGGCTTGCGTGGTTTTAATATTTGTACAGGTTGTGGACCGGGCGCAATGAAAGGTCCAATGAAAGGTGCTACGTTTGGCCATGCAAAACAACGAAACACTACTGGGCGTTATTTAGGCTTAACTGAACCTAGCATAATTGCAGCAGAGCCACCAAACCCAATAGTTAATGAATTGGTTATTATGCCTGATATTGAAAAACGCCTTGAGGCCTTTGTACGTATGTCACATGGCATTATCATTTTCCCTGGTGGCGCAGGAACAGCAGAAGAATTACTGTATATATTAGGTATTATGCTGCACCCAAAAAATCAATCTCAAAAGTTACCTATTATTTTAACTGGGCCAATTGAAAGTGCTGAGTACTTTCAACAACTTGACACCTTTATTGGTGCTACTCTTGGTGAGTCGGCTCAGGCACTTTATGAAATTATTATTGACGATCCTGAACAGGTCGCAAAAACATTAAAAGCCACCACCGAAGATGTTGTCGCACATCGAAAACTTACGGGTGATTCTTACCATTTTAATTGGTCATTAGTTATCGAAGCTGAATTTCAGCAACCTTTTGAGCCAAGCCACGAGAATATGGCTGCATTAAATTTACATTACGAACAAAATATCGCGTCATTAGCGGCTCATTTGCGCCGAGCATTTTCGGGTATCGTCGCGGGTAATGTTAAAGCAAGTGGTATTAAGGCAATACGTGAAAAAGGTCCTTTTGAAATTAGTGGTGACAGTAAAATAATGGCCTTAATGGATACACTGTTAAAATCTTTCGTAAAACAACAAAGAATGAAATTGCCTGGCAGTGAATATATACCTTGTTATACCGTTATTGAAGGCTAATTGATGACTGTAAATTTGGTATTAATAGATGCGCTGAACTTGATCAGAAGAATTTATGCTGTGCAAGAGCGACCATTCTTATTAAATAATGAATTAGCAGAGAATACCAAACAACAAGTTTTATTTAATACCGAGAAAGCATGCGAACTAGCTTTAGAAAAAATACTAGAACAGTTACAACCGACTCACGCACTTGCTGTTTTTGATTCTCAAACACCATGCTGGCGATATGATGTTTATCCAGACTATAAAAAGGGCCGTAAGAAAATGCCTGAGCATTTGGCCAATAAATTAGCTGATATTCAAGACCGCTTTATGATCCACTCCGTCGACTCTTTAGTGTCAGAAACTGATGAGGCAGACGATTTAATTGCAACTTTAGCCATCAAAGTCGCGTTACGCGGTCAAAATGTAACGGTAGTATCTACTGATAAGTGTTTTTTATCGTTATTAAATCCTAATATACGGGTATACGATTACTTTAATCGTCGCTATTTAGATGAAGAATATGTGCTAAATAAATTTAGCGTAAAACCAGATAAATTAATGGACTTATGGACTTTAACAGGCGATAACACCAACAAAATACCGGGAGTTGCGGGTATTGGGCAAGTAACAGCGTCTCAACTATTAAACCAATATGGCTCCATTAAAAGTATTCTCAATGCTACAGACTTAAAGAACAGCATCAGCGAAAAGCTATCGCAGCATAATGAACAAATATCACTAAGTCGCCGGCTATTAACATTAAAAATAGATATACCATTAGGCTTTAATTTAAAAGATATCAGACTTCCTTGTGAAAATGCACTTGCCAGTAGTTAACAATCTGGTAACATCAAAACCTATCAATGTGTATTGAGTTTTCAACAAAAGTCATGTTGAAAAAACTAGGTGATTTTTGATTGCCAATCTCTAATTTCAAACATAAATATAGTGATTTATAAGCCAATATATTTATGTTGAGTTAAGTTTATATACTCAAATGACAAAAAAATATCAAAGCCTCGTTGAAGTAGGTTCAAGGAATTTAAGTGAATAAAAAAGTTATTGCTCGGATCTTAATTGCATTAATAGCATACGGTATATTTGTAGCACTCGTGGTTAATTTTTACGATGACAGCCCAGCACAAATGCAATGGGAAGATAGAGAAGCATATAACAGACAGTTTATAGCTAAGCTTGAATTAAAAAACTTCAATTTCAACAGTGCTATAGAGCAATTAGGTAGTCCTGATATTACAGAAGCAAAATTAGTTGATGAAACAAGCTATCAAGTCAGCTTTTACCGAACTCAACATGTAAAATCTGACGGCATCACAACGCAAGATGAATGCACCGCTTTGTTATTTACTAATGGCGTTCTTACCGCTATTGGTAACACGGCGTATGAACAATTCAAAACTCTTTAAATATCATTAACGAACAGTTATTTAAGCTTTAGCACTTAAATGAGTAGCTTATTTTCAATATATTTATTATCGAGTATTAATGTTGATCGTTATGCGATTGTTAGGTCTATTTCGTTTAAATTCAGTCCAAATTAAGAAAGTATGATTGTAGACTAAAGTTTAACGCTAAAACTTACTAACTGCTCGGATTAGTTGCTATAATGACTCACTCAATTTAATTGAATCAACATAATCAGCGCGGCATCAATATGCCTATTAAAATTGCTTTATATTTACCATTAGCGCGCTCTTCTCACAACTTTAAAACAGTAATATTCAAAAGGTAGTTTAACAATGGCAAAACAAACCATAACAGTAATCCCTGGTGACGGTATAGGTCCAGATATTATAGACGCAACGATCAAGATACTTGATAAAGCCGGCTGTGATTTTGAATATGAGTATGCAGATGCTGGCCTAACAGCATTAGAGAATCATGGTGATTTAGTACCTGAATCTACATTAGCACTGATCGAAAAAAACAAGATAGCTCTAAAAGGCCCATTAACTACACCGGTCGGTGATGGTTTTACCTCGATTAACGTGACATTACGTAAGCATTTTCAACTTTATGCTAATGTTCGCCCGGTATTATCATTTAAAGGTACTAAAGCGCGTTATGAAGATATTGATATCATTACTATTCGTGAAAATACCGAAGGTATGTATTCAGGTTTAGGTCAAACGCTTTCAGAAGACGGAAACTATGCAGAAGCAAGAAGCCTTGTTACTCGAGAAGGTGCTGAGCGTATAGTAACTTTTGCTTACGAAACCGCGATTAAAGAAGGTCGTAAAAAAGTAACGGCTGTACATAAAGCAAATATATTAAAATCTACTTCAGGTTTATTTCTAAAAGTTGCCCGTGAAGTAGCCACTCGTTATCCGCAAATAGAATCAACAGAAATGATTGTAGATAACTGTTGTATGCAGTTGGTAATGAACCCTGAACAGTTTGATGTTATTGTTACTACCAATTTATTTGGTGATATATTATCAGACTTATGTGCTGGGTTAGTCGGTGGTCTTGGTATGGCACCTGGCGCTAACATTGGTAAGAGTTGTGCAATATTTGAAGCAGTACATGGTAGTGCGCCTGATATTGCAGGTAAAAATTTAGCGAATCCAACTTCAGTTATTTTAGCCGCCATTCAAATGTTAGAGTATTTAGGTATGGCAGAAAAAGCTAACAATATTCGTCGTGCAATAACAGAAGTAATAGAGTCTGGTGATCGTACAACACGTGATCTTGGCGGTACACATGGTACTTCAGACTTCACTCAGTCGGTATTAGAGCGTTTATAAACCCGATAATCCACTTAGTTAACTCTATATAATCATTCTAAAAAACCAAGTCTACGACTTGGTTTTTTTATGTGCTGCTTATTTCAGATAATATGGTATTGGTTATTCAACTTGGCTAACAGCTAAGATCACCAAATATTTAGAACGGCGTTTATCAGCAAAGCTCCCATCACGTAATCTTTAAAATGTAACTAATTAGCATTTATTAAAACCCTCACTATACTTTGTTAAGTTTTATAGGCTACTTCCTATATTAGCGCTATATAAACTTAACACTGAACTGCTCCAAGGATGAAAGTAGTTATAGTAATGCAGTTAAATACTCATTTTTCGTATAAAGCGAACTTCTTAAGGGCTAATAAAACAAACAAATCAGAACAAAAGGATTTTGTTATGAAACCAAAAAGTTTAAAAGTTATTACCTTACTCTCCATTTTTTTCATGGTAAGTAATAGCCAAGCATCATTAATAAGTTACGACCTATTAGCACCCAATGCTTCAACAAATATCAGTTATAGCAATCAGTTCACCAATGCTTTTAGCAGTAGTAAGGATGGATTTCAAATATATCAACAAGATCAGACCTTCAATATACCTAGAAATTTATTAGATAAAGGCACAGCAGTGACTAAAGATAGCTTAGGTATAGTAACTAAAAGCAATAAAGACGCATTCTTTGGTATTGTTGATACTGTTAACCAAGACAACACAAGCAGTGACGCTGTAGCGACTTGGCAAATAAATATTGCCAATTTGTCAGCCATTACATTTTTAGCCGATATGGCTGCAATGGGTGACTTTGAGAGTAGTGATTGGTTCGAATGGCGCTATAGTGTAGACAACAAACCATTTACTCGACTGTTTCAGGGAATAACTAATGATAGTACTCTTCAGCAGTACGATTTAGCCGATGGCAGTTCAGTCACACTTTTCGACCCCATGACTGTAAACTCAACATTATTAGGCAATAAATTTACCACATTCGCTTCACCTAATTTAACCACTGGGAATTTATTAACTATTGAGTTAAAAGCTAAAGTTAACAGTGATAGCGAGGTTATTGCGTTTCAAAATGTTGTGCTACAAGCTGAAAATAATGCCGTAGTGGTGAGTGAACCGACACCATTAGTACTTATGTTCTTCACATTACTTTTTGTTATGACAAACCAACCATTGTCTCGGCGATTAAAAATTAATTAACACCACTTGTACTGGTTTGTTATTGAAAGATTGATAATTAAAATAGAAAAGCGCCCGACATTATTACTCGTTATATTAACTTGCGTTAGTAGTCATGTCGGGCGTTTACAATTTTTTTTACAACAGTCTAACTTACAACTCTGTTGGTGGAGGAGAAAGTAACCTAGCGTGAACAGTGACTTCTTCACGATCATAATATAAATGTTTAGCAAACAGTTCATATTTAACATTGTAATGAGAAAACGCATCTTTCATGGTTTGCAAATCATCATTAACTTGTTGGTATCGACCTTTCATAGGTAGTTTTAAGTTAAAAATAGCTTCTTGGCATTGACCTTTTAATAACCACTCGCTCATCAATTTTGCCACACGTTGAGGCTTCTCAATCATGTCACAAACTAACCAGTAAACGTTTTTCTTTTGCGGTACATATTTAAAGCCATCCATAGTGCGATGCTTTACTTGACCCGTTTGCATTAAAGACTCTGCCATCGGGCCATTGTCGATTGATGTTACCATCATGCCGCGACGCACCAATTGATAAGTCCAACCACCAGGTGCAGCACCCAAATCAACGGCATTCATGCCTGAAGTTAAACGTATATCCCACTCTTCTTTGGGAATGAAATACAAAAAAGCTTCGTCTAGTTTCAGTGTTGAGCGACTCGGTGCAGCATTAGGAAATTTTAAACGCGGAATACCCATAACATGTGGTGAAGTATTTCGTGCAAGAGAAAAACCAAATATGACCTCTTTTCCTGACAAAAATAACGCATGTAAAACTGCGCCATCTTTATTGCCTTTTTCGGTCAATATTGCTTCTTTTCTCAATGCTTGTCGTAACGGAACAGCCAATTTTCGACAAAATTTTGATAACTCTTTACCATCATTAGTATCAGGTGTTTCCATACGCAAGTCTGCATATTGCCACTCTTTACCTAATGCTTCTACAATCGCTTCAACGCGGTTGTAATCAGGCAATTCAATTTTTTCGGTAACAGTAACGAACCACTGACGAGCAAATATAAGTCGGCGTAATGGAATCTTCTCCATTAGGGCTTCACCCTCTTCTGGATTATTTAGATGAAAATAAACCACGCCCTGATTTTTAGTTAACTCTAGATAGCCGTATACTTCATTCCATGAAGCTTTTTCTTGAATTTCTGCGCCACATTCTTTTTCAAATCCGGGGCGACAATAAAGCACTATTGCAGTCATATTGATTATTTACCTAACTTTTGATCAAACATTTTAGTACCTGCAAATCCGACCAATAGCCATGCAAGTGCAAATGACAGGCCGCCTGATGGCGCCAGCTTTCCAATACTCAAAACATCGAATATAGTTTTGATATACAAACTACCACTGAAAAAAACGATACCGAGTGCAAATAATATCCCTGCGCTCAATAATATAGCCTTTGAATGAAGCTTGTATAAGATAATGGTTAGCATAAGCGCCAACGTATGAAAAAACTGATACGTTAATGCTGTCATTAGTCGTTCTTGTGACGCCAAAGGTAGCGATTGTCCACCATGGGCTAACCAAGCGCCGAATAATACAGAAAAACAACCACTGATACCAACAAATATCATCAGTAGTTTAGCAGTCATTATTAATTTCATCGATAAAACTCCTCATTCCAAAAACCGCAGCACGTTTGTGTTGTGCTAAAGTTTGACCAGATTTAACCCGCGGCTTTAAATCATGGTCGCCATCATTAAAGAAATGTAATTGGCAACGTGAAGAAATTTCATAATCATTAATTTCTATTTCGCTACCCAAAGCGTCTCTTTCTCCCTGCAATATAAGTACGGGCAATTGTGTTTCTTGCAGGGGTGCTAAACGTAATTTTTCTGGTTTTTTTACCGGATGAAATGGGTAACCTAAACAAATAACCCCTTTAATATTATGCGCGTCCATTAATGGCTTATCACCAGCCAAAGTTGCCGCTACTCTGCCTCCCATCGATTTTCCAGCAATAATTATCGGTAAATCTGTTTTAAAATTAGCGATTATCGACTTATAGCAGTCGACAAGTTTTGGCATTCTATCTGGCGGGCGTCTTTTGCCATCGAGTTTTCGCTTATCCATATAGGGGAAATTAAAACGTAAAACACTCAGTTGCTGTGAATGCATTTCTTCTACGAGATCTTCGATATAATGATGATGCATATCTGCACCCGCACCGTGAGCAAAAATCACCAAAGCTTTCGCGTTTTTAACCTCGCATAGTTCATGACTAATATTTACTGGAGTAACTGCGTTTATTTCGTGATTATCAATCGTTTTATTATGGCTCATAACAATTGTCCTTCATCAAGTATTGTTTGTTCATCAGCCACCGTTTGCAAGACCCATTCACGAAATGCCGTTATTTTACCTAATTCTAATTGTTGTTCTCTGCAGACGATATAATATGAGTTCTTACTGACTAGTACTTCTTTAAATGGACAAACTAACCGACCGTTATCAATGTCAGGTTTAGCTAATACACTGTGCGCTAGGGCAACACCTTGTGCGTGAATTGCAGCCTGTAAAACCATAGCCGAATGACTGAATATTGGGCCGTGGTTCACATTCCCCCCTTTTACATCAACATGCTTAAACCATCTTTTCCAATCTCTTCTAGAAGTATCATGTAATAGCGTGTGATTTGCCAAGTCTTCAATACAATTTAACGGTTTTTTACCTTCAAGTAACAATGGTGAACAAACGGGGATCAAATATTCCGTATGTAGTTGCTCAGCATGAATACCTTTCCAGCGTCCCCGGCCATAATATATGGCTAAATCAACATCCTCAGTCAATGAGTTCTCAGGTTGATCAACTGCTTTAATTCGCACATCTATATCAGGATGTAATAAGTTAAATGTATTTAGCCTAGGTACCAGCCACTGTATTGCAAAGCTAGGTTGCAAGCTAACGGTAATGGCACCTTTCTCGCCACGGGCTAATAGCCTTTCGGTTGCATCATGCAAGGCATTAAAAACATCTTTAATATCGAGATAATAAGACTGCCCTTCCTCAGTCAGCAACAATGACCTATTTTTACGCATAAATAATTTTATACCTAAATTATCTTCCAACGCTTTTATTTGATGACTGATAGCCGCTTGAGTGACGAATAATTCTTCAGCAGCCTTGGTAAAACTCAATTGTCGCGCAGAAGCTTCAAAAGCCCTGATAGCGTTAAGTGGAGGGAGTCTATTTGCCAAGATACACCTATTGAATTGTATAAGTAACGAGTCATGTCATGCATATTTTATCAAATAATTTGCATAACCATTTCGGATTAGTTTTTCTAATGAATGTCATTATAATTAGTCAGTTTAACATTTACCAGCATTACCGTATTATAGCCTCAATAGATGAAGGACTTCATCTTTACCCCGACATAATCGGCTATAATCAAACAGGCTCCCAACCCTTGTTTGCAATTGAAAAGAAAGAGTCCCAAAAACATCTATAAATACTATTGACGTTTTATTACAGGTGACTTATGAAAAACATTATTAAATTATCAACCATTGCTATGTTTGCTTTAATGGCAAACAGCAGCCAAGCTACACAATTAGTAGAAGCTCAATCTATTAACGCCATTGAACTTATGGCAACAACCAAATTACATTTAGAAGAGTCTATTAAGTTAAATACGATAGCATTTAACCCTATCGAAAAAACGGCTCGTGCTCAAGTCGCAATGAACGAAGTTAAAATTAACATAAACGGACAGACCATCAGTAAAAGTATTCCACTTGCTGAATAAGTTGGTTTTTGTTCATTAAAAAAGGTGCTCGATGGCACCTTTTTTATTGGCTATTTTTTTTGCTGCCTTACTAATCTCACGATCTAAATTCTTTATCTATTGTCTTAATAACCTATTGCCCGTTCGCGTCATCGATTGAGATGATATAAAGCTTTTCTAGCAAGTAATCTACATCAAGTTTACGTTGAGCAAATTGTTTATCTTTTATCTCATGAGTGGCTATGCATTCAATCTTAAAGCCCGAGAATAAGCTTTTCACATCAGTTTCGGTTATAGCAAATGGTGGCCCAATCAGTTGCTCTATTGGAAACTCAACGGTCACTAAAAACAAACGAGTCTGCGACGAAAAGAAAGTTTTTAAATGATTTACATATTGCTGCTGCATAGTTGTTGGCAATGCAATTAGTGCCGCACGATCATATATCCAATCTATGCGATCAATGGCGTTGGCCGAGAGCTTAAAGAAGTCACCTTGCAACAAGGTAAGTTGCTGACATGTATACTTTTCGAATTCACCTACGTTATGCTTTTGATAGGCAATATTATTTCCTATAAAAAAGTCTCGACAAGCTATGTCACTTAACTCATTGCCTGTCACTTGCATAAGCTTGGCTAAATAGGCCATATCAAGCGTTTTACCACATAAAGGTACAAACACATGCCTATCAGTAGCCAAGAGTCTTTTATCGAAGTATTCAGCCAAAAATGGGTGCACATCATGCTGATGAAAACCCAACAGGTTGCGCTCCCAACATTTCTGCCAAAAGCTGTTATTCATTATGCATATGCCACGGCATTTATTTTTAGCCTACGACAACAATTAACCAGGGAATACACGGTTATTTTGCCAAACTTTGCTGATAATGGCATCAAATGATAAAGATGCTGCTTTTGAAAACTTTTCAGCAAGGCCTTTTTTAGTCGCATACTTAATTTGAACGATTTTATGAGACTTACAACGCGCTTGCAGGTAGTCGTCACTGGTTTGTAGTTCGTCAATAAGACCTAACTCTTTAGCTTGCGTACCAAACCAATGTTCACCCGTTGCCACTTTAGCAATATCAAGACTTGGACGGTGTTCACTAACAAAATCCTTAAAAAGCACGTGAGTTTCCTCAAGCTCCTCAACAAATTTTTCGCGACCTTTATCAGTATTTTCACCAAACATTGTTACCGTGCGTTTAAACTCACCAGCAGTAAATTGTTCAAAATCGACATCATTTTTCTTTAGCAGTTTATGAAAATTTGGTACTTGAGCTATAACGCCAATTGAACCAATAATAGCAAAAGGTGCTGATACTATTTTATTAGCGACACAAGCCATCATATAGCCGCCACTTGCAGCAACCTTATCAACAGAGGCCGTTAATGGAATATTTTTTTGGCGCACACGATCAAGTTGCGAAGCAGCTAAACCGTAGCCATGTACCATACCGCCGCCACTTTCTAAACGTACGAATACTTCATCACTTGGTTGAGCAACCGTTAATATTGCGCTAATTTCTTCACGTAAAGAGCCAACTTCCTTCGCGTCAATGCTGCCATTAAAATCTACAACGAATAAGCGTGGGGTAAGTGTTTTTTCTTCACTTTCGTCTTTACTTGCTTTTTTGTCAATTTTTGCTTTTTCTTTATCAGCTTTTTTATCTTTCTTTTCTTTTTCTTTTAACTCATCTTTCGATAATAAGTGATGAATAATATCTTCTTCAACTTCACTATATTGCTCTGACAAATCAATAATTTCTAATTCACCTTTTTTACCACCCTGTTTCATTGCTGATGATGCTATAGCAATAATGATAGCAATGACTGCTATAACGAAGGTGATAGCTTTCGCTAAAAACAAACCGTATTCATACAAAAATTCCAATGCTTCTCTCCTAACCAACAAGCTAACGTTTAATAACCTTGCTGTTATGTATTAATTTTAAAATTATTCTATCTAACAATATGGGGTAATTAGTTTATAAATAAAGGTCTATGCTCAAATTATTCAATAAAGTTAACCTTGTAAATAAGCACCAATAAAAAAGCCCTCTAATGAGGGCTTTTTTTGACTTAAGGTAAACTTAGTCTTGTTTTACAACTGCAGCGTCTGTAACTGTAATTAGTTGTCCCATGCTTGCAAAGAATGTCGCAACTTGCGTTTGCATTTCTTGCGTAGCTCGAGCACTTAATTCAGCGTCAGGCGAAGCACCTGCTGCATCAGGAAGTGGGTTCAATATTGAACTATGATGACCACTAACAAACCTTACCGCACCAGAACCTTGTGTTGTTTCGCTAACACTTGGTAAGCCTAGGAAAGCAATCGCAGGTTCAGTACCGCCCATTGGCGTAAATGGTGCCGTATTAGTCACTGTTTGGTCTGGAAGGTTATCAGCACCATTGCCCACTACTTCAATTAAATGTGTCGGGGTTTGAGTAGCGGCTAGTGTTTGCACATAAGCAATTGGGTCGCCTGAGTCAGTCACCGTTTGTGCAGCAAATGTAAACTGCGCAAAACCAGCATCTAATGTTGCTTTTTGTTCAACTGTTAAGGCATCGTAAAAAGCAAAGTAGAAGTCACTCAATTCCGTTTGGGTATACCCAGCAGGTAAAGTTGCGTCAACCGCTGCTTTAAAATCAGGCGATAACTGCAAGGTAAGGTTAGATTTAGCTAAACCTTCAAATGCCGGTGAATCAATACCAAAATTAGCTAACATTAAACCAGGCATAGCTAAAGATGTGCTAGCAATGTTAAATAAGCCGTCTACTTGTGGGCTTAACTCAGTATTCGCTAAACCAACTGTATTCATACCATATATGCCACCTAATGAGTGACCTAAAAGGTGAACTTTAGAGCTATCTATTTTAACCGGATTTCCTTCAACATGAACACCACCTAGGAAGTTCATACCTAAACGTAAACCTAATAAGTCAGCAGTACTTTGACGCGTATTATCACGCATAGTTAGCATGCTACCTAAGTTCACATAATGTAAGGTTGATACGGTACTGGTGTTAATATCATCAACAGAATCACCGTTTAAGTCAAAACCACGGCTACCATGTAAGGGTTGATCTATCGCAATAGTAGCGATACCAAATACGGATAAAATACCGGTAATTGGTAACATTTGCTCTTTAGTTGATGTAATACCATGTACTAAAATAGCTACAGGCCAGCCATTTTCAGGTTCTTCTAAGGCTGGTAATCCCATATTTGCACGTACCGGGTTAGCCCAAGCTAAATCTGGCGTGGTCATTTGTACATCAATAGGTAACATCGCACTTGTAGCTGGAATTGGATTAAACTTAGTTAAGTTACGTTCGGTATCAATCGCCATAACTGAACTTAAATCGCGTAAGCCAAAATTCATACAAAAGCCATCATTAGCATCTAACGGACCAGCTGGAATTGCCGCAGGGTTAGCAGCTGCTAAACCGGCAAGTGTTGCGCCTGAATCACAGCGCGCACGCCACCAATCATTAACCGGTGCAAGCGGGTTTTCAGCCGAAGGTATGCCTGAATAGTAAGGTAATGTAATAGAACCGCGAATATAATTAGCTGCTGAATATAGCGGCACTAATTCTGCTGGAATAAAACCAGTCAATACTGTAGCAACTGAAATGCCGGTATCCGTAACAGCAACCGCAGGATTACCCGCTTGTGCATTCGCCACCATTTGCGGTACGCCAGCTGCCATTAACGACTTAACCGTACTCAAAACTCGAGTTGTTGACTGTGTCGTCATCGCTGCACTATAAATAATAGTGTTGCTATCTACGCCTGCAGAAACAAGCGCAGCTTCGTAACTATTGATTGCGGCTTGTAGACCTAATTGTGACTCATTACCTAAAGGCAATGTGTTGATATCTTGTCGTGCTAATTCATAGGTACTAGAACCTGCGATAGCTTTACCGTTATTATCACGAAGATTATTTGACATCATCATAATGTAGGTAGTTTCAGCTTTTAGAGGTTGTGTTGGAATAACAGATACGCCAGTCGCTGAGCCTCTTGTAACAAAATCTACGCCAAAGGTTAGTTCAGCTACAATTTTACAAGCTAGCCCACGTGTAACCGCGGTACAATCGCTGTCATTAGCATCGCCGCCCATAATAGCTTCAAAAATTCTAACCGAAGCTGGTTCTGAAGCGCTGCTGGCTTCTAAAGAAGTGCCTGCAGGAAACTCAATACCCAGTGAAAAAGGTTGAGAGATAGACCAGCCATCAAGAGCACTAATAGCAACAAAAGGATCAGAACCATCAGTTGGATCATCAACCGGTATTTCTAAAGTGCCATCAAGCGTGCCAGAGAAAATCAAATCATTTGGAATAGAAAGCCCTGCAGCGCCTGCTGCGGGATCAAATTTAACACGTGCTGTCGCTGTTACGGCTGAGCCATTTTCAGCAACTTCATTTTCGACATCTTGTATTGTTTCGTCTCCACAAGCACTTAAACCTAATGTGCTGGCTATTGCGAGACTGAGTACTAGCTTTTTCATTTTATCTCCCCACGTTCTAGTCTTTATTTTTATAAGCTAAGAAATTTTCAGAGCATATATTTATTATTCTTCATTATTGTTGATTTTTATACTTATCCTAGCATTAACTTCAACTTGTTCGACCAGTCAAACTTAACTCAAGAATAGATCAAGTGCTAGTGATTTTTTTATTTATTAACAGTTTTATGCTGTAAATGGTGAATTCTATCGAAAAAAACTCGTCAGCCTACTAATGAAAGTAGTAGAATTATTAACAAATTTTTTTAGCAATTAATCATATGTTTGAATACGCAATAACACCACAAATTTTAGCGAACAAAACCATTTTAATTACTGGTGCAGGTGCTGGTATAGGTCGCCAAGCCGCATTAACTTATGCAGAGTTAGGCGCCACAGTAATTTTATTAGGTAAAACCGTTGCAAAACTTGAAGCCGTTTATGATGACATTCTCGCTAAAGGTTACCCTGAACCCGCTATAGTACCGTTGGATCTAAAAGGTGCAACGAAACAGAACTATATTGATTTAGCTTCAACAATTGAAAGTCAATTTGGCCAATTAGATGGCGCATTACTTAATGCCTCAATATTAGGCGAGTTAACACCGTTTAACCAAATACATCATCAAACTTGGCAAGACGTAATGCAAGTTAACATCAATGCGCAATTTTTATTATCACAAGCATTGATACCTGTAATGCTTAAAGCTCAAAGTTCATCACTAGTTTTTACTTCTTCAGGTGTAGGTAACAAAGGTAAAGCTTATTGGGGCGCATACAGTATTTCTAAATTTGCGACTGAAGGCATGATGCAAGTTATTGCTGATGAGTATGAAAATAGTGCACTGAGAACTAACGTAATTAACCCTGGTGCTACAAATACTAATATGCGTTCGGTTGCATACCCTGCTGAAGATAAAACGACTATTGCATCTCCAGAAGATATTATGCCACTGTATGTATATCTTATGGCCGATGACAGTAAAGCAATTAACAGCCAACGACTAAACGCACAATAGTTATTTGCTGATATATCAATTCAGTAGTCTTATCAGAAAAAACTGACCATTCATTAACGCATAGGATTGACTAGTGCCTTGGAAGTCAGGTTATCTGAGCAAGCTCTAAACACAAAAAAGGCCAACTAATGTTGGCCTTTTTTGTGTAACTTTTTGCAGTAAAGTTAAATAGCGAAAGCAGTATTAACGCAATTCACGTCGTAAAATTTTACCGACATTAGTTTTTGGCAACTCATCACGAAACTCTACCAATTTTGGCACTTTATAATTGGTTAAATTTTCACGACAATGTTTAATCAAGTCAGCTTCAGTTAAATTAGGATCTTTGCGCACGACAAACACTTTAACCACTTCACCACTTGCTTCATGAGGAATGCCTACTGCAGCAGCTTCTAACACCCCAGCATGACTCGCTAAAACTTCTTCAATTTCGTTCGGGAAGACATTAAAGCCAGAAACAATGATCATATCTTTTTTGCGGTCTACAATTTTGAAAAATCCATTTTCGTCCATACAAGCAATATCACCTGTTGCTAGCCAACCGTCTTTTAGAATTTCATCCGTTGCTTCTTGTCGGTTGTAATAGCCTTTCATTACTTGTGGGCCTTTAACCCACATTTCACCCGCTTCACCAATCTTTGCATCGCTGCCATCTTCTAACACAATTCTAATATCGGTTGAAGAAGCTGGTAAACCAATAGTGCCACTGTAATGCTTTTGATTATAAGGACACAAGGTGACTAATGGCGCACATTCAGTCAAACCATAACCTTCAAGTAGGCGAGTTTTTGTAACACTTTCCCACTTTTCAGCAACGGGACGCTGAACAGCCATGCCACCACCTAGTGATAATTTTAACTTAGAAAAATCTAACTCACTAAAGCCAGGAGTGTTTAATAAACCATTAAATAGCGTATTTACACCCGTTATAGCGGTAAAGTCGTATTTCGCTAACTCTTTGACAAAACCCGGCATATCACGCGGGTTAGTGATCAATAAATTTGTGCCACCTAACGTGATAAAGGTCAAGCAATTCGCCGTTAAAGCAAAAATATGATAAAGCGGTAACGCTGTAACAACTAGTTCTTTTCCTTCTTCAAGTTGTGGTGCAATCGCCGCTTTGGCTTGCTCTAAGTTAGCAACCATATTGCGGTGTGTAAGCATGGCACCTTTAGAAACACCTGTTGTACCACCGGTATATTGTAAAAAGGCTAAATCCTCACCTTTAAGTTTTACCGCTGTAAATTGATGTTTTGAACCTTGAGCAAGTACCTTATTAAAACGTACAATATTTGAAAGGTTGAAGGCTGGTACCATTTTTTTAATGTATTTAACGACACCATTAACAATCGCACCTTTAACTGTGCCTAGGCGGTCGCCCAGTGACGTTAAAATAACTTTTTCAACAGCGGTCTTATCAATTACTTTTTCTAAAATACTCGCAAAGTTTTCAATAATTAAAATTGCTTTAGTATTCGAATCATTTAATTGATGCTCTAATTCTCTTGCTGTGTATAACGGATTAACATTAACGACAGTTAAACCGGCTAACAAAGCACCAAAAAGTGCAATTGGATACTGTAAGCAGTTAGGCACCATAATGGCAAATTTATCGCCCTTGACTAAACCTAAGTCTTGCTGCAAATACGCAGCAAAAGCTGTAGCCTGCTCGGCAAGTTCACAGTAACTTATTTCTGCGCCCATATTAATAAAGGCAGTACGCTGAGCATAAACCTCAGTATATTTATGGAACATATCGACAATTGAAGCGTATTTATCAGGATCAATTTCAAATGGAACGCCGGGTGGATAACTCTTCTCAAGCCAAATTTTTCCCACAGTACCTTTCCTCTTTAAATTCTTATTCTTTATTAATGATACTTTTTAACAAATTTTCACTGGTCGATCCAGTTAATTTAAACACTTGTTTAAATTAACTGGATAATGAGACAACTTATTATAGTCGAATAGATAGAAAACACGCTTAACGATCTTAATCGAAATTAGCTACTCTTCTTTAAATTCTTGTTGATGAATAAACGCGTTTATTCGTGTTACAACTTGCTCAGGTTGTTCCATATGAACATGATGACCACCAATTAACTTATGTACGGTTAACGTTTTAAACAATGGACCAAAGCGTTTCAAGCCTTTAGCAACCATAGACATGCCTTTATTGGCATAAATCAGCTGTACAGGGTTTTTTATATCGGCAACAATTTGCTCTGCTTGTGTCATGCTTAATCGATAAGGTGATGTCGAACGTAATCGATTGTCAGAGCGCCATTTAAATCCTTGTACTGTTTGCTCAATACCACGTTGAACAATGATTTTGGCATTGGCTTTATCTAAATCTGATACTTGCATTCTAGCTTCAACAGCTGAAGCAAGACTACTATGATATTTTTTAGTGCTTATGTTTCGCGATAAACGGCTTAATAGGCCTTTTCGCAATTGCGTTGTTGTCGTTGCTTCATCTGCAGTTAACACACCAATGGCATCAATCAACGTTAATGTCCTTACATGCTCAGGAAATGCTGCTGCGAATGAACAAGCAACCATAGCCCCCATAGAGTGGCCGACAATATCAATAGCTTGCCATTGCTGTGTTCGAAATAACGCAATTAAGTCATAGACCCAGTCTAAAAAGTGATAATGTGCATCAGTACTTCGATGATCAGATAAACCATGCCCAGGCCAATCAATAGCAATAACATGATAGTTGGTTAAATAAGGTAGTAGTGGCTGAAAACTTGCGGCATTATCAAGCCAACCGTGCAAGCATAACAGCAATTTACCCTGCTCATTGCCATTACTTATACCACTAATTTTTCGGCCGTTAACTTCAAATGTTACGGCTTTAACTGTGTAATCACTTGGCATAAAAATCCTTTAATTGACCACAGAGATAAGAGAACGCTGTATGCCATAATGTTGTGCTGTTGACTAACGTGAGCTGCGTAATGAAATCTTACTGAGCCTGTAAGTTGCAAATAATGCTGCAAAAAACCAAATAACAACCCAAATTATCTCGGGGATATAAGTCAGATCAGCTAAAGCCGCTCCATCACCGCGGGATTGACCATCAAGTAAATAGAGTGGGCTCATCAAACTGTTGATCAGCACTAACAAACCTGTAACTTGTAATAATTTTTGCAAATATTTATGAGAAGAGTATTTTATTTGTGCGAATACCAAAGCCAGTAAAATTAATACAATAAATAAGGTTAATAAATCACGCACCCACAATAAAATGCTACTGGCTAATAATACCACTAGCAGAACAGAAAACACTTGGGCAACTCTTTGATGACTAGATGCTAAATAGAAGATTAAACTCCCCCACAATATCGCGCCCCCATATCCCATCAAGCTAATAAAAAATGCTGAGCCCCCACGAGTTGTGCATAAGCCAGCACCATTGGGAAACAATTGAATTTTCACAATACTGCCGCCGGTTATTAGTGCTGCTAAACCATGACTTATTTCATGAAAATAACTTTCTAACCATTTAAAAGGGATCGAAATAAAAGGCAGTTGTAAAATAATTAATGCGATTAATAACATTAACCAAAAATGGTATTTAGGTTTAATGTGCATTATTGGAGTTTTAAAGCAGGAGTGATAGTTATTATC
Organism: Colwellia sp. Arc7-D; assembly: GCF_003061515.1. Classification (NCBI taxonomy): domain Bacteria; kingdom Pseudomonadati; phylum Pseudomonadota; class Gammaproteobacteria; order Alteromonadales; family Colwelliaceae; genus Colwellia; species Colwellia sp. Arc7-D. Next base: position 2,601,127 of record NZ_CP028924.1, read on the forward strand.
CTATAAAAATCAGGTAAACAAATTAGGCAAACAGGTCAACGCCAAAAATTTGTTGAATATCGTCACGTTGAGCAATAGCACCAACTGACTGATATGCCGCTACAGCTGATCGATTTTGATTAGAAGGTGAATCATAACCACTATTATAGTTAGTTGACTGTTCGCCTTGCTGATTATTTCTTTGTGAGTTATTTCGACTGTCAAATTGAGAAAGTTGCTCTCGTTCAATAAGTGAAATAGCTTGTTCGTCAATATCTAAACGTTGACGGCCATCAGTTTCGGCCTGTGATTTTTGGGTTTGACTTTCTTCATTGTTAAACTTTTCACGCGCAATTGTGCTTACACGCTGTTCCTGAGCAGGAATAGCGCTACTATTTCTAAGCGATAGGGCCGCTTGGGCCGCTAAATTTGCGGTATTGTTTACTTGCATAAAAGCTAATTTAACAAATTCTTGTTCAAGTGAACACTACTTTTTATCCACTTAGCGTTAAACACAATCGATAGCTAACGTTTACCTTTCCTAAGATAACGGATATAAGCAGGTTAACGTTGAATTAAAAAGCGATAACAAAACTATTAAACGCATCGTGGCGTTGTTCAGTGCGAGTTAACTTATCGCCCAGGAAGCTTTTTCCATGAAACGGTATCACGAACATATTTGGGTTGTGCGTGTTCAGCATCAACACAGTGTTTGTCAAAGTCGACTTGTCCAATCGTTAACATGGCTAATGCGGTTGGATATAAAATATCAGGTGAAGCGGATGAATTAGACATTAAACTGACGAGTTCAGCATAAGCATCCCAACCGGTGCCAACACCATAAGCGGGCAGTGCTAAATGTTGATAATATTGAGCGACAAGACTAGGTGCAAGCACGGTTTCTTCAGTTTGCGGTTGCATGATCCCTTGATCATCAACTTCAAAGTAGCAGGTATAAACTTCTGACATTCGAGCGTCTATTGCTGCAATAACTTTACGCTCTCCTTTTTCATCAAAAGCTTGTTGGGCCATTGCTTGTAAGGTAGATACACCACGAGCAAACAACTGAGCAGAAAAGGCTAAACCTTGTGTTACACCTATTCCAATACGAACTCCGGTAAAACTACCAGGCCCTTGCCCGAATATAATACCATCAAGATCAGTTAATTTAACTTCAGCCTGTTTTAACACGCTGTCTATCATAGGGAGCAAACGCAAACTATGCGACTGAGGACACAGTTCGTATTCGCTAAACTGTTTATCGTTATATCTAATTGCAACTGAACAAGCTTCAGTTGAGGCATCAATGGCCAAAAAATTCACGTTAAAAACCTTTTAAAATTACTGTTTTTCTGTGCGGGAGAGTTTAACATTATTTTATATTAATCCCAGAATTCTTTAGCCAAAAGGCTTTCCAGTATCAATTTATAATATTAAAAATATTTACTGACTAACACTAATCTCGATCAGCAATTTGGGCTAAAAATTGTGCGGCTTGGGTAATATCTCGACTGCGTTTCATATCGGGTAAACTTTTAAGGAATACTTCTCCGTATGGTCGATTAACTAACCTGTCGTCACATATAACGAGTATACCATTATCATTTACATCACGAATTAAACGCCCTACGCCCTGCTTTAATGCAATAACCGCTTGCGGCAATTGAATTTGAGCAAACGGATCTTTTCCTTGACGTTTTACATCTTCACTACGTGCTTGTAATAAAGGGTCGTTGGGTGAAGCAAAAGGCAATTTATCGATGATCACACAAGTTAGTTTATCGCCTCTAACATCTACGCCTTCCCAAAAACTCGCCGTAGCTAATAAAACGGCACTGTCTTGCTCAACAAACTCTTCTAATAACTTTCGTTTACCCATTTGCCCTTGCACGAGTAATGGGTTATCAATTTGCTCGTTTAATAACTCAGCAACCTGATGCATAACGCGATAACTGGTAAATAGCATAAAACATGCGCCTGCACAGGCTTCAATCAAAGGAATAGCCAGTTCACATAGCGCTTTAGCACGGTTCATGTCATTAGCGGCTGGCAAATAACGCGGTATTATTAATTGCGATTGTTTAGCATAATCAAACGGGCTATCAAGTAATAAGCTGGCCGAATCTTCAAGGCCTAAATGGCTAGAGAAATGTTTGAATGCGCCATCAACAGCAAGAGTTGCCGAGGTAAATATCCAGCCAGCACCTGACTCTTTTACGTACGTACCAAACTTGTCAGCTACTGATAATGGCGTTTTATGCAGCACAACATGGCGTGGCGTAGTTTCATACCAAAAGCTCATACCCATAGCATCTACATCAGCCATTACTTCATATTGTGCTAATAGGTTTACCGCTCGGTCAAAACAGTTATCAATAGCTTCATTGCGAGAAACACAGAGTTTAATCACTTGGTAAAGAAAATCTAAATCAGTTTTTAACAGTTTAAAGGCATGCGAAAATTGTTGCTGCTGGTGTTTTTCACGCCAGTTACCACGCTCTGGATCGTAGCTAAATAACAAGCGAAATTCTTGACTGGTTTTTAACAGTTTTTCTGCTGCTTTTGCTAATTGTTTTACGTCGGTTAATTCTGTGCGATACACTTGTAACACATCGCTACAAAGATCAAGCATCTGGCGAGTAGAAAACGCTTCACCAAAATATTCACTAGCGATATCAGCTATTTGATGCGCTTCATCAAAAATCATAACATCAGCTTTCGGGATCAACTCACCAAAGCCACTGTCTTTTAGCGCCATATCAGCAAAGAATAAATGATGATTAACCACCACCAAATCGGCATCAATGGCTTTTGTTCGTGCTTTAATTAAATAACAATCTTCAATATTTGGGCAATCTTTTGCTAGGCAATTATCAACGGTGCTAGTAACAAACGGGAAAACAGGAGAGCCTTCAGTGACATTAACCAACTCACCAATATCGCCACTGTGTGTGCCATTTGCCCACGCACGAACTTTAACAAAGTCAGCTAATGTTTGGGCGTCAAGTTGGCCACGCGATTGCTGGTATTGTTCTAAACGATAAATACAAAGGTAGTTAGCGCGTCCTTTTAATAAAGCCACCTGAGCATTACTAGCGAGTGCTTTTCGTATTAAAGGTAAGTCTTTATGAAATAGCTGTTCTTGAAGGTTTTTAGTGCCGGTTGAAACAATAATTTTTATCTGTCCGGCATCATTTTCAGCATTGGCTTTATTCGCTAAAAGCGCTGGAATTAAATAAGCAAATGTTTTGCCCGTTCCTGTACCTGCTTCTACGATTAAACTGCTTTTTTGCGCAATAGCTTTAGATACTTCTAGTGCCATATCGAGCTGAGCTTGGCGAGGAGAAAAGCCATTAATAGCTTTTGCTAAAGCTCCTTGATGTGAAAACGCATGTTCAACAGCACTCATAAGGATACGGCATTAATTAATTTGCGCTCATTATAATCATCACAGTTAAAAATAACAGGAGAAATATTGGCAATCATAGTTATTCTATAGCAATAAAATAAGCCACAAGGTGGTTAATAATATCTGTGCTGCATTTTTAGGATTAAAACAGCGGCGTGATGTTAAATGTAAATATCTAAGTGAGGTTTATCATCTTGTTCTTCGGGTGTGCTCTCACTATCATCAAATATATCAATATGCTGACCCGTGTTATCGGTAGGCACCGTTGATGGCTCAACGGCTTCTTTTGATGAGTCGTTTGCATTATCTTCTTTATCAGGTGACTTTTCTTTGGCCACTTTTGTATGATATAAAGGTTGCTCTTCCAAACCAGCTATATCATCAGAAACAGCATTTGCCGCTGCCCCTTAGTTAATGCTTTAACCTTTAAGTCAGCGGGTTTTATGGGCACCGGAACAACACGAGTTAGTACTGTTGTAAAAATATCCATCAGTGATCCTTATTGCCAGATTATTTAGACTTATACATATATCGACAAGACTAATCCAACCTTTAATCGGGCTGTTTTATATTACTTAGAACTAAACAGTACTAGCTTAGTTCAAAATTTCATAGCGAGTGAGTATTAATCCCTTGATCTGCTCCAAAAATCAACGTAATGTAAAGACTAATTAAAGTAACTACTTTAATTTAATAAGAAGCTAGATAATTAACTTACACACTTAAATTATTATTCATAAAGAGTAAATAACACATGACTTTAAATCTGAACGCCATCCATCATCATCACCATCATACGGACTAGCTGCTCAGGTTTTTTCGCTGGGGGGCTTTGAACCTTTCAGCGGTGTAAGATAAATGAAAATTAATTTCTAAACCCCGAAAGAGTTCACCTCTCTCGGGGTTTTCGCATTTTTATGGCTATACAATTGTATATACATGATTAATTTCACCATATTAAATGTGACTAAATAGTATAAGAATTTAAAAATTTAATAGGAAAATAACATGTCATCAGAACCACGCTTACGCATTGCAATGCAAAAATCAGGTCGCTTGAGCGACGACACACAAGCGCTATTAAAGCGTTGTGGCCTTAAACTTAATGTTACTGATCGCCGTTTACTTGCTCATGTTACCAATATGCCAATAGATATTATGCGTGTGCGTAGTAGCGATATTCCAGGTTTAGTAATGGATGGTGTTTGTGATTTAGGTATTGTCGGCGACAATACCTTAGAAGAAGCAGCGTTAGAACGTGCCTTAATGGAACAAAAATCAAAATACATTCGCACAACAGGTTTAAACTTTGGCGGTTGTCGATTATCAATCGCTATGCCAGAAGGTTTTAATTATAAAGGGATAAAAAGTCTAGACGGTTTAAGATTTGCGACAACTTATCCACAATTACTCAACCGTTATGCTAAGAAAAATGGCATAAACGTCGAGTTTTGTTTATTAAAAGGCTCTGTTGAAGTAGCGCCACGTGTAGGTTTATCAGACGGTATTTGTGATTTAGTGTCAACCGGTGCAACTTTAGAAGCTAATGGCTTGGTTGAAGTGGAAGAAATATTTCAATCCAAAGCCTCATTAATTCAAACGGCAAGTACCTTAGCACCTGAAAAACAAGCTATTCTTGATACTTTATTACCGCGTATTCAAGGCGTAATGAAAGCAAAAGAAAGTAAATACATTATGCTACACGCACCAAAAGATAAAATTGCTCAAGTTAGCGCATTAATGCCAGGAAAAGAAACGCCAACGATACTGCCATTAGCTGGTCGTGATGATCTTGTTGCTGTGCACGTTGTGGCTACAGAAACATTTTTCTGGGAAACAATGGAGGAACTTAACGCGTTAGGTTGTAACTCTATTTTAGTTATGCCAATTGAAAAAATGATGGGCTAAACAATGAGCATAAATAACCAAGACACAACCAAACTAAAAGATTTAATTGTTTGGGAAAATTTGTCTGATAGCGAACGGGGTTTTGCGCTTGCACGCCCCGCTATTGCAGAAAGCGGATTATTGTCTCAACAAGTTGAAAACATTCTCGCTAATGTTAGAGAAAATGGTGATAAAGCCTTATTTGATTTAACTGAAAAATTTGACGGCGTTAAACTTACCACACTCAAAGTAACCTCAGCACAAGTTGTTGCAGCAAAAGCGCGACTAACAGTAAAGCGTTTGCAAGCAATTGAAACAGCTTATGGTCAAATACGACGTTTTCACCAAGCACAAATCAGTGAAGATATTCGTGTTGAAACTACCCCAGGTGTTGTATGTACTTTAAAAACTGAAGCCATTGATAGCGTGGGTTTGTACATTCCAGCAGGGAGTGCTCCATTACCATCAACAGTGCTTATGCTAGGTGTACCAGCCCAACTAGCCAAGTGTTCACGTAAAGTATTAGTTTGTCCTCCAAATAAAAGCGGACAATTAGCTGACGAAATATTAGTAGCAGCTTCACTCTGTGATATTGATGAAATTTATAGCGTCGGCGGCGCACAAGCCTGTGCAGCGTTAGCCTTTGGCACTGAAAGTATTGCCGCGGTAAATAAAATATTTGGCCCAGGTAATAAATATGTTACTGAAGCTAAAAAACAGTTGTCACAGCAAGTCAATGGCTTTGCGATTGACATGCCTGCTGGACCATCAGAAGTACTGGTCATCGCAGACGCCAATGCTAATGCTAGCTTTGTCGCTGCCGACTTACTCTCGCAAGCCGAACATGGGCCTGATAGCCAAGTTATTTTATTATCTGACAGCGAAACTTTAATAAATGGCGTGCAACTCGCTTTAGAAGCACAACTTGCAACGTTATCTAGAGCAACCATAGCTCGCCAAGCATTACAGCAAAGTCGTTTAATCTTAACCAAAGATTTAGAGCAAGCTGTTGAAGTGTCTAATGAATATGGTCCAGAACATTTGATTGTTCAAACCGACAATGCTCAGCAGCTATTAACAAGTTTACGTAACGCAGGTTCTATTTTTGTGGGCGCTTATACGCCAGAATCTGCCGGTGATTATGCCAGTGGTACAAATCACGTATTACCAACTTACGGTTATTCCAAAGTGATTAGTAGTTTATCACTTGCTGATTTTTCAAGACGTTTTACCGTACAAGAAATAACACGCGAAGGCCTTAGTTCAATCGCTGAATGTATTTGTGAGTTAACCGATGCAGAAGGGTTAGATGCTCACAAACGCGCAGTAACCATTCGCTTAGAAGCTGAAATTGATAATTCATCAACAATAAGCACGGAGTCGTAAATGAGTATTGCCAACAAGTTAGCCCGTAAAGAACTCATCGATATGGTGCCGTATCAGTCAGCTCGCAGACTTTTTGCTAGCGGCGGCGCAACACAAGGCAAAGTTTGGCTCAACGCCAACGAAGCTTCTGGCACCGGTAGTTATCAAGTTAACAGTGACAGCATTAATCGCTACCCTGACTTTCAGCCACAAAAGCTGATCAATGCTTATAGCCAATACAGTGAAATAGCGCCAGAAAACTTGTTAGCAACACGTGGCGCTGATGAAGGTATTGAACTAATCATCAGAACTTTTTGCCAAGCATATCAAGACAGCATTATTATTTGTCCTCCTACTTACGGTATGTATGCTATTAGTGCTGAAAACCATGGTGCTGATATTATTAAGGTGCCATTAACATCGACAATGTCTTTGGATTTAACAGGATTAAAAGCACAAGTTGGCCAAGCCAAAGTCGTATTTTTATGCTCTCCTGGTAATCCAACTGGCAACTTACTCGCGCAGCAAGACATTAAAGCCGCGCTTGAGCTTTTTGCTGAAACAGCTATTGTGGTGGTTGACGAAGCTTATATCGAATTTAGCCCAGCGCAAACAGTAGCAAATTGGCTTGAACATTATCCGCATTTGGTGATTTTAAGAACCCTTTCAAAAGCGTTTGCCTTGGCCGGTTTACGCTGTGGTTTTACCCTTGCGAATACAGATGTTATTACCATGCTCAGCAAAGTTATCGCTCCCTACCCTATTTCAACGCCCGTTGCTGATATAGCAAGTGAAGCTTTAGCAAATCCAGGGCTTGAGCATATGCGTACTCGCGTAAATGAAACTGATACACTAAGAACACAATTAGCGACATGGTTAAACGCACAACAATGGTGTAGCGAAGTATTTAACAGTGATGCTAATTTTGTTTTATTTCGCTGTAAAAGTACCGAATTAAAAGACTTTATTTTTAATGGTTTAGTAGAGCAAGGTATCTTAATACGCGACCAATCAAAGCAACAAAACTTAGCAAATTGTTTACGCATTAGCATTGGCAGTGAAAGCGAACTTTCACTATTACAACAAACTATTATTAATAGTTTTACCACTACAACAGCCCAAACGCTGGCACAAGAGAATTAATATGAGCCAAGAAAACATTTTATTTATTGACCGAGACGGTACGTTAATAGAAGAGCCAATTACTGATAAACAAGTCGATAGCTTAGAAAAGTTAGTGTTTGAGCCAAACGTAATTCCAGTATTAATTGCCTTACAGAAAAAAGGCTTTCGATTAGTCATGGTTTCTAATCAAGATGGGTTAGGCACAACAAGCTATCCACAAAGCGATTTTGACCTACCGCATGATAAAATGATGGCGATTTTTACTTCACAAGGTATTACCTTTGATGACGTATTACTTTGCCCACACTTCGAAACAGACAATTGTAATTGTCGCAAGCCTAAACTCGGTTTAGTCAGCGACTATTTACAACAAGGTAAAGTTAACTTTGCCAACTCTTATGTTATTGGCGATCGCGATACCGATGTTGGTCTTGCTGCTAACATGGGTATTAAAGCCATTAAATATAATCGCCAAACACTTAATTGGGATGATATTGCTGAACAACTACTGAATAACCCAAGAGTTGCAAAAGTAGTGCGTACCACAAAAGAAACCGATATTAATGTCGCTATTAACTTAGATAAAGTGGGCGATATTAGCATTAAAACCGGTTTAGGCTTTTTCGACCATATGCTTGAACAAATTGCTGCACATGGCGGTTTTAGTATGCAAGTAGCTGTTGATGGTGACTACCACATTGACGAACATCACAGTGTTGAAGATACCGCTTTAGCTTTAGGCCAAGCGCTAAAACAAGCACTAGGTGACAAACGTGGCATTGGTCGTTTTGGTTTTGTATTACCGATGGACGAGTGTCGCGCCGAGTGCTCGATTGATCTTTCTGGTCGTCCTTGGTTAGAGTTTGACGCCAACTTTAGTGATAACATGGTCGGCCAAATGTCGACACAAATGGTCTCGCACTTTTTCCGTTCGTTAGCTGACTCAATGGCAATCACCCTGCACCTTTCAACCACGGAAGGCAACTGTCATCACCAAGTTGAGAGCTTATTTAAAGTATTTGGCCGTGCACTTCGCCAAGCTATAACCGTTGCCGGTGACGACTTACCAAGCACCAAAGGGTGCCTATAGCATGAGCGAGAACAAACAAGCTAACTTTGTGATTGTTGATACTGGTTGTGCAAACTTATCATCAGTAAAGTTTGCCGTTGAGCGCTTAGGTTTTTCTATCACTATTTCTGATGATCTTGATGTGATTAAGAATGCCGATAAAGTTATATTACCCGGTGTAGGTAGTGCTCGCCATGCGATGGAAAACATAGTATCGAAAGGTTTAGTACAAACATTACAGCAACTTACCCAACCGGTATTAGGCTTTTGTTTAGGCATGCAATTAATGGCGCGTACGTCTGTTGAAGGCGCAGGTAAAGACGAAGTAGTGCAATGTTTAGGTTTGATTCCAACCGATATTACTCCCTTGCAAGCAAACGGTTTACGTTTGCCGCACATGGGTTGGAATACCCTAACGCAAGTAAGCGAGCATGCAATATTCAAAGGTATTAGCGCTGATGATTATTTCTATTTTGTGCATAGCTTTGCTGCCCCTATTTCAGAATATACAGTTGCCCGCTGCCAATACGGCAGTGAATTTTCAGCGGCAATAGCAAAAGACAATTTTATCGGTTGCCAATTTCATCCAGAACGCTCAAGCGCGCTTGGCAGTAAAATCATTAAAAATTTTTTGGAGATGTAAGCCATGATGATCCCAGCAATTGATTTAATCGACGGTGAAGTCGTACGGTTATTTCAAGGTGATTACCAGCAAAAGACTAATTATCAATATACCGCAAAAGAACGACAAAACGTTTACGCTAAAGCGGGTGCAACGGTCATGCACTTTGTTGACTTAGACGGCGCAAAAGATAGCAACAAACGCCAATTAACCTTGCTTGAAACTTTGGTCAAGCACGATACTATGATCATACAAGTAGGTGGTGGCGTGCGCTGTAAAGAAGACGTACAACAGTTACTTAACTTAGGCGCAGACCGTGTTGTTATTGGTTCACTCGCGATAAAAGAACCTGATTTAGTTCGTACCTGGATAACAGAATTTGGTGGTGAAAAAATTGTACTCGCATTAGATGTAAAAATTGATGCTATGGGCAATAAAACCCTCCCTACACACGGTTGGATAAAAGACAGTGGCGTTAACTTAGAAACATTATTAGATGATTACATTGAAGCAGGTTTAATTCATGTGCTGTGTACAGATATCAGTAAAGACGGCACCCTGACTGGCAGTAACGTTGGTATGTATCAAGAGTTATGCCAGCAATACCCAAGCATTAAATGGCAAGCTTCAGGCGGTATTGGGTCTTTAGATGATATTAAAGAACTAATTCCTACTGGCGTTGATGGCGTAATACTTGGCCGCTCGTTACTTGAAGGTAAATTTACCTTAGAGGAGGCAATCGCATGTTGGCCAAACGCATAATTCCTTGCCTTGATGTTCGAGACGGTAAAGTAGTAAAAGGTGTTCAATTTCGTAATCATGAGATTATTGGCGACATCGTACCGCTGGCACAAAAGTATGCACAAGCTGGTGCTGACGAACTAGTTTTTTATGATATTACTGCCAGTTCAGACGACCGCGTTGTTGATAAAAGCTGGGTTAGTCGCATTGCCGAAGTTATCGATATTCCTTTTTGTGTCGCAGGCGGCATAAAAACCGAAGCAGACGCAAAACAAATACTGATGATGGGCGCAGATAAAATATCGATCAACTCTCCGGCATTAAGAGATCCAAGTTTAATTTCGCGCTTAGCTGATGTATTTGGTCAACAATGTATTGTTATCGGTGTTGACAGCTTTTTCAATCAAGACGCTAATAATGGCGCTGGTGAATATCAAGTTTATCAATTCACTGGAGATGAAACCCGAACGCAAAAAACTAAATGGCGCACCTTAGATTGGATCCAAGAAGTGCAAAAACTAGGTGCTGGCGAAATTGTACTTAACTGCATGAACCAAGACGGCGTTCGCCAAGGGTATGATATTACACAGCTCAAACAAGTGAGAGATTTGTGTAAAGTCCCTCTAATTGCCTCAGGTGGCGCGGGCGAAATATCACACTTTGTTGATGTATTTCAACAAGCAGATGTTGATGGCGCCCTTGCTGCCAGTGTTTTCCATAAAGGTATTATTCCGATGGACGAATTAAAGCAAGCCCTTAAAAATGAAAAAGTAGAGATCAGATTATGCTAATTACAAATGACAATATTAGCCAATTGGCATGGGATAAAATGTCGGGCATGATCCCAGCAATTATTCAGCACCAAGATACTGGTGCGGTGTTAATGCAAGGCTATATGAATGTTGAAGCCTTAGAGAAAACGTTAAGTACAGGTTTAGCCACTTTTTATAGCCGCGCGAAACAAGCATTATGGTGTAAAGGCGAAACAAGCGGTAACTTTTTGAAAGTGAGTCAAGTGGTAACTGACTGCGATCAAGACAGCTTATTAATTGCCTGTCGTCCGCAAGGGCCTACTTGTCACCTTGGTACAGAATCTTGTTTCCCTGAGCAAAAAATTAGCCAACAAAATTTTCTAAGCCACCTTGAGCAAGTTATCGCCAGTCGCAAAAATGACGCCCCTGAAGACAGCTATACTGCGCACTTATTTTCACGTGGTACCACCAAAATGGCGCAAAAAGTAGGTGAAGAAGGTGTTGAAGTTGCCTTAGCAGCAGTGGCAGAAACTAAAGAAGATTTATTAGGTGAGTGTGCCGATTTGTTCTATCACACAATCGTATTGCTGCAAGATCAGAACATTGATTTAAGCGAAGTAATGGCAGTATTAGCTTCTAGACATTCAAAGAAGTAATACCAAACAAATAATAGCTAACTATTTTTTAGTTAGCTATTTCCTTCATTATCTTTTTTATTTATCTAATGACTTAGTTATTTTAAAGCTATTGTTAGTAGGTAAAACAACAGCATCATTTACCTAAACTATTCACGCTATCGCACATAAATAAAATAAGTCTGAGCTTAAAGAGGATTAGGTTGACCATCAATGTCTTGCTGTATATAATTCGCGCAATATTTTTTCATGACGATAATATAGGCTAAGGAAAGCACATTGTTAAAATTTCGCGCAATCAAAAAATATGGTGCTAAATTGATGCCAGCACTTGAAAGTCGTTTTGGTGAAAAAAAATATTATACCCCTTCCGAGGTTAGATCTACTGTTTATCTAAAAAACTTTAACCCTAAATATCTACCATTAGCATATTTACTTTATTTAGAAAAAAATGATTTAAAAAATGTAATATATATTGAGTATCCAGAACTCGATATTGAACAATATACAATAGAAATTAATCATTATATTTCTCGAAAAAAATATGGCGAATACTTTCAACGTTTGAACGTAAACTTAACTGATATCGAATCAGTTACTAGCCAATAACTAATCAACAAGCATCCATATAAGTTAATTGGACATAACTCACTACCTTTCTATATACGCTATTTATTATTTCTGCTATTTTTATTTAATACGAGGATCTTTTTCGATATTTTATTCGTATAAGTAAATCTAACCACGCTTCAAAAACAAAACTCAAGCATAAGAAGTTAATGTTGTATGATAGCTAAAATTAAACATCGCTCTATAGAAAACAAAATCCTATTAACCGCTAGCGCTGCAGCTGTCTTTGGTTTTATCCCCATTCTATTTTTTAGCATAATCGCTCAAGATATCACAGAAATAGCCCTGTCATTAACAGGTATGATAACGATATTTATTATTTTTTTGGGTGTTTTACTCACCAATAAAAAAAATATAACAAAATTTTTTAGTTACTCACTTGCGGTGTTTTCTCAAATCATCATTTTAGTTGCTGTTGAACTCAAAGGTGAACAATTAATTTATTGGACTTTTCCGGTGATAGTAGCGAGTTTTTACTTACTACCCACTTTGACAGCTAGTATTTTTAATGGCGTTTTAATTACCAGTATCTGCTATATAACTCATCAACAACTTGATAGTTTTATACTGGTTAGAATCATTGTAACCATGATATTAACCAATGTTTTTGCATCTGCTTTTTCTGTATTTATGCAGAATAAAAATCGACAATTATCCCAAAGTGACAATTTAAATAAACTGCGTAATAATATTCTTGAATTAATTGCCAGCTCAGCCCCTCTATCACAAATACTACCTGCTATTATAAATGGCATTGAAAAAGAGCATACTGAAATGTTGTGCAGTATTTTACTAATCGATAATACGGGTGAACATTTAATGCTAGGAGCTGCGCCAAGTTTACCTGACTTTTATAATCAAGCGGTCGACGGTGTTCAAATAGGTAAAGGAAATGGTTCATGCGGTACAGCAGCGTTCACCAAAGAAAGAGTTATTGTTAGCGATATATCAAGCCATCCTTATTGGGTTCCATGGGCTGAAATAGCTAAAAAAGCTCAATTAGGTGCCTGTTGGTCACAGCCTATTATCGATAGTAAAGGTGAATTAATTGGTACATTTGCAATTTATCATCGTAAAAAATCCACACCAAAAAAAGCAGATTTCGCCCTAATTGAACAAATATCAAACCTTGTACGTATCGCCATTGAGCGAGATAGTGCGGATAAAACTATATGGCATCAAGCCAACTTTGATAACTTGACACAATTACCTAACCGTAACTTATTAAAGGAACACCTAACTTTAGCGCTTGAGAACGCTAAACGAGATAAAAAACAACTAACCATTGCCATGTTAGACATCGACAACTTTAAAGATATAAATGACTCTCTTGGTCATAATGTTGGCGACGAATTATTAATTGAAAGTGCAAAACGTATAAAAAGTTGTATTAGAGCAAATGATATTGTTGCGCGATTAGGTGGTGATGAATTTATTATAGTGTTACTGGGAACCACTACTGCAAAAGATATAGATAACATTGGGCAAAATTTATTAACCACGTTTGCACAACCCTACACCATTAATGAGCAAAGTGTTCATTGCACAGCCAGTATAGGTATTGCCAGTTATCCCGATGATGCTATAGACATTAATTCACTGTTAAGAAATGCTGATCAAGCAATGTACAACGCTAAAAATCAAGGTCGCAATAGCATTCACTTCTTTACTGAAAATATGCGCACTGACTTTCTAAAGCGCATGGAAATAATAAAAGATTTACGCACGGCTATAACACAACAACAATTTCATATGGTCTATCAACCCATTGTTAACTTATCGAACAATAAAGTAATTAAAGCTGAAGCGCTTATTCGTTGGCAGCACCCTGAAAAAGGCTTAATTTCCCCGCTAGATTTTATCCCGATTGCTGAATCAACAGGGTTAATCGTAGAGATCAGTGAATGGATATTTAATGAAGTCACTGAAAAAGTTAAATACTGGCGCGAGGCATATTGCCAGGAGTTAATGATCAGTATAAATACTTCACCAGTACAATATAAAAATCAAGGAGAGCAAATAAGTGCTTGGGTCAATTCTCTAGAAGAGCGAAACATTTCTCCTAAAGCGATTGCCATTGAAATAACTGAAAATTTGTTAATGGAAAATCAAGCTGAAGTCGTTAGCGTGCTTGAGCAAATTCGTAAAAAAGGTGTTGCGCTTTCCATTGATGATTTTGGCACTGGCTATTGCTCATTTTCATACCTTAAAAACTATACGATTGATTACCTGAAAATTGATAAAAGTTTTGTACAAAATATGTCAGCAGATAATGAAGATTCTGCGTTATGTGAAGCGATAATTGTCATGGCAAGTAAGCTAAATATTGATGTTATTGCAGAAGGAATTGAAACTGAGCAACAAAAACAATTCCTAATACAGGCAGGCTGCCTTTACGGTCAAGGTTTCTTATTAGCTAAGCCAATGTCAGATATTGATTTTGAACAATTACTGATCAACGAAAAATCCTGCTAACAAAGTTTTATATCAATATAGCTTGCACAGTTATATTAGTATTTTCAACTCAATTATAAAATACCTTATCGCTGTGCTGTACTTAATTAAAGTACCGTGAAATGATATAAAAAACATTGCCAATCAAATTATTATGCTTACAGATAACATGTGGAAAAATAAAACTTTCTCAGAGCTAACTACTGATGAACTCTACGATTTACTTAAACTACGAATTGATATCTTTGTTGTTGAGCAAACCTGCTTTTATCCTGACTTAGACAATCACGACCGCCACCCATTAACCCAACACTTATTTTGTTATCAAAAAGGTGTTATGACCGCTTACCTGCGTATTCTCCCTAAAGGGTTAACTTATACAGATTACATTAGTATTGGCCGAGTGGTAATCGCTCCATGTGCTCGTGGTACAGGGCTTGGTCATGAATTAATGCGCGTAGCTTTAGCACTGTGCTTAACAGACTTTCCAAATGATACTGTAAAAATATCAGCGCAAGAGCATTTAGAAAAATACTACAATCAGCATGGATTTGAACGTGTGAGTGATATGTATTTAGAAGATGATATTCCGCATATCGCTATGTTGAAAATACGCTAATATTGCAGGAAAAATGACTAACTAAAAAGCCAACATTGTTTTTAGCAAGGTTGGCTTTGTATGAATTTGCTAATGTTTTTATTGCTTAAGCAAGCATAAATAAACGAATATTCTCTATCGATAAAACTAATAGCACAAGGAATGTTACAAGCACACCAATTTGGCGTGGTTTTGAACTGCCAATCGTTTTACTTAAACCTATAGCGTGCGACAAACGAGCTAGCAATAACGCACCACCTAATATATGTAACATCAAAGCAGATGCGCCATTTACTTCGTAACAACCTAGTAATATTAATGCTAGTGGAACATATTCTGAGAAGTTACCATGAATTCGTACCCGCTTGGCTAAAGTTTCATTGCCACTGGTACCAATGCCAATTTTCGCACTCAAACGTACGCGAATAATATTTATAGATAATCCTATATATAAAAGTCCTAATAAACTGGCATAAAAACCAGTTAATGAAAGCGTTACCATTGTTTTTCCTCAGTACTATTTTAATAAGTCATTAAGTTTCATATTATGCGAAATACTACCGATTAAGTGCTTAAATTAATAGCAGTATTTACACTTTATGCTATACAGCCTGTTAACTCTGGTATGTAGTAAAATAATGCTTTGTAGAAATTATTCTGATTAAAAAAATTATAACCAGACTTTTTAAATTAATAATCAAAAAATGAAATACCATTGATCAATAGCAGGTCTATTACGTATAACAACATAACCCATGATACTCTCATCCTTTTAAAGCGAGATTCTTATGAAAAAAATATTAAGCTTAGTTTTAACCTCATCAATACTTTTGTATGCATCGCTGGGTCATACAAATGAAACCAAAAAAGCCATTTTAGCTGGCGGTTGTTTTTGGTGCATGGAATCAGACTTCGAAAAACTCACCGGCGTTACTGATGTTGTATCAGGCTTTACAGGTGGAAAAATTAAAAATCCAACCTACAACGGGGATCATACCGGTCATTATGAAGCAGTCGAAATAACTTACGATCCAAATATAGTAAGCTACCAAGCTATACTTGATCATTACTGGGTAAATATTGACCCTTTTGATGCTAAAGGCCAATTTTGTGATAAAGGACCGAGTTACCTAAGTGCTATTTTTGTAGCTAACGAGCAAGAGCGTCGACTCGCTGAACAAACAAGAACAGCTGTCAAAGCAGAGTTTCCTAATCAAACGGTTGTTACGCCTATTTTAAACACCAGTACTTTTTATCCCATTAAAGGAGAGGAAAGCTATCATCAAGATTATTATAAGAACAACCCTATACGTTACAACACTTATCGTTGGAGATGTGGTCGAGATAGTCGTTTAGAAGAAATCTGGGGAGATAGAGCAAGCCATTAAAAGTCAGTAATGAAATATACTGACAAACTATTAAGTGCAGTAGTATTTAAAAATATTAACTATGGCTGTCTCAATTAACTCAATAAATGGTAGAGCTAGACAGCTTACTTGATAAACATTTCATAGCAAATTTGAGCGCTACGCACAAAAAAAGCTCGCCTAGGCGAGCTTCTTCATTTTTAAGTTAACCTTAAAGGATTTAACTTAAGATAATTTTTCATCTAACAATGCGCTAACTTGTTCAACGGGTTGAGTACCGTCAATAGTTAAATAAGCACAAGCATCTGCTTTAGCTTCAGCTTGGTAGTAGGCAACGAGTGGTTTAGTTTGTTCATGGTAAATACCTAAACGCTTACGAACAGTGGCTTCTTCATCATCTGGACGAACAGCTAAGTCATCACCAGATACATCATCTTTACCTTCCACTTTTGGTGGATTATAAACGATATGATAAACACGACCTGAACCAGCATGAACACGACGTCCAGCCATACGTTCAACAATCACTTCATCTGGCACGTCAAATTCAATAACATGATCAACAGCAACGCCATTCTCTTTCATCGCGTCAGCTTGTGGTATAGTGCGTGGAAAACCATCAAGTAAGAAACCTGCTTTACAATCATCTTGAGCAATACGTTCTTTAACTAAACCAATAATTAATTCATCAGAAACGAGCTGACCTGCGTCCATTACTGCTTTAGCTTTTTTACCAAGATCAGTGCCTGCTTTAATTGCAGCGCGAAGCATATCACCGGTAGAGATTTGCGGAATGCCAAATTTAGCCATTAAGAATTGTGCTTGAGTACCCTTACCGGCACCAGGTGCACCTAATAAAATAATGCGCATTTAGTATAACCCTATTTAATAAATGAATTGGTTTTTGAAAGTGCAAACACTATACATATTCAAAGGGGTGCAAACAAGTGGTAAGCACTGTAAATAAACAAAAAAGGAGCTAAAAAGCTCCTTTTTTTGACTAAAGTCTAACGACATTATGACTTAAGTAGTATTCAACCTGAGTTGGTACTATTTAGTCAGGCTTAACATTAGCTTGTTTAAA
The DNA here is from genome assembly GCF_003061515.1 of Colwellia sp. Arc7-D. Lineage (NCBI taxonomy): Bacteria > Pseudomonadati > Pseudomonadota > Gammaproteobacteria > Alteromonadales > Colwelliaceae > Colwellia > Colwellia sp. Arc7-D. The sequence goes on from NZ_CP028924.1 coordinate 2,618,844, forward strand.
CGTGACACAAATGTAGCAGGGTCTTTTAAGCTACCGCGCTCAGCTAACATAGCTTGTTCAAATAAAACTTCTGCCCATTGTTTAAACTGTGCATCATCTTGCTCTTCAGCAACATGTTTGATCAAGTCATGTTCAGCATTGATTTCAAAGATTGGCAATGAGTCTGGTACGTCTTGACCAACCGATTGCATCAGCTTCATCATTTGGCTGCTCATATCATGTTCGTCAGCAACGATACATGCTGGAGAGTCAGTTAAACGCTGTGAAATTTTAACGTCTTTAGCTTTACCTTCAAGTGCTGCTTTTATGCGAGTAACAACTGAATCGAATTCTTGCTCAAGTTTTTCTTGTGCTTCTTTCGTTTCTGCGTCGTCCATACCACCTAAATCTAAACCACCACGAGTGACTGATTGTAATTGCTTACCGTCAAACTCAGTTAAGTGGCTAACTAACCATTCATCAATACGATCAGACATCAAGAATACTTCAATGCCCTTCTTGCGAAATACTTCTAAATGCGGGCTATTTTTAGCCGCTTCGAAGCTATCTGCAACCACGTAATAAATTTTGTCTTGACCTTCTTTCATACGCTCAATGTATTGCGCAAAAGAGGCACTTTGCATGCTGTTATCTTGATGAGTAGACGCAAAACGCAGAAGTTTTGCAACCGCATCTTTATTAGCAGAATCTTCTGCTGGACCTTCTTTTAGTACTTGACCAAATTCGTTCCAGAACAGTTGATATTGCTCAGCATCTTTGTTGCCTAATTTTTCAAGCATTTTTAAAACACGTTTAGTACAACCCTTGCGAATTGTTTCAGTGATTTTATTATCTTGTAAAATTTCACGTGATACGTTTAAAGGTAAATCATTAGAATCCAATAAACCTTTTACAAAACGCAAATAACTTGGCATGAATTGCTCAGCGTCATCCATAATGAATACGCGTTGAACAAATAACTTTAAACCATGTTGTTTTTCACGGTTGTGCATATCGAACGGTGCTTTAGACGGAATATAAAGTAATGACGTATATTCAGTTTTACCTTCTACTTTATTGTGTTCCCATAAAAGCGGGTCACCAAAGTCGTGCGAAACGTGCTTGTAAAATTCTTTGTACTCTTCGTCTGAAACTTCTGATTTCTCACGTGTCCAAAGCGCTGTAGCTTTGTTTACTGGCTCCCATATTGCAGGAACAGCTTCACGCGCTTCTATAGCAGGTGAAGTAACATTGCCCTCGTCGTCTTTTGTCTCAGCAACGGCTTCAACGGCAGGTACTTCTGGTGTTAACATTTCAACAGACACAGAAATATGGTCCGAGTATTTAGTAACAATCGACTTTAAACGCCAATCATCAGCATATTCACTTTCTTCTGCTTTTAATTGAAGAATAATGTCAGTTCCACGATTAGTTTTTTCAATTTTAGCGGTGGTAAATTCACCTTCACCAGTACTTGTCCATTCAACACCTTCAGAAGCAGCAACACCGGCAGCGCGTGAACGCACAGTTACCGAGTCAGCAACGATAAATGCTGAGTAAAAACCAACACCAAACTGACCAATTAATTGTGAGTCTGATGCTTCATCACCAGAAAGCTGTGAGAAAAATTCTGAAGTACCTGATTTTGCAATCGTACCTAAGTGATCAACGATTTGGTCATGCGTCATACCAATACCGTTATCAGAAATAGTAAGCGTATTGTTTTCTTTATCACAACTTACACGAACACGTAAATCACCCTCGCCTTCATATAAATCAGCATTAGATAATGCCTTAAAGCGTAACTTGTCAGCGGCATCGGCAGCATTGGAAACTAACTCACGTAAGAAAATTTCTTTATTTGAGTAAAGAGAGTGGATCATTAATTTTAGAAGCTTAGCGTTATCAGTTGCAAACTGATGGTTTTCTTTTTGGCCTGTTTCTGACATGTGAAATTTATCCTACATTTACTGGTTGAAAACGAATATTTGTCGCGGGTATCAAACATTATTATTCAATACTCACTCGATAGTTAACATGTGGGGGTAGCGAAAACATTTTCAAGCAAAAGATTAAAATTTTTCACATTAAACATTCTCCCTGCTTATGTTGATATAAAGCGCTAAGTTTTATCGACAAACCTTTTTGCATAGTCCACATCAAAAATAATGATTTGCTTTCAATCACTTTACTCCTTACATTTAAGTTTTTCTGATGCCCCTCCTCCAGACGATACAGGCGCTTTTATTTCATGAATGTTTACTTAAGTAATGACATAGGTATTGAAGATGTTTTTTGATCGAAACAACAATGCCGCTATTTTACTAGCGGGTATTCTAGCTTTAGTGGTTGGCGTTGGTGTCGCGCGATTTGCTTTTACCTCGTTATTGCCCTCTATGCTAGAAAATCACTTAAGTATTGCTTTTGCTGGTGTACTCGCGTCAATTAACTATGTGGGTTATTTGACAGGATCGATTTTTTCTATTTTCATTAAAGATATTCATGCCAAGGTTAAATACTTTCGAATTGGCTTAGTTTTGTGCGTTATTACCTCGCTACTGTTGGCTTTCAGCGAAAATAACACTATTTGGTTACTGTCTCGATTATTAGCGGGCTTTGGTGCAGCTATGGCGTTAGTGGTGGGCTCTGCCATTGTCATGTCAAAGCTACAAAACACAAATAAAACCAAAGCAATGGGCATTCATTTTAGTGGCTTAGGTTTTTCTATTTTAGTCTCTGATTTAATCATGCGCAGTGTTTTTACCTACAGTGAAAACTGGCAACATGCTTGGTTAGCGTTAGCGATTGCTGGCGCACTTTTCGCCTGTTATTCAGGCTATATTTTAAGTTTTGAAAAACAAACAGCGGATCAAGTTATTAAACACAAATTTGATCGAACGTTATTTACTCCATTAGTTATTGTACTCGCCCTTGCCTATTTTACCGAAGGTGTAGGCATGGTAGTACAAGCAACATTTTTGCCTGATATTGTTAATTCTCTACCTGGTTTAAACGGCTACGGTGGCTATGCTTGGTTAGCGGTTGGCTTAGCGGGTATTCCCTCTTGTATTATATGGATGCGTTTAGCGCATAAATATAACAGTATCGATATTATGATGGTGGCGATGGCACTGCAGGTTGTTGGTATTTTAATACCAACATTTTCAGCTAACATTTATCTTAATTTAATTAGCGGTATGTTATTCGGCGCAACATTTATTGGCCTTGTATCACTGTTTATGAATTATGGCGGCCAACTGGCAGGTAAAAACCCGGTTTTCATTATGGGTTTGATCACCGCGGCATACGGTGTTGGACAAGTCGTAGCACCGTTATATTGTGTGGCATTAATCGCAGAATTTAAAAACTATAACGCGGCACTTTATCTCACTGCTTTTATTGTATGTTGTGGCATATTATTACTTAAATACGCCCAAACCAATTTAGTACCTAAAATGCCTGTAGAAAATGAAACGTAAACTTTAACGTTGTCTTTAACTTTAATTTAAACTTAAATTGAAAGATGAAGCGTTTGGTATGAAAAACAATGGATAAACGTTAGGTGTAAATAGCGAATAAACGAGCAGATTTAGTATGTTCTGCTCGTGATACACCTAGTTAATAAAAATGATTTTTCAGTCTATTTTAAAGCAACTAAAAAATATAATTTTTTCGCCCCGACAAAGCATGTGACAAGGTATTACCGTCAACATATTCTAGTTCACCGCCAACGGGTACACCATGTGCAATCCTTGAGATTTCAACATCGTGGATTTGGGTAAGCTCCGCAATAAAATGTGCGGTAGCTTCACCTTCAACAGTGGGGTTAGTGGCCAATATAACTTCACTAAACTGACCTGTTGCTAGTTGTTTTTCTAGCACATCTAAACCTAAATCATCAGGGCCAATTCCGTCAAGTGGTGACAAATGCCCCATCAAAACAAAATAACGCCCTTGAAATTCACCCGTTTGTTCAATGGCGATAACATCAGCTGGCGATTCAACTATACACAACTGTGTTGCTATTTTACGCTTTGGACTTTGACAAATATCACATAACGCTTCTTCTGTGAAGTTACGGCATTGCTCACAATGGCCTATGTTTTCCATGGCGCGAGCTAACGTTTGAGAAAGCTTGCTGCCACCATGACGATTGCGTTCAAGTAAATGAAAAGCCATACGTTGTGCTGATTTGCCACCTACGCCGGGTAAACATTTTAATGAATCAATAAGTTCTTGAACTAACGGGCTAAATTTCATTACGACTCTTTCTTGGCTTAATTGGTTTTCATTTACCTAATGTTAAGTAAATGAATAATATTTGCAACGGAGTTTATCATTGAGTTTAAAGATTGATAATAACTTATTAAAAAGAATTTTTTCACTTCAAACATAGTAATTTCACCCATAACTTTTAAATTTCAGTATGATGGTGCTAATAAAAATCTTCTTCATTGAAACATTAGCGACAGCATTAATAAGGCCGATCATGCTAACCAATATATTCATTACTTTAGCGTTATTGATATTAAGTTTTATTGGCCTACAACGGATGTTTACGCTACCAAAAAATGTCTGGTTATTATTTTTAGTACAACCTTTGGTGATGGCAGCATCGCCGGTGATTGTTTTTATTGGCGGAATACTGGCTACTAGCATGGGTGCTGACCCCGCACTCGTTACTTTACCGGTTACTGTGATGATACTCGGTGTTGCTAGTGGCGCTATTCCTGCTGCTTTATTGGCTAAAAAGAAAGGTCGACGCTTTGCCGTGTTCACCGGTTTTAGTTTAGGCTTTTCAGGTACGATGCTAGCAACCTTTGCCGCGTTAAATGGTAGTTTCGAATTACTGGTATTAGCCAGTTTGCTTTTCGGCATCAGCACCGCCTTTATTCAACAGTTACGATTCGCCGCAATTGAAAGTGTCACTGACAGTAATGAAGTACCAACAGTACTTTCAATTCTAATGCTCAGTGGTATTTTTTCCGCATTTTTAGGCCCTGAAATTGCCGTAACAGCCAAAGATTGGTTAAGCTCCCCTTATGGTTATGCTGGCTCATTCTTATTTCTCTCAGGGTTATTTATTATTGCCATGGTGTTGATGTTAGGCTTCAAAAATCCAGAAATAAAATTCAGTGATAATGATGGTGAAATTCGCCCTTTAAGTGTGATCATAAAACAGCCCATTTTCATTATCGCAATATTATCAGCGGCCATTGGCTTTGCGCTTATGAGTTATCTTATGACCGCCACACCATTGAGTATGTATCAACTACATGGGCACAGTTTAAACGATACAAAATGGGTGATACAAAGTCACATTGCCGCTATGTTTATTCCATCACTATTCACCGCTTTATTAGTTAAACGTATTGGTTTGAAGAATTTAATGTTAGCTGGCACCTTAATCTATACGGTAGTTACCGTTATTGCTTTGTCGGGTGAACAAGTTATGCATTATTGGTGGGCATTGGTTTTATTAGGTATTGGCTGGAATTTTCTTTTTCTTACTGGCACGTCATTATTACCGCAAAGCTATCACCCTAGCGAACGCCATAAAGTTCAGGCGCTTAACGACTTTATAATTTTTGGCTTTCAAGCTGCCGCCTCTTTAATGGCCGGTTGGATATTATTCAAAGCCGGTTGGCATGTTGTAGTAATCACCAGTTTACCTTTTATTATTATCTTATTTGCTGTTAGTTGGTTTTACTTTAAAAAAGAGCGTGAAAAAATCAATCAAGCATCCACCAATGCAGTGGCTAATGCTCAGCAAAAAATCATTCAACAAAGCGAAGTATAAACTTGAGCACTTTAACTATTTTACAACGTGGCGAGCCAGTGTTATCTGCAATCGCAAAGCCAATACATAATATTGATAGCGCTGAAATAAAACAGCTGATTATTGATCTTAAAAGCACCGTAGCTTTGGCAAAAGGTGTCGGTATTGCAGCTCCTCAAGTAGGACAAAGCTTGCGACTATTTATTATGTGCTCTGCGCCTAGCGAGCGCTACCCTGACGCACCATTGTTAGCACCTTCAGTGATCATCAACCCAGAAATAACTCATACTAACAATGAGCAAGAATTAGGTTGGGAAGGCTGTTTAAGTGTCAAAGGCAAGCGAGCCCTAGTCCCACGATATACTAGCATCGAGGTTAAGTTCCTTGATGAAAATGGTATCAAACATGCTCAAACGCTGACCGGCTTTCTAGCTAGAATTTTTCAGCACGAATTAGATCATCTCGATGGTATTACTTTTATCGAACGACTAGACCATGAAAGTGATGCAATCGACGAACAGCAATGGCGCAATATTATTTCACCTACTAAAAACTGCGACTAAAACTTAGCCGCGATATTGAACCAAGGGTGAATACGTATGCAGTTAATGTTGTAAATTGAAGACTATTGCTAAGATGGAAATCACAACCGTTAACCACTATTTTGGCAAATCAAATACCTAAGCCTAAATGAATAACCGTTAACTTCGATTTATAACAATAAGAGTTAGTTTATGACCACCAAACCACAACTTAATTTTTGGCAAATTTGGAATATGTGTTTCGGCTTTATGGGAATACAGTTCGGTTTTGCCCTGCAAAATTCAAATGTCAGTCGAATATTTCAAACCTTAGGGGCCGATTATTCAAACATGGCTATTCTGTGGATTGCAGCCCCCATTACTGGACTTATCGTTCAGCCAATTATTGGTTACTTTAGTGATAATACTTGGAATAGGCTCGGACGACGCAAGCCCTACTTTCTCTATGGCGCAATAGCCGCGAGTTTATCTTTATTTATAATGCCTAATTCCCCTACCTTATGGGTTGCGGCGGGTATGCTATGGATAATGGATGCCTCGATTAACGTTTCAATGGAACCATTTCGCGCTTTTGTTGGCGATATGTTACCGAGAAAACAACGCGCTATGGGCTATGCAATGCAAAGTTTTTTCATTGCTGTTGCCTCTGTAGTTGCCTCATCATTGCCTTGGATGATGGCAAATTGGTTCGATATCAGCAATGTCGCAGCGCCAGGTCTACTGCCTGATACTGTTAAATTTTCATTTTATGCTGGTGGTGTAATATTCCTGCTTGCCGTGTTGTGGACCATATATTCAACAAAAGAATATTCACCTGAACAGCTAGAAGCGTTTCAAAACGCAGAAGAGCAACCGCTAAGTGAAGAAATTTTTACTCCTCGCACAGCAAAAAAATACTTTACCGGTGCTGCTGCTTGGTTATTGTTAGGATTAATCAGCTTTGTGATAATCGCGCTTAATGTTGAGCAACTCGATAAAAGTTTATTTATTCTTGCCGGTGGTTTTTGTTTCTTTGCAATTTGTCAGTTGGTGGCTGGCTTAATGGCAAAAAACAATAGTAACAATGGCTTTGCCCAAGTAATGTCAGACCTATTTTCAATGCCACAAACCATGAGGCAACTCGCCTTTGTGCAGTTTTTCTCTTGGTTTCCATTTTTTGCTATGTGGACTTACACCACAGCCGCAGTGACTGAATTTCATTTCGGCAGCTCTGATGTAACATCAGCAGCATTTAATGAAGGGGCTGACTGGGTAGGCGTACTATTTTCAGCTTACAACTTAACCTCAGTTTTTGCCGCAATATGTATTCCTATGGTGGTTAAATACTTTAATTTACGTATTGCCCATATGATCAATCTATTTTTAGGTGGTGCTGGCTTTATCTCATTCCTTTTCATTAATGACCCTACCTTACTTATTGTCTCTATGATTGGTATTGGCTTTGCTTGGGCGTCAATTTTATCGGTGCCCTACGCTATTTTAGCGAATGCCTTACCGGCTAAAAAAATGGGTTTATATATGGGAATATTTAACTTCTTTATCGTATTACCACAGATATTAGCGGCTAGTATTCTAGGCTTTTTAATCACCAAAGTTTTCGACAATCAGCCTGTGTATGCACTTGTTGTTGGTGGCGCAAGCATGCTATTTGCAGGTTTATTAACTTTACGAGTTAAAGAGCCAGAATATTAACCAATTCGCTCCTTGTTAAAACAATAAAGCCTGATAACGAAAAGTATCGATATCAGGCTTTAAGCAATCAGGTGCAGTAATTATATTACGTTTTATTTTTTATCGAGTAATAGGTAAGTACAATACCCAATTAAAGATGAACTAGGCACAATATAACGATGGATAGTTTCAAATGTTAACGCCAATTATCGGTTATCACCTCGATGATGAAAATCATTGGGTTGCTCGTTTAGCTTGCGGACATTTTCAACATGTTCGACACCAACCTCCTTTTATTAATCGTCCATGGGTATTAAAACAGTCAACGAGGGATGAAAAATTGGGGCAAAAACTTAATTGTATTAAGTGTGATCAAGGCGCGGTAGCTGATTTTTCACTAATATAGATTACTGATGCAAAGATTATGGATGCTAAGATTGCAGGTGTTAAATTTTCGGGAGCATAGCCTTATGGGAATATAGTTTTATGGGAACATTAATGTCGGGTACATAGCTAACTCGTAACTCAATAGACTTTAAGCCATTAAATAAAAGCTAAAAATCCACTCAATCACCTAACTACCGCAAGACTTTCTTACCACTAATGTCGCTGGCATTAATTGTGTTTGTGTTTCTTCTCCGCTCACTAATTGCAGTAACTTATCAACTAAAAGCTCACCAGCCAATACGGTGTCTTGTTTGGCGGTGGTTAATGCCGGCGAAGTTGAACAAGCCGTAGCTATATCATCAAAGCCCACGATAGCAATATCACCAGGTACGTTATAACCAGCTTCCTGTATCGCGCGCATTGCGCCAATAGCAATTAAATCACTTGCCGTACAAATAGCATCAAATTTTATGCCACTGGCAATGAGTTGTTGAGCCGCTTGATAGCCAGACTCATCAGTAGAAATAGCATCAATTTGCAGGTTGCTATCTACTTTAAGGTTATGATCTTTTAATGCTTTGCAGTGGCCAGAGTAGCGTTCTAAAAACTCAGGAGAGCCGGTACTTACCCCACCTAAAAAGGCAAAGTGTTGTCGATTATTCTTAATAACATGCTCTGTTACTTGGTAGCCGCCATGAAAATTATCACAACCCACAGAAACCACAGAAAGCCCTTTAACGTCAGCTCCCCAGCGCACAAAATGGGTTTCTTGTTTGATCAGTTGAACCAGCTTTTCTTCGTAATCGGTATAATCGCCATAGCCCAGTAAAATAATGCCATCCGCTTTGCGGGTATCTTCAAAGTCAGCGTGCCAGTCATTGCTCATTTGTTGGAACGACACTAATAAATCGTAACCCTTTTTTGCACTGGCTCGAGTAATACTTCCCAGCATCGACAAGAAAAATGGATTAATTAAAGAGTCATCATTGGTGGGATCTTCAAATAATAATAAGGCAATTGTGCCACTAAGTTGAGTGCGTAAACTACTGGCATTTTTATCAACTTTGTAGTTTAGCTCTTTGGCAATTTCTTGCACACGCCGACGGGTTTCCTCATTAACCAACGGACTGTTTCGCAATGCACGCGATACTGTTGATTGAGAAACTCCTGCTTTATAAGCGATATCAAATGATGTTTGTTTTGATCTCACAGCAAACCTATAAGTGAAAAACTCTAATTCATATTAACTGAGGGATTAATCTAAGTACATAATTTAATTGACGATGGCGTTGCAATAAAGTCTTTAGCTGTGACAACGCTTAATAATAAACCATCACGTAACTCATGCAACAAACACAAGTAGGCAAATGCTTAACTGAAAATTGTCGCTGCTCATGTTTTAAATATTTATTGCTTTTAAAAGTCATAAATACATACGTATGCATGCATATTTACTGATGTTTTTTCTGTGCATACGTATGTAGTTCATTGCTCTAATAACTAACATCGGCATAATAAATTCACGCGCTAATTTAATTCCTAAACTTAGGAACGCTTTATAAAAGAGCAAACATAATCACACAATGGTCGCGCCATTGATTACATGCTGTTTGGTTAACGGATTAAAAACAGACATGACGAAGCTTCACTTTTTACCGTAAATCATAAAGTGAAAATTTACCGACATTACAATGTCCGATTAAAGAGTTTGTAGTTATATGATCACCAAAACAAAAACATCTAATAAAACGCTGTCAGCAACAAACAAGAGCGCGCCACAACTGAGCGTTGCTGACATAAGCCAGCGTATAAAGCATCATTTAAAGTTCACCCAGAGTGATCAAATCGATTGTGATAAAAAATCGGCCTACTGGCGAGCAACGTCCTTAGCACTCAATGATATTATTGTAGATAAACTACAAAGCACAAAAGCTCGCCAACAGCAAAGTGAAGTAAAATCAGTTAATTACTTATCACTTGAATACTTAATGGGTCGTTTACTTTCAAACAACCTACATAACTTAGACTTATACACCCCGACACAAGTTGCGCTAAAACAAATGGGTTTTGATTTAGCAGACTTGTGTGAGCAAGGTGCTGATCTCGCTTTAGGTAATGGTGGCTTAGGTCGTTTAGCGGCATGTTTTTTAGATTCGCTTGCTACCTTAGATTACAACGCAATGGGTTATGGCGTGCATTATCAACATGGTTTATTCAAACAAAGCTTTGTTGACGGTCAACAAATAGAAACGCCTGATATGTGGCGAGAATTTGGTAGCCCGTGGGAAATTTGTCGCCCAGAATCTAGTCAAAACATTGCATTATATGGTTATGTAGAAGATGTTGCCCAAACCGATGGCACCACTAAGCCCTTATGGCATGCTGGTAAAAACTTAAAAGGTGTTCCGTGGGACGTGCCAATTGTTGGCTATAATTGTGAAACCGTTAACACTTTGCGTTTGTGGGAATGTCGTGCAGATAGTGCTTTTGACTGGGAATTGTTGAACCAAGGCGATTACTTGCAAGCTCATCAACAACAAGTTTTCGCTGAAACCGTTTCAAAAGTGCTTTACCCAAATGACGAGCATGATGCAGGCAAAGAGTTGCGGTTTATTCAACAATACTTTTTCTGTGCTTGTTCTGTACAAGATATTATTGCCCGTTTTGAAAATCAATATGGCAGTATTTCAGATAAAAACCATTGGTCTACATTTTGTGAAAAAGTTGCCATTCAACTCAACGACACCCACCCTACTGTCGCTATTTTAGAATTAATGCGCACCTTGATTGATAACCATAATATTGATTGGGATAACGCTTGGGCTATCTGTCAAAAAGTATTTGCCTATACCAACCACACGCTATTACCTGAAGCGCTTGAAAAATGGTCTGTAACATTATTTCAGCGAGTATTACCACGCCACTTATCGATTTTATATCGTATTAATGAAGCATTTCTAAATAACGAGGTTAACGCGTTATGGCCGAATAATGATGACATGCGCGCCCGATTATCATTAATTGAAGAAGGCCATGAACCTAAAGTTCGCATGGCACACCTTTGTGTCGTTACTGCACATAAAGTTAACGGTGTAGCGCAAATTCATTCTGACTTAGTCAAACAAGATCTATTCCCAGAATTTAACCAATTATGGCCAACAAAATTAACTAACGTTACTAATGGTATTACACCTCGCAGATGGCTAAAAGCTTGTAATCCTCTACTCGCTAATTTACTTGATAACACCATAGAAGGTGATTGGGCTAAAAACCTTAACAGCTTAAGTCAGTTAGCTGCATTGGCTGATGATGCTGATTTTCAAAAAGCGTTTATGACCATAAAACAGCAAAATAAAATTGCCTTAACCAAAGAAATAAAAACCTTAACGGGTGTAACCGTTAGTCCTGATGCAATTTTTGATGTTCAAATTAAACGTTTACATGAATATAAAAGGCAGCACTTAAACCTTTTACATATCATTTCGCTTTACCGTCAATTGTTAGAAAATCCTGAACTCGACATGCAACCAAGAGTATTTATTTTTGGTGCTAAAGCAGCACCTAGCTATCAATTAGCTAAAGAGATTATTTACGCTACCAATAAAATTGCAGACAAAGTTAACAATGACGAACGAATTCAAGACAAGCTCAAAGTAATTTTCTTACCTAATTATCGCGTAAGTTTGGCAGAAAAAATCATTCCTGCCTCTGATGTTTCTGAGCAAATATCAACCGCAGGCAAAGAGGCTTCTGGCACCGGTAATATGAAGTTAGCACTGAACGGGGCTGTTACTATCGGCACACTCGACGGAGCAAACATTGAAATAGCCGAAGAAGTAGGCAATGAGAATATATTTATATTCGGCTTAACTGTAGATGAAGTTAAAGCGCTTGATGCGAACGGATATAACCCTTATCACTACTATGAAAATAATACCGAAATTCGCGCTTGTTTAGACTGGCTAGATACCGATTATTTTACCCCAGGCAAACCTGGTGAGTTATCAGCCATTAAAAACTGCTTTTTAGCGGGTGGAGATCCTTACAAAGTATTAGCTGATTTTCAAAGCTATGCGAATGCCCATAAGGCATTAGGTATGGCATATAAAGATCGTCAAAAGTGGGCCAAAATGGCAATTTTAAATACCGCTTTAATGGGTAAGTTTAACTCGGATCGATCTATTGAAGATTACGTAAAAAATATTTGGCACTTAACTCCTAGCAGATCTAACGAGCTAATCTAAAGAACTAAAAAAGTTTAAGTAAGCTAAGTGATAAAGATATCTGATGTTAACGCAACCGATTAATTGATAACAAGCAAACCATCGGTTGCAGGGTTTTAACAATGACAATACACAGTTTGTAGTTAATCCAAAATGTACGGCTAAGTTTAATTAAATCAGTAACGAGATTGTTAAATCAAAATTAATGCCCGTTCATCAGTTTTTTTAAAAAGCATTTATTGCTGAAAATAAACTCAGCGCCTTGTGTCGAATAAAAGTATTGCAGCCGCTAATGAATAACACGACTGCGTGATCAGGTCGTCACTTTAAAAATAAAATCGCTAGCACACACGTGCTAAGCGAAAAGCAAAGAGAAACATAGAATGAATTTAATTGAGAAACTTGCAGAACTTGTTGGCTTTCATGCAACCTACACCAATTCATTTGGCGAGCAAGTTTACGCTCAAGATGAGGCGAGACATTCGTTACTTAATGCCATGGGTTATGATTTGTCTTGTGATGAAAAAATAGCTAACAGCATAACCGAGTTAGAACAAATTAGCTGGCGCAACATGCTGCCACCATCGCACGTAGAAAAACTTGAAGCCACGCATCATGAAATCATCATTAGCATTGTTGAGTCTGCCTTAACAAAATTGTCATATGATATTACTGATGAGTCTGGTGAAAAAGTTAGTCATAACGTGGCTTTAACGTCATTAACCTTAAAAGAAACCGTTAGGTTTAGCGACGCAACCTATCATAAATACACACTGCCATTGCCAAATCTAGCGCAGGGTTATCATCAAATTACACTGCAATATGGTGATGCTAGTGCCAGTTGCCCATTAATATATGCGCCACAAACTTGTTATAGCCCTCAAGAAGCCTCTAGCGAAAAAATGTGGGGATATGCTGCGCAGTTATATTCACTAACCAGTGAAGATAACTTAGGTATGGGTGACTTTGGTGATTTAGCCAAACTGGTTGAAAAATCAGCTAAGCAAAAAGCCTCAGCAATTGGTTTAAATCCTTTGCACCCGTTATATCAAAATAATCCGGCGCATCGCAGTCCATATTCTCCGACCAGTCGTTGCTTTCTAAACACCTTGTACATTGACTTAAAGCAAGTACCAAATTTTTCAACTTGCCAAGCGGCACAGTCACGCTTTAACAGTGACGAAATTCAAAACAAAATTGCCTATGCAAAACAAACAGAGCTCATTGACTACCCTGCTGTTGCCGATATTAAGTTTGATATTTTAGAAATATTATTTCAAGACATTAGTAACTTATCACTCGAGCAACAAACCGAATTTACTGACTTTAAAACCAGTCAAGGTAATGATTTATTACAGCTTGCTACCTTTGAAGCACTTTACGAACACTTTAGAAAAATTGATGAAAACACTTATGGTTGGCCCGATTGGCCAGTTGCTTTTCAAGCACCTGATAGTGATGAAGTAAAAGCATTTCAACAAACGCACTCAAACCGTATTAACTATTTTTGTTTTGTACAATGGCTAGCCCATAGACAATTAAAATCAATTGCTGTGCAAGCGAAAAAATCAGGTATGCCTATCGGTTTATATCTCGATTTAGCTGTAGGTTGCGATGGCTCAGGCGTTGATGTTTGGTCAGACAAAGATGTGTATGTGGCAGGTGCTGCGGTAGGTGCACCACCCGATGCAATGAATACCATAGGACAAGATTGGGGACTAACGCCAATTAATCCTGTTGCACTTCAAAAACAAGGATATCAGCCGTTGGTTAAGGCCTTACGAAGCAATATGCAATATGCTGGAGCCTTGCGCATCGATCATATTTTAGGGTTAATGCGCCAATATTGGGTCGCTCCAGGAATGAGAGCCGATGAAGGTGTTTATATCACCTTTCCGCTAGCAGACATTTTACGCATAATCGCTTTAGAATCTCGCAGAAATAACTGTGTTGTTATTGGAGAAGATTTAGGAACTGTGCCAGACGGTTTTGGCGAAATAATGGCAAAAGCAGGCTTATTATCTTACAAAGTGTTATTTTTTGAACGTTGGGATTCAGGCTTTTTTATGCGTCCTGAGCTTTACCCTGCACAATCTATGGTTACCGTATCAACTCATGACTTACCGACATTAACAGGTTGGTGGACAGGTAAAGATCTTGAATGGCGTCAAAAGCTTAGTCTTTATCCTAATGAAGCAATGGGTCAAAACGAGCGTGACAGCCGCATTAAAGATCGCCAATTACTTATCGATGCATTATACGATCTTAATGTCATGGATATCAGTAAAGCCCCAGCTCAAGCACCCGCTAAAATGAATAGGGAATTGAGCTTGAGCGTACAAAAATATATGGCAAAAGCACCAAGTCATATTCAATTAATTCCGCTAGAAGATGCCTTAGAAATTGTTGAACAAGTTAATATTCCCGGCACAATTGATGAACACCCAAATTGGTTGCAAAAATTACCGGTAACAATTGAAGCATTTGATACAACTGATTCAGTGAATGAGTTAGCCACAGCAATGAACGCTGCTAGACCACGATCGTAATCGCCACTATATTTGTTAACCTTGGATAATAAAATTATGTTTAAAAAGAATAAACTATCCGCTTTACTCATAGCCTCAATATCAACATTAGCATTCGCTGGATGTGGTAGTGATGAAGTCGATAAAAAAACAGAAACTGAAAAGGCACGGGTTGAACAAACACTTGTTGAAAAACAAAAGCTATCTTCAAGTTCTGCTTCAATGTCAACTCAAAAGCACTATAAAACTGCCGCAGATTTACCGCATTATCTCGATCGTGACGTGCAAGAAGAAGTGTTTTACTTTGTTATGCCCGACCGATTTAATAACGGCAATACCGATAACGATTTAGGTTCAAAAACCCAACCAATTTCTGCAGGTGGCTTTGATAAAAGCCATAAAGGCATGTTTCATGGTGGCGACATTCAGGGTTTAAAAGACAAATTACCTTACTTAAAAGAGCTCGGCATTTCTGCAATTTGGTTAACACCTATTTTACGTAACCAAGCCATGCAAGCTGACAGTTCAGGTTATCATGGTTATTGGGTATTAGACTTTACCGAAATTGATCCGCATTTAGGCAGTAATGACGATTTAAAAGATCTTATTAGCAGTGCGCACGCAGAAAACATTAAAATCTATTTTGATATTATTACCAACCATACCGCCGATGTAATTAAATATGTTGAATGCCATGGCGAAGACGGCTTGCAATGGCTAGTTAAATCAGACAAAGGTTGTCCATTTAAATCGTCGGAGCAATTAGCAAATGGCGAAAAATACACCCCGATAATTCCAAAAGGTCATGAGCAATTAAAAACGCCAGCTTGGTTGAACGATCCTAAGTATTACCACAACCAGGGTGACTCATTCTGGCAAGGTGAAAGTTCAAAGCGTGGCGACTTCGCAGGCCTTGACGATATTGACACCAACAACCCTGAAGTATTAGCAGGTATGATCGATATTTTCAAAAACCTAATCACTGAGTTCAAACCTGATGGCTTTCGTATTGATACAGTGAAACATGTTAATACCGAATTTTGGGCTGAATTCTCCCCCGCTTTAGTGAATCATGCGCAGGGCTTAGGCATAAAAAACTTCTTCATGTTTGGCGAAGTTTATAGCTTTACCAGCAAAGAGCTTAGCGAATATACAACCACGGGTAACATGCAGTCAGTGCTAGACTTTGGTTTTCAAAGCGCTATGGTACAAAGTTTAATCGAACAAAAAGGCACTAAGGTATTATCAAGCCTTTTCACTAATGATATTGACTACCTTGATCATGACAGTAACGCTAATCAGTTAATGAATTTTACGGGTAATCATGACATGGGGCGTTTTACTTTTATGCTCAAACAAAGCGCGTTTAATTATACGGAAGATCAAATGATCAAACGTACGCTGCTTGCACATGCCATGACGTACTTTATGCGCGGCGTACCGATTATTTATTATGGCGACGAACAAGGCTTTGTAGGTGATGGCGGCGACCAAGCTTCGCGCCAAGATATGATGCCATCACTTGTTGATAGTTATAATGACGACGACTTACTAGGAACCGATGCCACCACAGCTGACGACAACTTTGATACTAAGCATCCGCTTTATCAACGCTTTGCACAATATGCAGATATTTTTTACCAATACCCTGCACTGCGCAGAGGCGAGCAAAAAACTGTATTTCAATCTGATGAAAATGCTATTTTTGCCGTTACACGCACCTTAACTAAAGAGCATGAAAATACGGCTATACCAAGCTCAGAAATGTTAATCATTTTTAATACTTCTGATGCGCCAGCTAAAGCGAGTATTTCGCTGCAAGAGAAACCTTATAAATTAGTGATTGGCCAAAGCAAGCTAATAAAGTCAGGTGAAAATGTTTATAGCATCGAAGTACCAGCATTAGGTTTCGCAATTTATGAAAAACCAAATAAAAACTAAATAAAAAAGCTAAGCTCTTTCACCTAGTATAAATTTATTAAGTCCACAACTAGCTGCTAGATGTGGACTTTTTTTATGCCTACAATTAACTATTTCAACCATAATGAGTATAAAAATAGCGCTATCTCTTCCTTCACAGAACACTGATTACAAATTTTTACTAATAGCGAATTGAGATAACGAACAAGGATAAATTATTTTCAATATTTAAGACAATATGCAACATTACGCAAAGTTTTGTAATGACACAGGTAATCATTACAAAATGCAAACAAACTTACTGGGTTCGATTCAATGAATACAGAAATTGCAATTTTAGGTGCGGTATTTAAATGCCAGGCTGATGAAGACATTTTTTATCAAAGATTGTCTGAAATTAAAGGTATTAAGAAAATTGTTACTCACAACTCCTATCTGTTAGTAACCATCTTCGATACTCACAAAAAACAGACGATAAGTGATATTAGCGAAGTTTGTGATATATGGCACGCCACAATGGCTAGTCATTAGAGTAAGCATTAGTTTTATATGTTAATGCCGCCCATAAATTAAGTGACAAGGTTATAAGTTTAACGGACGTATTTTTTTACCATGATAAGAGTAATTTTTTCTAGAATGAGAGGTGGTGATATTTGTCCTCCTCGTGTACCCATTTCAAAAGTTGCATGGTCTTGGCTAGGTGCATTTCTTAGCATGTACTTTGTCGCTATTTTAAGTAGCCTGACTGAAGTTGATGTTTTAAAAAGCATGTTCCTTGTCGGTTCATTTGGCGCATCTGCAGTACTTATTTATGGTGCACCACAAGCTGATTTTTCACAGCCAAGAAATCTCATTGGTGGCCATATAATATCAGCTTTCATCGGAGTTACATTGCAAAAGTATTTAACCTTGGATATCGCATTATTAGGTGCTCTGGCTGTGTCAATATCAATTGTCGCCATGCATTTTACACGTACGCTGCATCCCCAGGAGGCGCAACCGCTTTAATTGCTGTTATTGGTAGTACTGAGTTACACAATTCCGGTTATTACTTTGTTATAACCCCAGTTGCCATTGGCACACTCATTTTATTAGTGATCGCCTTAGTGATAAATAATTTATCTAAAAGCCCATTAAGGCACTACCCAAGATATTGGTTTTAAACTCCCGATTAAGCGACCTATTGAACTACCCATTGAGCTACCCATTGAGCTACCCATTGAGCTAGCTATTGAACTACCTATTGAGCCCCAAGCATGTCATTTGTGATTAAACTTGTAGTTTTTAATTGCTTATATTGATGACTTATTCAAATTATTTAGTCACTATTTCGTCTCACAAATGACTCGATAAACTCCTTGTACCAACTTGTAAAAATAGTGAATTTAAGTACACTGTTAAGCAAGAACTGAGTAAATCCTTGTAAATTGTATAAGTCGATATTACAAGAAAATAAGTTATATTTTCATCATCTTGCCTAACATTTTTTTAAATAATGATAAGGTCGTGAACGTTGTTCTCTCAGTGATAACGATTATATCTCTCATATAACAATAAGAGATCTTAAGTAAACTTTCTCCTACATAAGGATGTTCAATGATAGATTTTGACAACAAAGGTTTTTTTAAACTAAAGCAAGATGCCGATTATGGCGAAAAAGTAGCAGATTTACTTTTAGATGATGAGCAGATTGTTGACTCATATAAAACCATGCGAGACGGCGTGGTTTTTACCACTAAACGTATCATTGCGGTTAATGTTCAAGGTATTACCGGCAGTAAAAAAGATTTTACTTCACTGCCTTACAAAAATATTGTTGCTTACTCTATTGAAACATCAGGCACCTTTGACCTTGATTCAGAGTTAGAAATTTATTTTTCAGCCATAGGTAAAGTAAGGTTTGAGTTTTCAGGCAAAACATCAATGCTAGAAGTATCTAAAATAATCTCTAGTCATTTATTGTAATAGCGATATTTTGCCAATCGCTCCAGTTAGCTGCTCAATTATATGAGTAGCTAACTGAACTTGATTTAGAATTAAGTAAAACAATGCCACGATTAATTACTTACCTACAAATACCACTTCTTCCCCACTATTTAGCCACAACGGATATTTTGCCATCACTTTAGTAAACATAGGGCTTTGCAAATAGTTATTAAGCCAAGCTTTAAGGTTTGGATAAGGCGATTGTAAATACCATTGTCGCTCTATACGCGCAAATTGGCGAATAAACGGCAATAAGGCAATATCCAATAAGCTTTCTCGTTCTGATGATAAGAATTTATGCGCAGTTAAGCGTAACTCCAACATTTGTATATAATGTTCGCAAGCCGTACGGCACTCATCAATATTAGTTTCATGATAGCGTTTGGCGCATTTATAAGCTTCTAAACAACGTTTAAATTCCACATCAAATTCAGTAATAAACGCTAACATTTGCGTAAGTACTTCAGGGCTATCACGATGAAGTAAATCGTTAGGATCAGCGCTATTTAGTGCCCATAACATAACATCTAAGCTTTCATCAATAACTTGGCACTTTGCGTTTTCTTTACTGATTGAGTTGTCAGTTTGAGATATCACTAAAATTGGTACCGTAGCTTTAGCTGAAGCTAAAATCATTTCAGGGGGTTTATCACTTAACACCACGTCACGAAGTGCAACCGGTTGATGTGACTTAAAAATAGCAATACGCGCTCGCATTGCATAAGGGCAGTTTCTTAACGAATAAAGGATTGGGAGTGCCATGGGCTCTTCTTAATGCATGCATTTTCTTTAATCATGCAACTTTAACGGTATTCATTAGGGAAATATACGGGTAAAATCCCTGCTTTGAAATTTAGCGAATAAAAAGTTGTACAAATGGATCATAAAATAGAATTATTAGCCCCCGGTGGCGATGTTGACGCAATTAAAGCGGCCATTATAGCTGGAGCCGACGCTGTATATTGCGGTTTAGACACACTAAATGCCCGTAATCGCGCTGCTAATATATCTTTTGAACAACTTATTGGCATCATTCGTCTTGCTCATCAGTACGAATGCCAAATATTTTTGACCTTAAACGTTATTATTTTAGAGCGTGAATTTAAGTCTATTGCTAAATTATTAAGTAAATTAGTTAACACCACATTAGACGGCGTTATCGTGCAAGATATCGGCATGTTTAATATTATTAAGAAGCATTTTCCAACTCTAGATATTCACGCTTCAACCCAGTTAACCACGCATAATATTGGCCAAATTCCATTTTTGAAAAAATTAGGGACTTCGCGA
Source organism: Colwellia sp. Arc7-D (assembly GCF_003061515.1). Classification (NCBI taxonomy): domain Bacteria; kingdom Pseudomonadati; phylum Pseudomonadota; class Gammaproteobacteria; order Alteromonadales; family Colwelliaceae; genus Colwellia; species Colwellia sp. Arc7-D. The sequence goes on from NZ_CP028924.1 coordinate 2,639,149, forward strand.
GTTAATTTATCTCGAGAATTAAACTTACGTGAAATAACCGCCATCACAGAAGTTTGTAATGAATATAATGTGCTCACCGAAGTATTTGTTCATGGCTCACTTTGTGTAGCCTTTTCAGGGCTTTGTTATTCAACTTCAGCTAGTGTCGGTAATTCAGGTAATCGTGGCCGTTGCAGCCAAGCCTGTCGTGAAGAGTATGAAACAACACCGTCTGGTCATAACTTCCCACTAAATATTAAAGACAACTCAGCCTTTTTTGATTTACCGGCTTTAATCGACGCAGGTGTGCATTCGTTCAAAATTGAAGGCCGTATTAAAGGGGCAAATTACGTCCATACGGTCGTCGATAGTTTCCGTAAACAAATCGATGGTTTTCTTAATACTGGTGAATTAACACAAGATGGCGAACGCCTTTACAAAGTATTTAATCGCGATTTCTCCAACGCCTTTTTACGCGGTGATTTAAATCAATCGATGTTTATTGATAATCCGCGCGATAACTCAAAAGTACATGCGGTCAGTAAATTTAAAGCTGACGAAAGCCAAGCAATTTCAGTCGTTCAAATTCAAGATGTAGAGCAAAATCTGCAAACAGATAAAAACGACATTGAAGCGGAAGTGGTTGAGAAAATAAAGCATTTAAGTATTGAAAAAGTACCGTTAACCTTAAGCTTTTCAGGCCAACTAGAGCAACCATTAACGGTTACTGTGACTACCACTGGCTTTTCTATTGAGCAAAACACCTTTACCGTGCAATCTACTAGCTTATTACGCGCCAGTGATAACGCCAGTATTGATAAAGCAACCATCGAAAAACGCTTTAAAAGCTTTAATAATGCTGAGTTTTTACTTAACGAGCTAAACTGCGACAAGTTAAATGCCGGTTTAAGTATCCCTTTTAAAGAACTAACCGCACTTAAAAACCAAATTGCTAGCACGTTAAATAATGCGGTTGATATTATCCCTGAGGTGACGTTACCTAAGTTGGTTAGTTATCCTAAAAGTGATACTGCAAAGGCAAGCAAAGCTGAACTATCAATTTTAATTTGTGACGAAGCCGATGTTGCGCTTACAGAGGTTACTGATGCCGATATTTACTTTAAATTACCCGATGCTTACAAACGTGGCTGCACTAAGTATGTTGGCTTTTTACGAGACAATCCACGTTTAATTCCATGGTTTCCTGCCGTACTTATCGGTAAAGATTACGATGCAGCCGTAACGATTTTAGAGCAAGTAAAACCTGAACTTATCGTCACGAATAACACAGGCATTGCTTATAAAGCGAATGCCCTAGGCATAAAATGGATTGCTGGCCCGTTTTTAAACACCACCAATTCATATGCGTTATTAGCCATGAAAGAAGACTTTGACTGTAGTGGCGCGTTTATTTCAAACGAAATTAATGCCATGCAAATGAAGCATATTGCACGCCCTGAAAACTTTAAATTGTTTTACAGCATTTACCACCCTATTTTGTTGATGACTAGCCGACAGTGTTTCTTCCAACAAAGTGTTGGCTGTGAGAAACCACGCATCGACAATGGTTGTATGCTGTCTTGTGATAAGTCGACTAGCATCACTAACCTTAAGGGTGTGTCGTTTGCCATTGATAAGCAAAAAGCGGGTTATCCTAGTATTTATAACCAAGATCAGTTTTTAAATATGGAAATTATTGAAGATTTATCTGATTTATTCGACAGTTTTATGATTGATTTAACCAACATTGGCGCCGGCGATAAAGCCTCTCCTGATAAAGCCTTGTTGATCAGCCAATTTGAAGAACTATTGTCTAATAAATCACAAGATGAAGCATCACCAGTAAAACAACAACTTAATAATTTAGTGCCTGAATCAACGAATATTCAATATCATAATGGTTTGTAGATAACTAATAATGAGTTAGTGAAAAAAATTAAAGCCACTTATTTACTTATGCTTATAAAGTACAAAAGTAAATGATTGGCTTTTTTGATGGTTAATTTAAGTCTTTATTTAAAAAGAAACACTACGGCACTGCTTGGCCATTTCTAGCTTCTAGCAAGCGATACCAATCTTCACGCGAATAATCTATTGCTAAGGCTTGTTTAGCCGCAACAATGCGCTCTGGGGTCGTTGAACCTATAATGGGGCAAATATTGGCAGGATGTTTTAACAACCAAGCGAGAATAACTTGCCAAGGTGCGCAACCATACCTTTTACTTTGGTTGTTTAGCTCGCTTTCAATTCTTTGCTCATCTTCAACTGAAAAAGTGTTGCCCCAAGCAGAATAAGCAACGCCACCCAGCGGACACCAGGCAATAGGCGTAATACCATGCTGCTGACATTGATCTAACGTGCCATCAAGTAAGGTATCGATATTGTGAATATTAATTTCAACCTGATTAACCAACAATGGCATAGACATAGCCGACTTTAATAACGCTAGCTGCGAAGGTTTAAAGTTACTGACTCCAAAATGCTTAACCTTGCCACTGGCTTTTAATAGCGCAAAGGTTTCTGCCACCTCATTAGCGTCAAATAAATAGTCAGGTCGATGCAGCAAAAACAGATCTAAATGATCGGTATTTAAACGTTTTAATGAACCTTCCACACTGGCCAATAAATATTTTTGGTTAAAGTCATAACGAGTAGGTGCGTAGCTATCATCATTATTTTTTGGTCGAATACCCGCTTTCGAGGTAATAATCATTTGTTCACGTAAATGCGGTTGTTCTGCTAATAACTCTCCAAAAATACTTTCACTTGCACCACCACCATATATATCAGCATGATCAAAATGGTTATAGCCTGCATCCAACGCCGTCATTATCGCTCGTTTACCTTTACTACGATCGCTCGTGCTGTAGTCGCCGGCAATACGCATACAGCCGTAGATAAAACGTGATGATTCGATAGTCGATTTGCCTAGTTTACTGTGTTTCATTGATCACTCTGTTTAACAATTGGAATTTAAAAATAACTAAAATAAGTAATATAACTAATCACTACAACCGACAAAAATTAGTTAAATATTCATCATGACTTGGCAGCTTTGTTAGCGGCTCATGTTTGATAGCTTTAATTTTCGCTAACATTGAGTTGAGCTGCTCAAGCGGCATATCATTCGCCAAAGGATGATAATCTTCTGGTTCTATGCCCTGCCCTAACATCACTTGTAACCATGAACCTTCATTAAACAAGTCGTTTTGCTCTCGAAATATTTTGCCGGTTTCTTTAAAGAGTTTAATTTTTTCCGCTAAAGACTCAGGTATGTCCATTTCACGTAAATCACGCCACAGCTGACTGTCATCTCTTTGGTTTACATGATAATGCAAGATAATAAAGTCTCGAATTTGCTCATACTCTATTTTCGATTGACGATTATATTCATCAACTTGAGCTGTACTGATACCCTTTTGTGGGAACATATGAATCAGACGAACAATGGCTGATTGAATCAAATGAATACTGGTTGACTCAAGCGGCTCTAAAAATCCACTCGATAGCCCTATAGCGATTACATTTTTGTGCCACTGTTTACGTCGACGCCCGGTGGTAAATTTTATCACGCGAGGCTCAGCTAAGGGCTCTGATTCAATATTGCCTAATAACAGTGCTTTAGCTTGTTCATCGCTATAATGTTTACTGCTATAGACCAGACCATTACCATTGCGATGTTGCAGCGGTATACGCCATTGCCACCCACCTGCATGTGCAATTGAGCGAGTATAAGGCACGGTTTCAGCAAATCTTTTAGAAGGCACTGCCACGGCTCGATCACAAGGCAGCCAATGCCCCCAATCTTCATAACCGGTATTTAGTGTTTGCTGTATTAGCAGACCGCGAAAACCAGAGCAATCAATAAATAAATCACCTTTAATTACCTCGCCATCTTTTAGTACTAATGATTTTACGTTACCCGTTTTTTGACATTGCTCAACATTTTCAACCATACCCTCGGTACGTTTAACACCAATTTTTTCGCTAAACTTTCTTAAAAACTGTGCGTATAAACCAGCATCAAAGTGAAAAGCGTAAGGAATATCAATAATGGGATCTTTGGACTTTATTTGCGCGAATTTCCCTTGGGTTGCACATAGATAATTCAGGTCATAATCCCATAAATTATCTTTTAGTCCGGCATCTTGTGCACGTTTTAAATAATGATGAAAGTGACAAAAAGGTAAACTTTTTCCTGCGGCACCAAAAGTATGAAAATAACTTTCTTCGGTGTTTTTCCAATTTTCGAATTTAATGCCAAGCTTGATAGTCGCTTTAGTCTCTCGCAAAAATTCAGCTTCATTAATACCAAGAACACTATTAAATAAACGAATTGGAGGAATAGTCGCTTCACCAACACCAACACTCGCTATGTCTTCTGACTCGACCAATTCAACATCAACTGACTTGCCCATGAGCTTTTTAATTAATGAGGCAGACATCCAACCTGCAGTACCACCGCCTAGAACAACGACTTTGTTAATTTTATTTGTCATGTGTAATTCTCTACTATATTACTGCTACATAAATTCAATATTAAACTTTATCAGGGTCCAAATAATAAAACCTGCTAGAAGCCTAGCAGGTTTTTATTTTACAAACGTTTATTTAATTAAACCTAATAATTACACCTAATAATTAAAATTTGTAATTAAGACCTAATGAGTAGTTTGCACCAAACGATTGATAAGACCTAATTTGTCGAGAGTCAGTCGCTTCAGCTTGTAATGTATCTTCATCTGTTAAGTTTTGCGCTTGTAATGTAATGCGCAACCCTTCAAGAGACTCAACACCCGACTCTTTAAAGTCGTAACTAATTTGGGCATCCCAAATCTCTGAGCCTAAATCTTCAGTTTCATCAAGCGCAAGGCTCAAACCACGAGTTTCAGTTAAAAATTCATCGCGTTTAGTGCCAGCAATACGGAATTCAAAACCTTTGTATTCATAATATGCTGTCAATGAATAGCTTTCTTCAGAAAGACCAGGAATACGACCACCGTCTTCTAATTCTCCATCAATGAAGGTTGCACTAACGGCAATACCGAAGCCTTCTAACTTTTCGTGAACTAAGCGAAATGGCACACTTGCTTGAAATTCATAACCGCGTACAAAACCTTGTAAACCGTCTTCAGTTGAATCAACAAAACCTAAAAAGCTTGCTGGTGCCTGACCAGTTGACCCTTGATGGTACTCAGGAATGTAGACATCTGAGAAATCTGTTAATGCCTGACCACTTCGATGCCAATTTTTTAGATCTTTATAGAAAAATGTAGAGGCAAAGTAACCATCTTCTGTAAAGTAATTCTCGTAAGATATATCAAATTGATTTGCTTCTAATGGTTTAAGTGTTGGATTTCCGCTACTTCCTGACCATGCTCCATTTTCAGGATCCGTGCTATTAATATTGTTATCGTTGAATGAGAAAGTTGCTCTATTATTAGGACGCATATCATCCATACGAGGACGACTTAATACTTTACCCATTGCTGTACGAATAAATTGGTTTTCAGCAATTTCAAAGCTTAAATTTAAAGTGGGTAGAATGTCAGTATATGAATCTCCACCACTTACCGGTGTAGCATCAACAAAACCAGTGGCATTATCAACAACCGAGAAACCTGTTGATTTTTGGTCAATATTAACGACTTGCAAGCCAATATTACCACTCATGAACACATCACCAATTTCAGCTTCTAAATTTAGTTTTACATAAGCAGATAATTGTTCTTCATTAATAGTGTAAGTATCACCTAAACGATCAGTTTGCACTAACGAAGCAGCAGTTTCAGTGTAGTAGCCACTCTTATATAAACCAATACTATCGTAAGCTAAAACGCCGTTAATACCGATAAAGCCTAAATCAGCGACACCTAATACATTAGGGATTGGACCATCATTTGGATATTCAGGTGAAGTTAAATAATCACCTTCATTGATTTTTTCTTTGGTGCGGTCTGAATAAAGTACACCAGCTTCAATACCTGAAATGATACCGTATTCTAGTAAACCATTAACTTGTAAACGAACACTGTCTAAATCTTCTTCAAACTCTGGACGATTAATAAAGCCATCTTGTGCGTCACTACCAATGATAGGAGCACCCCAAGCTTGAGGACCTGCTAAACGCATAAGGTTTTCATCAGTATAATCAACACCCGCTAGTGTTGGATGATCACTATACATAACGCCTGTTGAAGTCATTTCCCAAGAGCGTGCAGCACCAGGTCGACCATCAATGCCAGCACGTCCAACACCAGAGTAGCTCTCTACATCAATAATTGATTTTTCAACAGAGCCTGTTGAAATATCTAGTTCAGCAGTCCAGTTTTCACTCAAAACGTACTCAACATTTAAACCAAATGTGGTTAGTTTAGAATCTTGAGTACGGGCATCATTTCGAACAACCGATTGAAAGCCATCCCAGTAGCCAGAAGTAACTAAACCATCTTCTACATTAGTTTCTGTATAGTTTACGCCACCCCAAACTGGGCCACCTTCTTCAAGGCCTCGGCGAACATCATTTTCACTAAAATCTATATATAAAGCGTCGAATTGAATTTTTAATGCATCTGTTGGTTCATATTCGATAATGGCAGCAATTGAATCACGCTCTAAAAGTGCTGAACGAACAAATGAGTCGTGACCACCTAATATTTTATTACCTTCAGGTGTATCTGCATAACCCCATGCGCGGAAGTTTTCTTCTTGGCGTGGTGTTTCTAAAGAAGATAAGACTAAAGCAACGCCTAAGGTATCATCCATAAACTTATCAACAAAGTTGAATGAAAAACGGTGTCCATCATTGTCATAATCTGGGTTTGCTGAATCTTTTTCATTCTGTTCAAAATTGACATTAAACGCCATGACAGAATCTGAATTAAGTGGACTCACTGTCTGTAAATCAACCGTACCACCAATGCCTTGTGACACTAATCCTGCTTCGGGAGTTTTATAAACAACAACATTAGATATGATTTCAGTTGGGTATAAATCATATTCTACACCGCGGTTGTCACCCATACCGAGTAACTCACGGCCATTAAGTGAAGTACCGACATAGTTTTCATTAAAACCACGAACAGATAAGCCACTAGTACGGCCATTTCTTCTTTCCCCTGTTACACCAGGAAGTCGTGCTAATGATTCAGCAATACTTGTATCAGGTAATTTACCAATATCTTCCGCCGATAAAACTTCAACGATAGAGCTTGAACTCATTTTAATTGCTTGAGCTCTTTGTAAGCTTCCACGTATGCCTGTAACTGTGATTGTTTCTACTTCTTTTTCTTTCGCTGTTTCAACTGTTACTTCTTCAGCAAGCAGTGGCATACTTAGTGCGATGAAACCGCTTGATAACAATGCCAAAGTTACTCGGCTTGGTTTAAAATTTAACACTGGTGAACTCCCCTATACATCCATGCTTTAATTATTATTCAGCGATCCGGCGCTGATGTCGTTAATTAGTATTTGTCTCTGCATATTTTTGCAGACGATCATAATATAAAGCGGACGCTTGATGATGAATACACTTTACATACGTATTCATCAAGCACTCAAGGTAGTAAAAACAAGAAAGTATTTTGTTATCCTGCTGTTAATAAGTAACTTACCAAATTGTTTACATCAAAGTGAGTAACGTCTCTTAAAATATTACCCATAACGAAAACCAGACAAACTCAAATAAAGTCCTTGTAATACAATAGTTAAGTTACATTAACACAAACCATTTTCAGTTTTACCCTATCCATGAGCTGGCAACTTGTCTCAATGCTATTAATTTCCAGAGGCATCAGTTTCAATGTCCTCTGAACAAGCTTGAATACGTATGCAAACATCTGCAGATTTAGCTAATACAAACCGATACAAAGCCTAGGTGGTAATAAAAAAAACGCCCTAGCAAGCTAGGGCGTTTAAATTTTATTTGTTAGCTGTAGTATTTATTTTCATTGTTAGCGATTACTTGAACAATGATAAAAATAAAATAGCGACTAATATTATCGGTTTAAATACCGTTAGCCGCGAGTTTAAATAAAGGCTTTATTTTTTCGTAACCGTTACCGTCGGTGCATTCGGGTTAGGCCCTGTGACCGTAAATACATAGGTTGCTACTTCATCGACAGAAAATGATAAATTATCATTTGATCCTGCTGACAATGTTAAAGATTGATCAAGGTTAACAACCCCTCCATCAGATCCTGCGCCTAAGTTAAAGGTTGACCAATCGGCTGATGCTACTTTAAAACCATAGCTAGCAGCCGCTAATTCAATCTCAACCGAATAGCTTGCATTACCTTGATAAGTTAATGTGTCGACTTCACCCCAACCATTCATATCACCACGAATATATACGCTAGTGTCACCAAACATCTCTGATTTATACACAGAAAGCGTTGGTGCATCCAAATTTGAGGCATCAAAGGTGAATGTGTATTCTTGAGTGTCCGGGAAAGTTATCGTTAAATTATCGTTACTGCTAGGTAATAATAATTGCTCTTCTGTTATAAGCACTTCAGTATCATTCGCTGGTGCGCCCATATTAACTGTCGACCAATCTGCTGAGGCAACTTTGAAACTATAAGTGTCAGCCTCGACAATAAATGTCGCAGAATACTTACCACCACCAACATAGGTGAAAGGGTTTGACTCATTCCAGCCATTCATGTCACCACGAATATACACAGTTGTACCGACAAAAGGCTCTTCATTCTTCACCGTTAATATCGGCGCATCGATATTTGAGGCATCAAGGGTGAAGATATACGTAGAGTCTGCACTAATTGATATCGCTAGGTTGTCGCCACCTGAGGTTAAAGTAAAATCTACACCCTCTTCCACAATATTACCGGTATTGGGTGCACCAAAATTAGCGGTCGACCAATCACCTGAGGCAACTTTAAACTCATAATCGTTTGCCGTTAGTTTAATCGAAGTTTGATATACACCTTCGCCAAGATAAATAAAGGAGTCAACTTCGCCCCAACCATTCATTCCACCGCGCACATAAACTGTAGTGTCACCAAAAGGTACAACATCAGGAGCACCTGCCGTAGCAATTGCTGATAAACCTGCGCCTTGTTGTTCACCTTGTATTTTAACAAATACCGCCGTTGTTAATGCCGGCACAGTGAAAGTGCCCTCTCCTTCGCCTTGGTTAAAACTAGCATTGGCAACTGTGCTATCAACTGAAGCTAATTGCGCACCATGCAAGCTAAAGCCTTCAGCAGTATACACAGTATGCGACAATGCTGTATTTGAACCGTTTACCACCACCACTATTGCATCATTAGCAGGGTCCAAATCATCAAAACCAATACCATCATCAATGCTCATAACAATAAGCCCTTGAGTTTGGTTTTTGCCAATATTATGAAAACCGACACGGTTAACTATATCTGCACTGGTAGTCAGCTTAAATAACGGGCTTGATGTACGAATGTTCAAAAACTCATTAAAGACATTTGAAGCGAACGATATTTCATTCATGCCAACATTACTGTCAGCGTTGAGCCCAAAGCGCAATAAATCTTCGTCGCTACGTCCACCTTTATCGAGTGGTAAGCCTTTATTCCAGTTGTTGCTATTGTAAGTAAAATCAACAAAATTATACCAATCGCCAGCATCATAAGTATTACGGTCTAATGATTTAGAGCGTAAAAAGTCGCCGCCCATTTGTAAAAATGGAATGCCTTGTGAAAATAAGACAATGGATTGAGAAACATTTTGTGCTCTGACTCTATCTTGCATGCCCATGGTAGGTGTAAGGGTAAACTGTAATTGATCCCATAAGCTTTCGTTATCATGCTTTGAGATATAATTAATAACATCTGCAGGGTCTTTAGCGTACATATTCGGTGAAAATGCACTCCCTAAAACACTAGTTCCACTGGCGCTTTTTAAAACATAGTCAGCAAGTGAACCTGCTAGCCCAAGTTTAATAATATCTTGTTGCTTAAATACATCAGTATCTTCGCTGTTGTTACTGAAAAATTTACCACCTCTAATACCATCACGCAGACGATCATTAAAGGTGCCGATTTCAGTACCTGCCATATTAAACTGATTGGCTTGCTCAAAACCGCGGTCATCACGTGTCCAACCTTCACCATAAAAGTGCGTGTCACTATCAATTGTTTGAATAGCATCTCGGGCAGCTAACATTTGTGTTTTACTACCATGGCTCATAATGTCAAATCTAAAACCATCGAAGTTATAATGTTGCGTCCAACTTTTCAGTGAGTCAACCATCAACTTATCCATCATACGATGTTCAAGTGCAGTATCATTACAACAAGTGGATTGAATTACCGCTCCGGTTTCGATTTCACGACTATAATAATAACCCGGTACAACCATATCTAGAACAGAGTTACTTGATATACCTGCAGAGCTGGTATGGTTATAAACAACATCTAAAACAACACGTAAACCTAAGTCATGTAAGGCTTGGATCATAGCTCTCATTTCTATAATACGAGCTACACCATCGGCATCTGAGGCATAAATACCATCAGGTACGTTAAAGTGTTTTGGGTCATAGCCCCAATTAAAACTATCTACATCACGTAATACGTTGATTAAATCAGCGGCATCATTTGAATAAGTGTTATAGCTTTCAAGGACAGAAAACAGTGTTTTATCAGCGCTTTCAACACCACATACAGGTGCTTCGGCTCTAACTGCACAAAGTTCAGCAACGGTATTAGTCAAATCGACAATCTTTGCTGGGTCTTCATCAATAGACGCAATATCATTGGCAGGCAAGAGATGAAAATGGGTTAAACCATTATCAACCAGTTTTTGTAGATGCTGTACCGGTAGAGAGTTTGTTTCGGTAAACGCTAAATACTTACCTCTATTGGCTTCATCCGTACTTTCATCTAAAGCGCTAAAGTCACGAATATGTGCTTCATAAATAACCGCATCTTCATATGATTTAGTGCTGAGAACTTGTTCATTTTCCCAGCCATCAGGCATGAGTTCACTGTCGGCTAAATTAACAAACTGCGAATAATCACCATTAGTAGACAAACCTACAGAGTAAGGGTCTGTTGTTGTTAATGTTTCTACTAGTTGGTTTTGATGATGATATACCGATAATTCAAATTGGTAGAACATACGATCTAAATTAGCATCGCCTTGATATGACCAAATGCCGGTATCAGTATCTTCACTCATTACGGCGCTAGTTAACTTACTTTTATTAGCATCATACATATTAATACTGACACTTTGAGCCGTTGGCGCCCATAATGCGACGCTAATGCCGGTGCTGTTATAGCTAAGGCCCAAGTTGGCTTCATCGGCATCAGCATCACCTTGGGTATATAAATTATCTAATACCTTAGCGGTTTGTATATAAGTTCCAGCAATAGCTTTACCTTCGCTATTGTAACCAACTAAAACTAATTGATTTTTTAATAAACCTTTCGCCGTTTCTTTACTCCAGTCAGCTGAAAACCCAGGCCACTGTGCAACTTGTGGAGCCATTGCTTTTTGTTCATCTGACAAGATAGTTTCAGTCAGAGCTACGATTCTACCGCTAACTACATCGTCGTCATTTGCAGCAATGCCAGCATTAACAGAATGGTGTAACTTAACATCTGTAACTTCTTCTGGTGCATTCCAAACAAAAGTATTGCTGTCAATCCAATGTGCAGAATAACCCGATATTTTCAACGGTTGTACACCCAAGGAAACGACAGGATATTCAAAAACAGAAGCAACACCAGAGAAGGTAAAGTTCATTCGTTGATACGTGGCATCATCTTGTTTAAGTGGCATTTTAAAGTCACCACCGCCCATTTCTTTACCAGCATCATCAGTGCCTTTATGAATAATGAAATTACCACATTCAGTAAAGTCATCTATCAGATTCAAAATCCAATAGGCGCCATAAACAGGATCAACACCGCTATGCACAAGACCACTATCCCAACTTGAAGCTATAGAATCAGGGGCATAGGCGTCACACTCAGGCGTATTCCAATTATGCAGTTTGTATTCATCATAAGCGGCATCTGCTCGATTAAAATAAAGCACAGCTTGGTTTTCACTAGGGAAAAATATTGGTGCTGGTGCATTAGGATCAACACCCACCACACAAGATTCATTTTTTGCATCAGGTACCGTTGGCACCGGACATTGAATAGGCTCAGGTGCCACACAACTATCTCCCGTTGCATTTGGCACCAAAGGCACATCACAAGTTAATAATTGTTGTCCCGATTTAGTTGTTTCTGACCCACCACAGGCTGATAAAATGAACGATATTAAAGTTATAGCCAGCAGCTGTAACATTGAGTTTTTGTTAAACATAAAATTTACTCCATTAACTCTGTGCTTATAACGCATAAGTCAGCCCCAAAAAGAATTGACGACCAAAATACTGCAACGTGCCCGTTTGTGCTTCAAAGCCAAAGTAACTTTTGGTAGGCTCGTCGGTAACATTATTAATTTGGAATACAGCGCCAAAATTTTCATTTATTTGATATGAAGCTTGATAGTCGATAATCATTTCATCGTCGTAATTAACCGTTTGCGCTTCAACCGCCACCTGTTCGGAAACAAAAGCATCGCGATAACGCACATTGACGCGTGTTTCAAAACCTTGATACTCCCAAAAAACGGTCGTTTGAATTACATTTTCGGATAACCCTGGTAACGAAATAGGTAAATTTTGAGCGCCTAACTTAGAAATTTGCTGTATTTCACTTTTTGTATGAGAATAACTAGCGGTAAAGCCTAGGCCCGACCAAAGTTCAGGTAGAAAGGAGAATATTTGCGTATAGGCAACTTCAATACCTTTGATGTATCCGCCTTTATCATCGTTAAATGCCGTTTCAAAATTACCATTTCGAATAGTTAAGGGGACACCACTTAGCGGGTCTATAAATTCATCTGGTACAACTAAACCGTTACCAGCGAAGTCATATTCGCTGATGGTTTGCGTTATAATACCGGCAGACTCAATATCTTTATAAAACACAGCAGCAACGAAAGACCCGTCGGTATCGACAAAGTACTTCTCATAAGACAAATCATATTGATTGGCGTAAAAAGGCTTTAAATGTGGGCTATTCCTGGCATTACCGCTGACCTCTGCGAATGAGCCATTTTCAGTAATTACTTTGTTGATATTGACACTACTGTTTGATGCCAAGCGATCAATATTAGGTCGACTCATTACTTTTGCTGCGGCAATACGTATTTGATCATTATCCGTTAACTTAAAATTCAAGTTCATCTGCGGTAAGTAATCAATGTAACTGTTGCTGATCACCGTCGGTAAATAGCGATTATTAACTAAGCCCACTTCATCGGTAATATTTTGCGCACCGAGTTCAATATCACCACCAACATCCTGTAAAGAAGTCGCTGATTGTTTAGTATCAACCATACGAACACCAATATTACCCGTAACCGGTAAACCACCAATCTCAGTATCAATGTTAGCCATAATGTAGACAGCAAATATATCTTCAAATACTTGACCACTTTCTTTTAGTGTCCAATCAGTATTACCTTCACCTCGACCGGCACCGTTAACAACACCACCTGCCGTGGGTCCCCAAGTTTGCACAGGTTGTGGAATTCCGTTTGGAAACCAAGCATTAAGAACTGCATCTTGATCAAGCGCTAAATAGCTTGGGAAATAAGAAAAGTCTCCTTGCCAATTAACCACAGTGGCCATATCTTCAGTAATATTTAACGGGGGTTCTAATAAATTAAAACCGCTGTCGCTACCATATTCAAAAACAGATCGGTCATTACTGTATTCTCGTTCAGAATATCTTGCGCCAACTTCAATTGAAGAGAAAACATCATTTTCTAATTGGTATTTAAAATCAAGGCGAACAGCGCTTACCTCATCTTTATTTATATAAGGGTAAATGCCATATTTTGAGACCATTACTCGGTTCAAATCAGTAAAAGCATCGGCTTGATTCAAGCCGACATCAGGTAAATTAAGACCATTGAGCAAGTAGTTTATCGATACATTGTTATCAAAGTTAGGTGAGTCAGCATTTGCATCTTCAGCCACTAACGCCCAAATCAAACCATTTCTAAATTCACTTGTAGCGGAAGAATAAGAAAGGTCAACATTCATGTTGAGCCTTTCCGTAATATCCCAATCTGCATTTAAGCCTAGGCTTTTTACTTCATCATAATCAGTATTATCATCATTAACGATTTCTATGCGCGTTGAGCTATTTGACGTTCGATTAAAACTCCCGCCAATAACGGCATTGTTCTCTATAATAGGATTACTAATGGCGGCTTGATCGCCTTCGAGTTTAACGCGATAGCCTCGGGCAAATTCTTCTGAGTCAAATTTAGAATAAAAACCATCAAACTTTAAATTAAAATTATCCGTTGGCTGCCACTCTAGAGTCGCAACGAAACCATCACGGGTTTCTTCACCACCTTTATGTTGTAATTCAAAACCTTCACCAATGTACTCACACTCAGGGCAATCTTCTGGACCGCCAGAATCATTTTCAATGTTATCAACATCTTTAGATTTGCTATACGCTAATCCGACAAATTGTGTGGTGGCACTCGGTTGGAATAAGCGTGCATAACCTAATGCAACGCCAACACTATCATCGAAAAACTTACCTTGATAAGAAACACTAAAACGATGACCGCTAGACGCGGCATCAGGGATATCACCGGCTAAATCATTGAACATACCGCGGGCATTAACGGTAAAAGCATGTGTTTTTTCATTTTTTAATGGACTCGCGGTTTTTAATTCAACGGTACCAGCAACCCCGCCTTCAATAAGCGATACTTTTGGTGATTTATAAACCGCAGCATTAGAAATAAGTTCAGAAGGATATTGGTCAAACTCAACACTACGTTGTCCACTCGTTGAGACCTGTTCGCGACCATTAAGTGTGGTGGAAATAAAACCACCCGACATACCTCTAATGTTAATCTCGGCCGCTTGCCCACCAGTTCTCACCGCAGAAATACCGGGTAAGCGAGTTAATGCATCTGCCATAGACACATCAGGTAAACCGCCTAAATCATCAGCGGTTAGTTGTTCTGAAACCGTATCAGCAAAGCGTTTTTGATTAATCGACTCGATAAGTGAACGCCGAAAACCTGTCACTTCTATCACTTCAATTTCGTTATCTGCTGTGATTCTTTCTGTGATTATAATTTCTTTTTCATCATCAACTTGTTGAGCAAATGCAGCCCCAGTTAACGTTAATAATCCACAAGAAATAGCCAATGCGAGCTTGTTAGGCTTGGATTTAAACATACTAGACATTCCCCTATATTAATCTTGAGTTTTTATTTTTGTTATTAGTTATTTGTTTATTAATTCATCGTCATTAAATTCTTAACAACTTTAATATAGAGAGCTTATTAATCTATGCACAGACTGTGCATACGTATTCAAAAATATCACTAAATGGGTATTAGTTTGTAAAACAACAGGCACTTTCTTAGTGCAATTTGCCTTGGTCCTTAGTTAAATTGGGCAATGAAATAATTATTTCATTCGTTTATTCATCAATCCTGACGATATATACACTTATGATTAATCACTGAATACGTATGCACAGATCTATTTCATAGTCACTAAAACCGGATCTTATAAATAATGTTCTCTATGTTTATTTAACTTACTTACCTCTGTGAGCATTTAATAAATCAATTTAACGCATTTATTCTTTGAACAAGTTTAAAACAAAATTTAACAACCTTTATTTGTCCTTATGCCTTTAGGTAAAATTAATTAACCACAACAACAAGTAGCTTGATAGAATATCGGCATATATGTGGTTAATTAATAAAGAGCCACTTAACATTATTAAACATTAGCAATATTAAGGGTTACGCTTTGCATCATTTAGTTTGGGACTTAGATCCTGTTTTTTTCTCGATTGGGCCATTAACTGTACATTGGTATGGCGTGTTATTCGCCACAGCTATTTTATCTGGCTTGCAAGTAATGAAGTGGATTTTTCAAAGCGAAAAGCAAGATTTGGCCGCATTAGATAATTTGTTGGTTTACATAGTGATAGGCGTAATTGTGGGTGCTCGCTTAGGACACTGTTTCTTTTATGAACCGGGTTATTACTTTGCTAATCCGCTGAAAATATTAGCCATTTGGGAAGGCGGACTAGCAAGCCACGGCGGTGGATTAGGCGCTATTATCGCAGCAGGTATTTATAGTAAAAAGTATCAAATGAACTTTCTTTGGTTACTCGACAGACTTGCCATTTGTACCGCTTTATTTGGTTTTTTCGTTCGAAGTGCAAACTTTGTCAACTCAGAGATTTTAGGCACACCAAGTAATGTACCTTGGGCTGTAATTTTCGCCCGTATCGATAACGTTGCCCGACACCCTTCTCAACTCTACGAAGCTTTTGCTTATTTAAGTATATTTTTTGTTTTGATGTTTATTTATAAGATTAAAAAAGCACAAACACCAAAAGGTTCTATTTTAGGTATTTTCTTAATTTTAATTTTTACCGCACGCTTTCTTATTGAAATGTTGAAAGAAAAACAAGCATCTTATACCGCTGACATTGCGTTAACTGCAGGACAAATGTTGAGTATTCCATTTTTTATCGCGGGTATATTGTTAGTTATTTGGTCAGTTAAAAACAACAACAAAACTAATTAAGATTAAACATTAAGGTTATGGTTAACATTTTATGAGTAAAAAATATTACGTAGTATGGAAAGGCGCTAAAACAGGCGTATTTGAACAATGGAATGATGTTAAAAACCACACCCAAGGACGTGCAGATGCACAATATATGGGTTTTCCATCAAAGGCAGAAGCTGAAGCTGCTTTTCAGTCAACTTACACTAAAGCATTGACCAAGCGTTCAATGAGCAAAGATGGCACAACTAAGCCAACAGCTTCCGCCGCTTATGTTAAAGCTGAGACAAGCCCTGTATCAGCTAAAGTTTCCGACATTAATATTTACTGCGATGGTGCATGCTCACCTAATCCAGGCAAGTCTGGTACCGGCATGGCAGTTTATCATCAGCAAAAGCTAGTAGAACTTTGGTATGGTTTATACGAGCCTATGGGCACCAATAATACTGCAGAGCTTAATGGCATGCTTGCAGCTTTTAAATATGCTCAAGGTCATATTGCACAAGGTAAAACAGTACAAGTACTGTCTGACTCTAAGTATTCAATTGAATGCATTACTAAATGGGCAAAAGGATGGCAAGCTAAAGGCTGGACACGTGGTAAAGGTGAAGAGATTAAAAACCTTGAGGTTATTAAGCAATGTTTTACCCTTTACCAAGCACTAAAAAATAATTTGATTATTAGTCATGTTAAAGGCCACTCAAATAATGAAGGGAATGAACTTTCAGACAGAATGGCAGTGTTAGCCAGAGTAAAGTGCACTAAAGGCTTTGTGCAATATCAAGAAACGCTAGATATTAAAACTATATTAGCTATGACGTCTGGTTAGATTTGTAACAACCTGCTACACATAAAATAATTAAAGGTAGTTAATTCTACTTTTAATTATTTTTCTTAAATCAAAGCTCTATTATTATATAACGTTAATATATTGTTATAACTTTCCCTCCACATTAGCTAACGCGATTTATTCTCTACCAATGATTTGAAAACACTTATTTAAAACATATATTTAAAACAAAGCTTTAAAGCACGCTTAAAAAGTAGTTTTACCTGTGCAGGGCTTAAAATACCTTGCCTAGTGACCAATATATCAGTATTCTACGCGGCCTTTTTATCACTGGAGTTCACATGATTGGATTTGATTACGGCACCTCAAATTGCGCTGTCGGCGTTATGGAAAACAACAGCCCAAAACTGTTGTCTTTAGGTGATCATGGTCGTTATATTTCGTCAAGCTTGTATGCACCAAGTCGCGACGTTATTGTTAACTGGTTGCACAAAAACCTTTCAGAATCTGAGCAATTAAATTTTCAACTACAACGAAAGAATCAATTACAAAAGGGTAAAAATTCAATTCGTGAGTTAACTCTTGACGGTTACCCTACTGATCTGTCGTTCGGTCAACAAGCATTAAACAATTATCTGCAAGAGCCTGACGAAGGCTATTACATAAAATCACCTAAATCGTTTCTAGGTGCCAGCGGCTTACTACCCCAACAAATCGAATTATTTGAAGATATCGTTGCTGCAATGATGAGTAACGTAAAAAGTCTGACTGAAACTGTATTAGGCAGAAGTGTAAGTCAAACCGTTATCGGCCGCCCGATTAATTTTCAAGGTTTACGTGGTGAAGAGAGTAACCAACAAGCCATAAAAATTCTAACAAATGCGGCTAAGCGAGTTGGCTTTAAAGATGTTGAATTTCAATTTGAACCTGTAGCTGCTGGTTTTGAATATGAAGCAAGCCTAACGAGCGAAACGAAAGTTTTAGTGGTCGATATTGGTGGTGGAACTACTGATTGCTCTATGCTTTTAATGGGACCTAAACAAGCATTATTAACAGATAGAGCCCGCGACCTGCTAAGCCACAGCGGCGAACGTGTTGGCGGTAATGATTTCGACATTGCTTTTGCGCTTAAGGGGATTATGCCTAGCTTTGGTTTAAATAGTTTACTTAAATCCGGAAAACCGATGCCAAGCAATAGTTACTGGCAAGCAATGGCAATTAACAACATTAACCATCAAACTGAGTTCTACAGTGCCGCTAACACTCGCTTTTTAGAGCAGCTTATACGTGATTCAGAAAACCCAGAACTATTAACGCGTTTATTGACCGTTCAACAACAAAAGTTGAGTTACCGTGTGGTCAATGCTGCTGAGCAAAGTAAGATTGGCTTAACTGAAACAAGTGAGCAAAAAATAGATTTATCTGATATCGATAACGGACTCAATATTAAGCTAAACAATGAGGACTTTGAAACGGCATGTAAACGTGAACTAAATGCTATTGCGGTACTAATGACAGACGCTATTACGCAGGCAAATTGCCAGCCAGATGTGGTTTTTGTCACCGGCGGTAGTGCTAAATCACCAGTGCTAAATACATTTTTACAAAAGCAATTTCAAGATATACCGATTGTAATTGGCGATCATTTTGGTAGTGTTACCGCTGGTTTAACCCGTTGGGCAAAAACGATATACGCATAACATTACTAGATAGTTGCTCAGTAAATAAAGAGATAAACGATTGAGATAAATATCATTTTATACCATCAAGTAATGCGATTAAGCTGATGGTATAAAATGAAGCTTTAAACACAAGACAAGATACTATCGAGAATAAAGCACCACGAATTAATATCAATATAATTAGTGGGCTCATAATATACTTCAGCTTAAAGAAATTGCTTAAAGAACTCACCTAAAGATGAACTTACAAAGCTCAAAGCCTAGGCTGAGGTAAATAGCACATAAGCTAACTTAAACTTCTACGACCCTATTCCTACCCAAGTCTTTTGCCTTATAAAGCGCATTATCTAATTTTTGATATAGCATTTCAAAACTCGATGTAGAGTTTTCAACATAAGTTATTGAGAAGCTAGCGGTAATAGTTAGTTTTTCGCCACTATCTAAAAACATAGTATTATTTTCGAAGCTACTTCGAATGCGCTCGACAATAATTTGTGCAGAGATTTTTTCTAAATCTTTTAAGCACACAATAAATTCTTCACCTCCAACTCTACCAAAGAGGTCTTGTTGCCTGACATTCATTTTAGTTAATTTAACTATATGTCTCAGTGCTTTATCGCCACAAATATGTGAATACTTATCATTGATTGATTTAAATTCATCCAAATCAAATAAAATAATAGCGTGAACATCATTATTTTGGGTGTGTTTAAGATTGTTTATTTGTTCGAATATTGCACGTCTATTGAAAATACGTGTTAACTCGTCGGTTTCTGATAATATTGTTTGTTTGTTTTTTAGATGCCACACGTATAGGCAAATAGCGATTAACAAAAAAATAAATACACCGGACAAGAGTAATGTGACTTTTGACTGTTCTAATTTAGTAGAGATCAAGCCAAGTTCTAGGGCAACAATATCTTGTTGTAACTCAGCAAAACCTAGAATAGATACAGAGTTTTGATGGCTGTTTAAAGAATTTTGCTTGATATCAATATACGTTTCAAAATATTGTTGAGCTAAATGAGTTTGGTTTTGAGCAATATAATATTTAATTAAAAACTCGTAAAGATACTGCAAATTTGTCTCATTGGTTTGCTCAATTAATAACTCTTTATTCAAAATAAACTCATTAATACATTCAATTCTATTATTTTCTAAACACGCAATAGCCTTAAAAAGCATCATTTTATTATTTTTATAGCGCGCTTCGGTACTATTTTGATAAGGTTCGAAATTATCTAGAAGAGTTAACATTTTATCGAATTTTTTTTCTATGTAGGCAAACTTTATTTTTAAAGTCAGTAATAAAACTTGGTAATATTGATAATCCATAAGCAAATTTTTACTTAATTCAAACTTTTTAAAATATTGTTTACTTTCTTTAAACTCTCCTGCATCAATCAACTCTGTTGCTATTGCATAATATGTCCAATGCAAATCGGAATCGTCAGTTATGAAAGACAACTGTCTTTTATAAGCGTTTGCCGCAAGACTAAATTGACCGATAGAAGAATAAATTTCAGCTATAGAAATGTATATATTACCAACAAAAAAATCATCACCTTTATTTAATTGTTGTAACCTAACAAAGGTTCTTATTTTTTCGACCGGCGTTAATTCAGAGCAATACTGAACATCAGCCATATCTAAATATTTTAAAAAAACTTGTGATACATTCTTTAATTTAAGTCGATTTTCATATAAAAAATCACATGCTTTTTTGGGTGAGTAACGATAATAAAACAATGTCAAATCATAAATAGCGATGCTTAAAATATTATGGTTAATTTCATCAATAGGTAGAAGTGTAATATTTTTCAACTGCCTTAAGTAATCTTCACTCATGCCAAATTCACAAAAAATAGCTTTAGATTTTTGCCAGAGTAGTTTCGAGCGTGCTTGATTAGATAAATTTGGTGAGTTAGCTAAGAAAGATTCAACTTTATCACTTAGTACACTATCCACAGGACATACATAATTATGAGATGGTTGAATGCTATTTAATGTAATGCTCAAATCATTGGCAAAAGCAGAGTTAATAGAAATTAAATAAATGACAAATAACATCAACATTCTATTTACTAGTGTATGAATTCCGTTCAAAGTTTTTCTTTCCATTCTTTTATCATATAAAAAAACACTTATTTATCACCTTAAAAATGATACTTGAGGTCAGTGAGGAGTCTGGTCAAAATATAAATACACATCCATGAAATACAAACCAAGAAGAAATTTTTACAAATGAGTAAAGAAATTTACATGGTAGACTTAATTATTATAGATATTTAGTTAACTACCTGTAATAAAAATAGTTTTAGTTAGTTAATCAAAAACACCATTAGATTTAGCTATAAAATGTATACTTGGTCTTTTATGTAAATTGCTTTTATAGTCTTTATAGAATGAAATTTATATAGCTAGTTTAAATAACTTACCTAAGTGTTATAAAAATTACAACCAAGATTAACGTAATAGTTAGTATTAACAGAAGGTTAACATAAAGAACAGGCTTAAATAAATTAACATTATTGGCTGGTCATATTGATAGGATAAAAACAATATTTCACTGTCTAAGGTTTACTGTAATGCCCTACACTCCAGAATAATATTGATTGTTCTTTTAAAGCGACACTAGAGCTAAGCGTATTATTAAAATTAATACGTTAAAAATCAACTTTCAGTACTTGAGCGACACAGCTATATTGCCTACAATAACGCACTTTTATCAATTACAGAAATATATAATGACCGATACAAACACCCAACCTACTTTACCTGACCGTCTTTCTATTAATCCACGTAGCCCACATCATGTCGCTGCCGTTTTTGAACATGAAATTGGTATAAAAATCAATGGTAAAGAACGATTTGATGTTGAAGAATATTGTATTAGCGAAGGTTGGATAAAAGTTGCAGCGGCTAAAGCCTTAGATCGCCGTGGACAACCCCTTTTAGTGTCAGTTAAAGGTACTGTTGAAGCATTTTATCGTTAAAATTTATAATGATATTAGATAAGACTATTTCCTTAACTAGTCAAACTAAATAGGGCCAGACCAATAAAGAATTTCTCTTTGGCCCTTTCAAATTTTCCCATCAAATTTTCCCATCAAATTTTCCCATCAAATTAGTATCTATAATTATTTTCAATTTGAACCCAGCTACGGCTAACGCTAAAAATATTAAATTAGTCGCTTACAATTTCTTTTTAAATGGCTTTCAAAACGAATAGATATTCGTATTACAGACCAGTGAATATGCCCTCAAAACAGGCCAATTTTAAATTTATATGCTTATTTATAGACAGCTTATCTGTTAACAACCTATTTGCACTCAACGCAGCAATATCGTTAGCAAGAGTTGGGAAGCAAGAAAAAGGTTTTGCGGTTGTTGCTGATGAAGTTTGAAGTTTGGCAGGTCGCCCCAAAACCTCTACTCAAGATATCAGCAATTAAATTGACAACTTGCAAATCGATGTAAATAAAGCAGTAGAAACACTGGATGCCAATAAAAATTCAATTACCAATACTATAGATAAAACAAGCACTAGCTTCGAAAGACTCTCTCAAACAAAAGCAAGTATCGAAATAATGAGCGAAAGTATAGATCAGGTAGCAATAGCAGCCAAAAAACAAGAACTTGCAGAAGAAGATATTAAGATTCGCTTACTATCAATTTAAGATAGTAGTATTGCCTTAGCTGAGTTAGGGCAGAAATTACAAAAAATAGTATTGACTCCAAAGTGGTCGCTGAATAGATTAAAGTGCTAAGATATTTAATTTATTGGCGTTAGTTAACAATGACAACACAAAGCAACCAAAACAGTCAAAACAGTCAAAACAATCAACATACACCTAAAGTGGCGCTAATTATTGGCGCTAGCGGTTTAGTCGGGCAGCATTTGTTGTTAAAATTATTAGCCAGTAACCATTACAGTCAAGTGATTGCCTTGGTGCGTAATCCGCTGCCAATTAGCCACACTAAACTGATACAAAAGAAAATCGATTTCGAAAATTTAGCTAACGAGTTAAGTCAATTATCACAGCCTTTAATAAAGCAGGAAAACACCTCGGATAAAGAAAATTTTCCATCAAAAGTTGATCATATATTTTTTACGTTAGGCAGTACGATAAAAAAAGCAGGCTCTAAATCAGCCTTTAATCAAATTGATTATTTATACCCTTTAATTATCGCCAAGCACTTTTACCAACAACACACCGCGTTATTTGCCATCGTAACGGCTATGGCAGCTAATGAATCCTCTTCGCTATTTTATAATCAAGTTAAAGGAAAAGTAGAGTTAGCGTTACGTGATATTGGTTATCAACATCTTGGGCTATTTCGCCCTTCAATGTTAGCGGGTCATCGTGATGAGTTTAGGCTTGGTGAGCAATTAGGAAGCCTAATAATGAAAGCGTTCGCTTTTATGATCCCTAAAAAGTATCAGTTGATTCAAGCAGAAAAGGTGGCAAATGCTATGTTAGCTTACGCTGAGCATCCGCCATCAGGTATTACAATTATTCAGTCAGATCAGCTGCAAAGTTACTAAGGGTTTTACCTGTCATACGATAACCAACCCACTCTTCTTGCGCGACAGCTCCTAGAGAATGATAAAACTCTCTTGAAGGCGTATTCCAATCTAGGCAACTCCACTCAAATCTTGCGCAATCTTTTTCAACAGCAATTTTAGCCATTGCTTTTAGAAGTTTAACACCTGCACCTTTGCCTCGAAACTCTGGCATTACGTATAAGTCTTCTAGATAAAGGCCCGATTTTGCTAACCAAGTAGAATAATTAAAAAAGTAAATAGCTGAGCCAACCGGCACACCATCAAGTTCACAAATTAAAGCATAAACATGACTATTTTCAGTAAAAATACTGTCTTTAATCGTTTGCTCTGTCGCGAGTACTTCGTGTTCAGCTTTTTCATAAATAGCGAGATCGATAATAAATTTAAATAATATACTAGTATCTTCTGCTGTTGCTTTTCTTACGACTAAATTGCTCACGTTTATTCCTGATTAATTTTTTTGTTGGCTGAATAGTAAATGCATATAATATTAAATACCATTATTGATTACTCAGCGCGTGCTGAGCTCGTAAAATTATAGCGTTTGAGAACGCTTTAAATACTCCTTTTAGTAATACCCAATGATGCCAGTATAGTGGTCTTACAATGGTATGTTCTGGCAATAAATTGATCAGCTCTCCTGAGGCAAGTTCTGCTTGTATTTGCAACTTTGGGATCAAGCAATATGCAATGCCGTGTTTAGCAAAGTTAACAAAAGCCTCTGAAGACCTTACAGTATGGCATGGGTAAGCGCCTCCTTTTAAGCCAAAAATGCGCTCAATATATTTAATATGCATATCATCTTTTTGATCATAAGCTACAGCCGGTGCTGTCGCCAGTGCCTGAACATTAATACCCTGAGGAAAATAGCGTGAAATGAAGCCAGGGGAAGCGACTAATAAATACTGCATATCGCCTAGTTTTTCTAATGTACAACCGGGTAAAGCTTGAGCATGGGTACTCAAGGCACCAAAAACCTCCCCGTCTTTTAAATAATTAATGGTTCTATTTTCATCAGCAAGACGAAAATTCACGGCAAGATTATATTCATGACAAACATCACCAATGGCAGGAATTAACCAAGTAGCTAGGCTATCTGCATTACTGGCAATATTCGCTGTTATAGTTTCATTTTTTTTATCACCAGAAAGATCAGGAATAATATCCTGTTCGAGTAATTTAACTTGTTGATAATGAGCTAGTAATTTTTTACCAATATGGGTAGCTACTATAGGCTGAGATCGGATTAATACGGGCTGACCTATAGCATGCTCTAAGCTTTTAATCCGCTGAGATACTGCCGATTGTGTAATAGCTAAAACTGATGCCGCTTTATCAAAATTTTGTTCATCGACCACCACACTCAGTGCATGCAACAATTTGTAATCTAGCAAGGCTACTTACTCCTATATCGTAATTAATTTAATTACCGCACTCAACATTAGCAAAACTAATCAAAGATGAAAAACATTAATTATATTTATATATCATTGTAAGTTAAATTAACCATATTCGCTCAACAGACAATAATATTTAGGTGCAAAAATGTTTTCCCCACTTCTTCAAGGCCTGTTTTTAGGAAGTAGTATGATTATTCCGCTTGGTGCGCAAAATTCTCATGTACTTAATCATGGTATCAACAGAAATCATCACTTTTTAGCGGCCTCAGTGTGTATGCTATGTGATGTAATACTTATTGCACTGGGTGTGTTTGGTGGTGCTAAGCTTATTGCTACTTCACCAAACTTAGTAATAGCTATTTCTTGGGGAGGGATATTGTTTTTATGTGGATATGCCGCAATGTCTTTTCGCCAAGCTTGGCTTAATAACTATCATAAATTGCAAAACAAAGCGGTAAAAGCAAATAATAAACCTTGGCTAGTTATTGCTTCTACATTAGCTGTAACACTATTAAACCCACATGTTTATCTAGATACTGTATTAATATTGGGTAGTGTAGGAGGAAAATTCGAGGGTAATGAAAAAGTCGCTTTTGCTTTAGGTACTATGTTGGCATCTATACTTTGGTTTTATAGTTTAGCGGGAGCCGCAGCTAAAATGTCACCTTGGTTGAATCAAGCTAAGATTAAAAGAATGATAGACATAGTCGTTGGGCTAATTATGTGCGCAATAGCGTGGTCATTATTTAAGAGCTTATAGTGAACTAGGCAAGTCTTTTGCGCCAATTTCCACCATGATACAAGGTGCAATTCTCCTCGCTGTCTAGCTCTATTTGATTTTGTGCATTTTTTAACTCAACACCAATATCAACCAGACTTTTAGTAATCATTATCGCTAAGCTATCCTTATTACTTGATTTTAAATAATGCGCTAGCTTGGCGTTACGATCAAAAACACAAACAACTTTTAAGCTTTCAGGAAAGTTATCAAAATTAACGGTATGGGTTAACCATTCAAAGCCATCAATATCTTCTAGCGCTGAATGACAAACTTGAGTGAGTGCTTTAACAATCTGATTATCTAATTTTTTATCTGATTTACGCATTGGTTCTCAACATAATTTTGTAACATCATGGGCTAATTTAATTTTAGCTTGCATTTATACAGTATCTATAAAAAATATTATACACGGCTTTTTTAATGGGTGTTTAAATCAAGCACAACAACACCGCTGTCCCACCCCTTATTGAGAAAGCGAATAAGATATTTAAGGTGAATAATTTACCTTGAAACAGTAACTAAGTTAATTAAAAAACATACTATGTTAATCATTAATTTATAGCTATTTTAGGTTAAATTAATTCAACTATAAGTAAATAATATCTTTATGAAAATAACATATTTTCAGGCATAATTAGTACTCCTGTTATGGCAATAAACTGAAAGGAGCAGAGGATATAAGTGAAAAACACCAAACTTACTCAAGACGAAAACCTATCCATAAAGGTCAGCTACCAGTTATTGCCGAATGATCATCAACGACTAGATTTATACTTTTCTTTGCCGGTTGAAATGGGTATTGGTCCTAAAACCTTAGCCGAAGAACATTACTTTCATAGCAGTATTGAAAGCCACAGCGCCTATTACTCAGACCAGCTGCACATACCATTAGTGAGAAGCCGCTTTATCAGTCAAACAAAAGGTGAGCAAAGTGATTATCGGCTTAACCTTAATTTATTTTCTTATCAAATTAGAATCGCTCTCGATAATGATATAAAACAAACCATTAAACTTAGAGAAAGTGAAAGCTTTTATCCTCAAGCTATCGTACTAGCTGAACAAATTTCAGGTTTATTAAAAAAGCTAAGAAGGTACACTCCACCTGATAAAAAATTAAGCCCTTTTTTTGAAAATGCTGATAATTATCTTAGCTGGCAAGTAGAGCAGTCTTTTTTAAGGCTATTATCTCGTGGCCCTAAAAGTAGCGACTTTACCACTGAGAGAAACTTTTTATTTGCTCTTTGCCGCAGTGAGAATGAGTACCGAGAAACAAACCAATATAACTCGCAAACAACCTTAGATGATCCTAATCGTATTACCAATAAAATGCGTTTGCTACAAAGGCTAATTGAATACGGCGTAGTATTGCAGCAAGAAGTTAAAAGCCTTAATCAAAATTTAAAACGTATTGTTAGTGGCTCAGTAACGACCATTATTATGGCTTTTGTCATGATGTTAGTGCTCAATGCGCGTGCTAACTTTACTGAAGTCACTATTGCTCTAGTGGGCATGTTAGGTTTTATTTATGGATTAAGGGAAATATTTAAAGATGATATTACCCGAGTCATTTGGCGAAGCATTCAAAGAGGCTTACCCAAGTGGAGAAATATATACACCAACAGTGTTAATAAAACTCGCATTGCAAGCCAAACCATTTGGCTAGAATACATACGAGATAAAGATTTACCCAAACAAGTTAATAAGTTATTTCAAAATAGGCGTCATCAAAACAAACAGGCAGCGCAATTACTGCATTTTAGAAGTGACACTAAGGTAAATGCAAAAAGCTTTATGCCCGGCTACGATGAAATCCAACAACGTATATTTTTTAACCTTACCCCCTTTATTCGTTTTCTAAAAAAAGGTGAAGGTCGCTTATATTCGCTCGATGGCAGTAAAATAACAAAACAAGCGGTTGAGCGTCGCTACCAAATAAACGTGGTATTAATGCAAACAGATAAACAAGATTTGCAACGTATGCAAAGATATAAAATAACCTTGAACCGTTCAACTATTGTTAATATTGAAGCAATGAAAGCCGATGACGATGATTAACACTAAGGTAAATGCTATTAGGGTCGTTATTGCCTTTAACCTTTTTCGACCAAAGGCATCAAACGCCAATCGCCGTGATAAAGGTTAAAACTACTGTTTTTAGTGAAACCAATTAACGTTAAATTAAATCTTTTAGCGGCTAAAATTGCTAATTCAGAAGGTGCGCCAACCGCAATTAACACAGCAACGCCAGCCATAACCGTTTTTTGTACGATCTCAAAGCTTATACGGCCACTCACTAAAATACTGTATTGAGACTGACTAATATGGCGATGCATTAAGCTCGCGCCAAGTAATTTATCTAATGCATTGTGACGACCAATGTCTTCCTTTATATCGACCAGCACTCCTTGCTTATTAAATAAAGCTGCAGCATGAGAGCCACCCGTTTGTACAAATTGAGACTGCGCTGCTCGCATAATTTTTGGCATAGCAGAAATAACCTCAAACGCTAACCAATGTTGGTTTTCATCTAAGCTTGGTGGGGTTTTCATTTCCAATGACTTCAACGAGGTAGTACCACACAAGCCACAACTACTATAAGTTACTTGAAAACGCTCAAGTGATTTAATATCCGGTATAACCCCAGCTTTTAGTTTAACTTCCCATTGATTTTCAATACTGACTTCACTTGAAGCTTGATCATCTAGCTGTTCAGGTAAAATACTGTCAATTTGTTGAAAGTGCTGAATAACGGCTTCTGATTGTAACAAACCGATGATCAGAGATTTATCGTCACCCGGCGTGCGCATAGTAATGGAAAATATTTGGCTTTGATAAGGTTCGTCATTACCTAGCTGCCATTTCAAACGTATTTGTAACGGTTGCTCTATTATGACTTGATCTAGCTGCAGAGTTTTACCTTCTGCACTATATCGAAACTTGGTCAGTTCTTTTGTCGCAAGACTTGCTGGAGGGTGTTGCTGTTTAGTAATGTTTTTGCCCATAGCAAAATAAAACCTTTATTGAATATAGTTTTCAGCAAATAATACAAAATAGTAACTTACCATTTTTGACTTTTACATAGTAAAAATACTACTTAAATTTATTGAATTAATTAATTTTATTTACGTAATTTTATTTATGTAATTTGTTAAGAGCTTATCTATTTGTGCTTTTGGCGTTTTAGACAGTCGCTTAATTAAACTAAAAGGAATGTGCTCTAATTCATAGCGTGTTTTTATATCGTCTAACATGATAATCCATAATTCAGCGGTCATTTCAGCATCAAATAACGCACGGTGAAAACTGCCAGTGGCGACGATATTTTTATAATTAATTAAAGTGCCTAACTTATGGTTTGGCGCATCCTGATAAATACGACGTGAGATTAATAACGAGCAAGTAAACTCGCCCAAAACTGAACGACCTAATCGTGCTAACTCAGCACCCAAAAATCGAGAATCAAATGAAGCGTTATGAGCTAGTAAATTACTATCGCCGATAAAGTCTGCAAAATCAGTCATTACATTTGCACAAGTGGGTGCTACCGCCAACATTCTATTACTGATACCAGTATAATTTTCAATAAAACTATTAATACGTCGACCTGGATTCATCAAGGCTTGAAATCTATCTATAATTATTCCATTTTCAAGCTTCACTGCTCCAATTTCAATCGCCCGATCACCCTGATCAGGCGATAAACCTGTGGTTTCAAAATCGAGCACAACAATAGAATTAGCTAACACTAATGCATCCTTTAAGGATTGATAGAATAAAGAGGGCGAAATTATCTCATAATTTTATAGATTACACATCACGCCTAGTGCTGAATAGCCAATATTAGCATTGGCTACTTTTCATAATAAATAACGATAGAATGAAAGTTTTAAAAATAAAAACTGGAGTTATACTGAGTGTTAACCTATTAAGTTAAAAAGTTATCGCTAAAGAGCTTATTAGCAATGAAGCTTGTCTTGAATTTGAACAGGCAGAAGTAGGTATTTCTTACACACCAGATTAACGATTTATAATCACTTATCATACTTATTATTAATGCCTAAATTATTATGAATTTAGTTTTTAATGCCGTAAATTATCTTGATTTAAAGGCTGAAATTCATTAATTTTAGGATACGTTATCAAGAGTCTTGATAAATAAGACAGCCTCTATCGTATTAAAAGGAAGTAAAATGGAACCCCTTAATATTTTAGTAACCCAACTTCGTGAAATAGCTCGAGGTGCTATTGAAGTTATGCCTCAACTATTAATAGCATTAGTTATAATCTTACTAACTTACGCTTTCGCTAAATTAGCAAGAAACATAGCGCAACGTATTTTGAAGAAAACTAAGCTGCGTAAGAGCTTAATCAATTTATTAATTTTATTCTCTTCGATTGCTATTTGGATTATTGGCATCATGATTGCCGCTATTATAGCTTTCCCTGGGCTAACACCTACTAAAATGCTTGCTGGACTCGGTATTGGCTCTGTTGCGATTGGTTTTGCTTTTAAAGATATATTTGAAAATTTTCTAGCGGGTATAATCATCTTACTTCGAAAAGAAATGCGCATTAATGATTTTATCGCCTGTGAAGGGTATGAAGGAACAGTTGAAGCCATACTCGTTCGTGAAACACATATTCGCCAACCAGATGGCGAGTTAGTAATACTGCCTAATAGTATATTATTTAAGAACCCACTCACAATTCGTACAGATCTTGATCAGCGTAGAACCACTATTATTTGTGGTGTTGGTTATGGTGAAAATGTTGACGAAGCAAGATCAGTTATAAAACAAGCCGTTACCGATTGTAAAACTGTTATCAGTGATTCTCGACCAGTACAAATATTTGCTAACGAGTTTGCAGACTCATCTATAAACTTTGAAGTGACTTGGTGGACTGGCTCAAAACCAGTAAACATTAGAGAGTCGAGAGACGAAGTTGTCGCAGCAGTAAAATCAGCACTTGATAAATCAGGAATTGAAATACCTTTTCCTTATCGTACCCTCACTTTTAATCAGCCTATTAGTGTTAATACTGATCAGAAGCAAGATGATACAACAGAATAGTTTAATGTAACCCTCGATAGAGTGAAGTGTTATCTCAGCGAAATAAGACTAAGCTGAGATAACAACACTCATTAACAAGCTTTTGTAGACTATCTTTCATCACTAAACGCTGAATTTTGCCTAATCATATTTTGATATATTCAAGATTTTTTCGAAACTTCTAGTGCTTTTATTTGCACTGCTATTTCTTCCGCTTCAGCAGTGATCATTGAATAACCTTTAATATCGCCGTTTCTCTGGGCATGCATAGCGAGCTCTAACTTAGCTTCGTAACGTTTATTTAATTTTTTTAATGGGTCTGACTTAAAGATTGAAAACATAATAAATTGCTCATTAATGAGTAAGTGCGTTAAAAAAGATTATACGGTGTAAAATGCTTTTTAGTTTTAATTTAGAATACTTTTTATAAAAACAATTGATTCGTTGGTTATTTTCAATAAAATATTTAAATTCACCTAGATAGCACAATTATTTAGTCCTATAGGTATAATACAAAACTCACTATTTAAGACAAAATCTATATGTTACTAATACTCTGCCTTTGTACACTGCTCATTCTCGTGCTTACCTTGTTGCCATTATCACGACATCCACATTGGTTTATCAGAGGCATGGACTTCCCGCGTTTACAATTTATGATATTTGCTGCGGCATTGTTAATTGGGCACCTGCTGCTATTAGACCGAGAAACAATAACCGCTCAAATCTTAATTTTTGCTACTGCAAGCTGTTTACTATGGCAATTGTGGTGGATATTGCCTTTTACGCCTTTATGGCGAAAAGAGGTAATATCTTCAAGTGACAACACAGCTAAAAGACAGCTCAGCATACTAACATCAAATGTATTTACCCCTAATCGTAACGCCAAAGCCTTAATTGATTTAGTCAAACAACATAAACCCGATGTACTAGTTACATTAGAGTCAGACCAGTGGTGGCAAGATCAGCTTCAAGTACTAGAAGCTGACATGCCTTATAGTGTGAAATGCCCGCTCGACAATCTTTATGGTATGCACGTTTATTCTCGACTACCGTTAGACGAACAAGAAATATGCTATTTAGTTGAACAAGACGTGCCTTCGATACATGTATGCTTAACGCTTCGAACCGGTGATAAAGTGCGTGCTCATTTTCTCCACCCTGCACCACCTAGCCCAACAGAGAATGAAGAATCAACAGAGCGAGATGCGGAATTAGTCATGGTAGCGAAAAGCGTTGCTAAAAGTCATCAACCGGTGATAGTAACTGGCGATCTTAATGATGTAGCATGGTCTGCAACCACACGATTGTTTCGCAAAATTAGCGGTTTGTTAGACCCTAGAGTAGGTCGTGGCGCATTTAACACCTTTCACGCAGGTTATCCCATTGCTCGCTGGCCATTAGACCATTTATTTCACAGTTCGCATTTTACGCTACGCGATATTCAACGTATGCCGTCTATCGACTCAGATCATTTTCCTTTACTAACAAGGTTGGTATTTACTTCACCGTTAGGTAATCAACAAGAAGGCATAAAACCTGAGAAAGAAGAAGTAAAATGGTCAGAAAAAATCACTGATGAACAACAAGTGAGTAAAAATGATGTACCAACGCCAGCAGAGTGAAGTGAATGGTGATTACTATTTTGATGGTGTAAATTGATTTTTACTACATAGCAGTTTTAATACACAACTGACTTATTAATCATTAACTTGGGTAGCATACACCTTAATAAGTAATAATTTAAAACATATCAAGCAACGTAAGCATTTAAACTTTACAGAATAAATCTATGCGAATTACATAACATTTCTAAAAAAATGGCTAAGTATTACTACTCAGCCATTTTACTATCATTAATTTTCACTTAGGTTCTGAAATATTTACATTTGTTTATCAATACGTACTGTGCCATTGGCGAGATAAACCATCCTAACCGCATCTTTTCGCTCGAAGAGCATACGGTGATCTAAGTCTTGTATCACCATATATTCATCGCCATTATCTACCTTTATCATTAATTCAACTAAAAGCAGCGTTTTCTCTTGATATATAGGGTTGCGATCATGCGCTATAGAGCCGCCAATAACTGCGCCTAATATAGTGGCTATACTCCGACCACTACCGCTACCAAATTGATTTCCTATTGCGCCACCAATAAGTGCACCACCAAAAGTTTTCCAGCCTTGATTTTTATCTTGTATCAGCTCTTGTTCAGTAATATTACGAACTGACAACACCTGACCAAATAATACCTTTTCGACTGGCACAGCTTTATTGCGTTCATAATCTGCATTTGCAAAGGGAATAGCCAACAAAAAAATTATCGATATATAAATTGCTTTCATTTTTCCCACCTTTTATTTAATAAATTTTAGTAGAAAGATAGCGTTGATAAAAACGTTCAACCTTAAAATTTACCAGCCTACAGATTCTTTAGCTTTAGTTTTACGAATTTCGGTTTCGTCGGCCCATTCAACTAAGCCACTTTCAAGGTCCATTAAACGAAGCGTGAATTTGTAGTAAACATCAGTTTTATCTTGGTTACTTTTTACTATACTCGATAAGTTACCGTATAACATGTACTGAGCACCAATTTGGCGACCAAACTGTGTGGCTTTGCTTGGGTCAACCATACCGCCGTCATGTTGAAACTTAAGTTGCTCTCGAGCAGCTTCTACTCGTCCCATATCAACAAAGCGGAACTTGCCTGAACGTAAAAGCTTAGTAGAAATAGAGTCTGTGATTGACTCAGTGTCAATATGCTCGCTGGTTTTGTTTTTTAAGCGTTCAACAAACATTACCGGGCGCGTATTTTGCGTTAACGTGCCAACAACGGGTGACAACAATAACGAGTCGGTCATTTGGGCGGCAACTTTTTGTAAATCTGTAGAGCCAAAATTAATATCAGTAGTTTCAACTGCGGTAGCATCACCGTAGCGAACAACTGATTTATTAGCACAACCCGCTGCAAATACTAGGGTCAAGCCGAGAGTGGTTACTAGTGCTAATTTATTCATAATACAGTTCCTTAACAATTAATATTTGTATGCTTTTTCCGGGATTTCGCGAACATAAACACTAAATGTGCTGACATTAATGTTCGGAGCTAACCCTCGTAAAGTTGTTGATTGTTTGCCATGAAGCTCCAAAGGAACCCAAGGTGTTTTTCCAGCCTCAATAACAAAGCCGGCTTCGTCAAACCAGTTGAAATGATATTGTAATTTTTGTGATTTCTCATAACGACTGGTTAGTGTTAAATTTATTTCCATTAAGTCATTAATTTTACGAGATTTAACGTCGCTTATAAATAACCGCTTCGCTAAGTCGGTATTATGCACCTCTAAGTGTTTACTAAAGTCATCACCTTGTGTCATGGCACTAGTACCTGTACCAGCAGTGACAGGAGGTTGTTTATTGGCACAACCAGCTGTAACAATAGTACTAAGCAATATCACCGCTAAACTGCTGGTGATTTTTTGACCCGTACTCATAGTAATTTTGCTATTAAACATATTACCTCCTGATTCATTATTATTTAACGTAAGTTATAAATTAACGGTTTGATAACCAAAATGGCTACCAATAGCTGAAATATTGATTAAAGTAATTCTATTAGGTTGAACATCAATTTCAATCGATTTTTGTTGGCCATCTACCTGCATTTGCAATACTTGTTTACCTGAAGAGGTATCGAAACGAATGATATCAACTTGGTCAGGCAGCGTGCTCCAACTGCGAGTATCGGCCTTTTCAGAAGCAATATTATAAATACTCGCTAAAATATTACCCACATTGCCAGCTTCACGGCTAAGTTTTTGGCGAACTTGTTCTTTGGCAACGACTCGCACGACTTGTCGGGTTAATAGTGACGGTAATTGATCTTTTAAATCTTTCGCCGCCAACGACTGAATTCGCACAATTTCATTCGTTTGATAACTTTGTCCCGCATTCTGTAGCGTAAGCTTATTGTGTTGCGATAAAGCTCCTTCATAAACAGGTAAAGAAAAACTAAAGAACTTTAAGCCATAACTGCTGCTACCTACTGGTAAGTTTAAGCCGACATCTTGCTTACTGTTCACAATATCGCGCTCAACAAGCACTACGATTTTACCTTGTCCTGTTGACTCTTTTGATTGATATTTTCCAAAACGTTGTTGAAAGCTAATTAAATCGTCTTGCATACCCAGTTTGCTGGCCAACCTTAAAACATCCTGTTGCAAGTAAGGGTTTTCTGGATAAATTTCTATCGCACGTTTAAAGTCTATATATGCATCATTAAATTCACCACTGGCTTCATACAAAATCCCCGATAAATAAAAAGTGAAGGCATTTTGAAAGCCATTTTTTACTTTACCAATAGCCTTGTCCATATTCGGGTAACCACCTTGCAAACTGTCGGTGCTCATGCCTGAATTTTGCAGCTCATTTTGGGCTTTATAAATTTCGTCTTTATAGACTTTCAAAGCCGTTTCTTGCACTAAATTTGCGCGACGAATTTCAACTAACGCACCAGATAAATCATCTTGGAATAAGTAATTAAGTGCTTGATAACTGTGTAACATACCTTGTTCGTAATACGGAACTTGATAAGAGATAGCATTGTCGTTACTCACCACAGCGCCTAGTTTCTCAATACCTTTGCTAATTTGAATTTTAGCTTTATTGCGTTGTTCCTCAATCTCGATATACGCTTGGGCAAATGTTTGCTGGCTAGCTGACCAGTTATTAGCTAAAAATTCTAACCGCCCTCTTTCTAGCAAACCTAATACATAGCTACCATTGCTAGCTGACCGCTCGTTCAATAGACTTTGCGCCATGACAAAGTTTCCTCGACGTTGCGCTGCTTTCACTGATTTCATTTGGCTACTATAGCCTTGAAAAATATCAGCGAATTGCAAAGAGCTGCAACCAGGCAAAGCGATAAACATGACGGTTAAAAGAATGTACTTAGCAAGTGATTTGATCATTTGAATTAATTTATTTCCGTAACATAATTCTGATGGATTATTGACCCTATTATGCATCAATCGCCTTACGTCATTAACTACTTTGTTATACACAAAAGTAATCTTATTTTTTACCAGTAGCAATAATTACTTTGTGGTTAAAATGTAAGAATAACTTTATATACCGCTTAACTTGAGCATGAATATGCTAATAGCTATCATTGTCACACAACTAAAAAAAACATTAAACACTAAAATAAAGCACTACTTTTCAGAAACTTAATTATCACATAAGAAAATATTAACTTTTATCATTTCAATTTCAACCGTTATTTTGCAAAGGTTGTGTTCAGGAAAACATAACGAGCACAGTTAATCCCTTGTGTTTGAACAATCTAGTTATGTCAAAACACTATCAATAACATTACAAGCAACACTCAAAAGGAATTAATAAAATGAAAAGTATAATTTTATGTACGGTATTTTGTTTAATTGCTTTTACTTCTTCGGCATACGCTAATATTGAAATATCAAAAGATCAATCAAGCTCTTTGATTAAGTATTGCCAGCTCGATGAATGTAAAAGCTATTTAAAAATGTATAAAAAGGCAGCTAGCCGAGGGCACGCAGGCGCCATGGCGATTTTGGGTCAATTTTATTATATTGGCTATGGCACTGAGCCCAACGAGGAACAAGCCATTAGATTTCTCAAGCGCGCTGCAAGATATGCCGACACAAGTGCACAATATAAATTAGGCGTGATCTACTTAACCAGTAAAGAAAATTATGATTTTGATGCTGCGATTAAATTTTTAAATAAAGCCGCAAAAAAAGACGATGAAAGGGCCAACCTTTTATTAGGTATCATTTATTACAACAATCAATTTACACCACAAAATTTTGTATTAGCCGATAAGTACTTAAGCAAATCATATCAACAGCGACACCTTAAAATTCCGGCGGTTATTGGTAATATTAAGGCCAACGTTTCGTTGGATAATAGTAATTTTCCTTTACTGTTTGAAGAGTTAAACAAAACCCCACTTTTAGTAGCAAACGATGGCGCGATTCAATGGCCAGAAGATGAAATTGAAGTAATAACCATTACCTCTCCACCTTTAACTAAGATCCTAACCGAGAATTTAATCGCTTATCGCAGAGCTATTACTACCACGGGCTCACGAATTCCAGGTAAGTCTTGCGGTGAGGTCATCGGTTGTTTACAGTCATTGGGCGGAAATTTATATGGCTTGGCACCCTTTATTAAGCTCGGTGGTCTTTGATGTTTGATGCAACGCAGAAGTAATTAGCATACACAGTTGCGGTAATCGCTGAGCAATCTCGCACTAAGTTTTTTATTGAAACTGTATTGCTCTATCTCGTTCCATTTAGCTATCATAGCTTTAAAAATATCTACGAATTGCCCAGCCAAAATGATGAACGTGATGAGTATAAAGATGTACTTAGCGAGTCATTAGAACCATTGAATAAGTTTATTTTAGGTCATGAAATTTTTTACTGCACAGACAAGTAATGTGGCTCATTAATAGCGCCATAGTTACAAGACTATAAAAATACAGAGCACCATAAAACAACGGAAAATCATCGTTTGGATCGAGGATTTAATATTTATCACTCTTAAAAATGAAAACAAAACATAAAAATAAACTCATAATTTATAGCTACTTAACTATTACATAAGAAAATATTAACTTTTATCATTTCAATTTCAACCTTAATTTTGTAAAGGTTAGGTAGTGCTCATTAAAGCGTATAACGCACACGATTAATCACTAGTGTTTGAACTATTTATTTACATAAGCACTATCAATAACATTGCAAGCTACACTCAAATGGAATTAATAAAATGAAAAATATAATATTGGGTACCGTATTTTGTTTAATTGGCTTTACACCTTTTTCGTATGGTGATGGGCAAGTAACAAAAAGTCAGTCGAGTTCATCTATGGACTATTGCCAACTTGACGAATGTAAAAGTTATTTCAAGATGTATAAAAAGGCAGCCAAAAGAGGCCATTCAGGTGCCATGGCGATTTTAGGGCAATTTTATTATAATGGTTACGGAACAGAGCCCAATGAAGATCAAGCTATTAAGTACCTTAAGCGTGCCGCTCGATATGCAGATACAAATGCGCAATATAAATTAGGTTTAATTTACTTAACTAGTAAAAAAAATTATGATCTTGACGATGCCATTAAGTATTTAGAGAAAGCAGCTAATAAAGACGATGAAAATGCTAACATTTTACTCGCCACCATTTATTACAATAATCAATTTACACCACAGAACTTTGCATTAGCTGATAAATACTTGAGTAAATCATATCAACAGCGCCACCCCAAGATTCCAGCAGTCATTACTAATATTAAAGCTAAAGTTTCTTTAGATAACAGTAACTTTCCTTTATTGTTTCAAGAATTAGCTAAAACTCCGCTAGTGGTGACTAACAACGGCGCTATTGAATGGCCTGAAGAAGAAATTGAAGTTTTAACCATTACATCACCTCCTTTAACACAGATTTTGAATGAAAACTTAATCGCTTTTCGCAAGGCTATTACTACTACGGGCTCAAGAATCCCTGGTAAGTCATGTGGTGAAATCATCGGTTGTAATCAGTCATTAGGTCGAGATTTAAGTGGTTTTTCTCCAGGAATGTTAATGATTGTTGATGCAACTGGCTCAGGTGGTGGTGGTATTTCCGCAAGATAATAATTAGCCTTAAAAAGTAAATATAATCAGCTAAGTATTTTTCCTTGGTTGATTATATTTTTGATATTGAGAATGAGCCCTTTCATTTAATCATCTTGAGATATATTGGCATTCAACATTTGTTAAATGCTATGATTTAGCCATTAATGATGATCTTAATACGTTATTGTTAAATCAATACAACAACAAAGCTTTACCTTGATATGATGTTACATCTTGTATAAAAAGTATCATTAGCAACGCTTATGTAATGTCTCATATTCTGTTCATAAATGAACAAGTGAACATTTATCCGAACGTCCAGTCATAGTAAGTTATTTAAAAGTGAAAATTAATGAATAAAACAATTCAATTATTATTTTTAACCATTACGCTTTTTATGGTGAATAGCCCTGCTACGGCTATGAAACTTACTCCATGTGATACCGACCAATGTGTCGATTATTTCAATAAATTTAAAGCAGGTGCTAAGCGAGGCCATATCAGTGCATTAACTACTATGGGTGAGTTTTATTATCATGGCTTTGGCACCAATATTGATAAAGACAAAGGTTTTTTAAACCTTAGAAAAGCTGCCCGACATGGTAATGTCAGAGCTTTATATAAAACGGGCTTGATCTATTTAAGCGATAAAAAATACAAAAATGTAAAAAAAGGTATGATCAATTTAGAAAAATCTGCACGAAAAGATTTTCTGAACTCTACTTTCTTATTAGGGATAGTGTATTTAAATAAGAGCTTTGGTTTATACAATCAAGAAAAAGCAGACAAATATTTAGCAAAAGCTTATCAAGATCTACATCCAGACCTACCAAAAGTTATTGATATAATTGAAGAGAAAGAAGATATAACGTCGGATAACTTTCCGTTGTTGCTGCAAGCAATGGCAAAAAAACCTGTGATAATAAATGCAAAACAAGAACGTGTGTGGCCAAAAAGCAACATCGAAGTTATTGTTATAGAATCACCATCTATTCAAGCTATTTTAAATCAACAAATAATCTCAATTCGTCGACCAATAATATCATTAGGCTCGCGTATTCCAAGTTATTCATGCAAAAGCTGTTATAGCACTTGGGGCGTTGATGGTTTAAAAGACTTTACTTTCCTTTAGGCAGACGTTTTTTAGATATTTTTATAATTCTGTTGGCTCGTGGCGCGTCCTGAATATTTATACAAGAGTTCGTTCTCCATACCTCTGGCTCACTGCATTGTGTATTTTCAAACGACTGTAGTGTTTGCTGCTCCAAGTTATATTTAATCATCTGGCTTTCATTTAACAAGTAAAGTTCACCATTTTTTATATACCATTGTTCTAACGTTAAACTCTCAAGTGGCGTTTCAAAGAAATGATTTTTGTCATTAATGCTAACGCGCCAAATGCCAGGCTGAAAGTACTTTATATAATAAAAATATCCTGCATCTTGCACCAGTTTATAACCGTCTTTAATATAGAGTTGCTCAACTTGTGTTAACAGATCATATTGATAGATATCCGTGCCATCAGATCGGATTTTCGTATAAAAGAGTAAACCTTCATATATCACTGG
This sequence comes from Colwellia sp. Arc7-D, assembly GCF_003061515.1. NCBI lineage: Bacteria > Pseudomonadati > Pseudomonadota > Gammaproteobacteria > Alteromonadales > Colwelliaceae > Colwellia > Colwellia sp. Arc7-D. Next base: position 2,679,262 of record NZ_CP028924.1, read on the forward strand.
ATCTTGAGCATCAGGGATAGATGTTAATACTTTATATTGGCCATTATTCTCTTTATTTAGCACTAATACCCCAAATTGTGTTGTCATGGCAATACGGTTTAATAAGCCATCAACGTCATACGAACTGATGTTATAGGAACGATCTAAAACGGTAAGTTGTTTAGCTTCTCCACTATCGATACTGGCTAACCACAGTTGGTTTTTTCCCGATTGATTGGAAACAAATAAAAACTTTTTATTATTAACTTGTTTTGGCAAAGTCATATTGGCACCGTTGAAGTGACTGATGTCTTTAACTTTGTTGGTAAGGAAATTAACCAGTGTTAGGTTAGTTGAAGCGTACAAACCTTCCAATAAAAAAATATTATTTTCATGGGCCATTGGGCTATAGACCTTAGACGTAAAAATAGCATTTAATGACTCAACTTGGTTGCTGTTGAAATAGCTCACACTAACACCACCATATTCGTTGATGTAGGTTAATTTTTCATTGGTTAGCGCTACAGTGTAAAGAATATTTTTTATTTCTTTACGCCAAATTTCATTTTTAAAATCATCAATATCATAGAGTTTAATCGTCGTACTAAACCAATTAGCGGTGCTCAACGTCACCAAATGCTTTCTATCAGGGCTGGTCTGAAGAAAATAAATTTCGCTATCATCATTTTCACTTTGTTCAATAACGCTTTTTTTCCCCGATGCAATATCTAACAAGTGTATTAATGATCTACCATTCAGTGGCGATACTTCAGCAACTAAGACTGAACTGTTGGTGAGTGCTGCCATGGTTTGGCTTGCACTATTTCTATTACATGACGTTATGTTACTTACGTCGGATAATTGTCCTGTCGGTAGTAAAGATATTTCTTTTATCAAGCACTCATTTTCTGATTTATGCTGAAATACCAGTGTGTTGTCATCAAGCCAAATGGGGTGAAAAGTATTTACATCGTCAATCTTGTGATCAATAACGCTATTAGTACGTAAACTTTTCACTCTTAAAAACCAATATTCTTGACCCAAAGTTCTTGCCGAATATGCCAAATGGCTGCCACTTTGATTAATGCTCAAGTCTTGTTTTTGGGTGTCAGGGTCTACAATAATTTCTGTTTGGTAAATAAATTGCTCATTCGGACGACTGTCTGACGAGAAATACCAAATTGTCGATAATAGTAACAATAGGCTAACGGCAAAAATTATCGGCAATATTGGGATGCTACGTTTAATTTTTTCGCTGGCTATTTGCGTGTCAGTAACCGCTGAGTTTAGGCCGATATAGAGATAACCTTGACGATTAAGGGTTTTAATAAATGTAGGATTTTTAGAAGAGTCACCTAATTTTTTGCGCAAAATAGACATTACGCGAGCAAGAGAGTGATCCATGACGACGCGTGATGGCCATAGCGCCAGCAATTCGTCTTTAGTTACAACAACTTCTTTGTGTTCAACGAGGTATTTTAATACTTGAAATTCTAGGTTATCAAGCGGAACTATATTTTGAGCATTATTGTCAATAATTAAAGCACTACTCAAGCAATCTAATACTATGTTTTTTGACAGTCTAATTTTATCCATAGTTCACCAGACAGTCACTCCTCATAGTAGTAATAAATTACTGTTTTCATAATATTACCGTAATTATTTAAATAATACTAAAGGTATATTAATGAGAAGTTTGTCTGAAGTAACCTTAGGTTAAAATGATGAGAAAGCCAAAACTCAATCAAGCCTGCTATAGTGATTTTCTCGCTATTAATAACCTTACTTAGGAACTTAGAAAATAGTGGCTAGTGGCTAGTGGCTAGTGGCTAGTGGCTAGAAAGTATACCGTCATCTATCCATGACAATAAATAATTCAATGCTAGCTGACTAATATCTTCGTTAGGGTTTTGTGATAACAGGCTATCACACAGACTTGCAAAGTCATGGCCCTTAAGCATCAGATTAAGCAAGTTGTGTTCTTGCTGCGATATTGATCTGAACTGGGTTAAACGTTCATTATTTCGCCATAGCAACCAAATATTAGCCGTTTGCTTTGCAGGCTCTGGCGCTTGCTCTTGCTTTAATGCTTGCCAAGTTTCTACGGTATTAAAGTTAAACATAGCAATTTGTACACTAGGGTGAAAACGAAAAACTAAACTAGGCCACTGTTCATGTGGAATTTCCAGCAAGCGCTCACGAGTAAAGCGATTCGCGTCTTTTGCGTCAAACGCCACCATTAATAACCGCTCAAAATGAGCTAACTCACTAATCAATGGATAATCTTTAAACGGTGCTTGATTGGCAAGAAACATAGGTAAAAAATCAGCAAAATGTCTTAATGATGTTTTGTTCGATGGGTAAGCTTTAATATAGCCGCTGACCATTTGATCAAATAAGTCATCACCTAAATACATCCCCAATATTTGGTGATCATTATCAATAGTTTCTTTAAAGCGCATTTGATAAGCATTTTTGTATATATGCAAACGAGCTTCACGACTAATACCGCCATGTTCTGCAACATGTTGCGCAATTTCAGGTTTATCGTCAGTTAAATAATTAATCATCTGCTGCTGCAGAGAATGTAATGAAAGTTTACTCACACTATATTTGCTCTTATTCTTTTCATCATTTTTCACTCGTATAAGATTATCTTAACGAGCCTAACGTTTTCGTGGCAATATTGCGCGCAGTTTCCACTTCTGCTAATAATTCCGCTAGCGGTGGAATATTATCATCTCGTTCGATCATGGTACTTATCCAACCGAAACGTTGTAGTGCTTTTTCGTAGAGCTGCCAGACAGGATCGGCCACAGGGTGATCATGTGTGTCAATAACATAGTCGCCATAATCACTGTGACCGGCTAAATGAAACTGTTTAACTTTATCTTTTGAAATACCATTTAGATAATCTTGTGGATTAAAATCATGATTACGAGCACTGACATAAATATTATTAATATCGAGTAATATTTCGCACCCAGAGCGACGCGCTACTTCATTAAAGAATTGCCACTCGGTCATTTCTGAATTTTTATAGGTTAAATAACTTGAAACATTTTCCAGCAGTATCGGCCGTCCAAGAAATTCTTGTACTTGCTCAACCCGCTGACAAACATGGTTTAATGCTTCATCATTGTATGGCAAAGGTAATAAATCATGACTGTTTTTTTCGTGCGCCCCTGTCCAACATAAATGATCTGAAATCCATTCAGGCTGTAATTCATTAGTCAGTACTTTTAACTTACGTAAATAGTCAAAGTTTAGCGGATCGGTTGAGCCTATAGATAAAGACACACCGTGCATCACCATAGGGTAAAGTTCACGAATACTGTGCAGATAATGCTTAGGTTTACCGCCATCTACCATAAAATTTTCTGAGACAACTTCAAACCAATCAATATTAATTTTATCATTAAGAACATCTTGAAAGTGCTCGGTTCTTAGGCCAAGACCAAAGCCAAGAAAATGTTCTGGCACGGGGACATTAGACAAGGAGAGCGAGCGCTCTCCTGTCATATTGTCAATAGGTTGATTATTCGCCAACCGTACCTCCAACATCGTCACATGTTTGTGCCGCAAGTGCTACAAAACCATGACCTTTACATGATGCTTGACCTTTACAGGCATTTTCAGCCGTTTTGCAATCATTATGACCTTTACAAACATTTACACCGTAACAATGCGTTAGCTCAGCAGTATTAACTTCACCACGCCAATCATCTTTAACCGTGCCGCCAATATCGCCACAGGTTTTTTCAGACATAGCTACAAAGCCGTGACCTTTACATGAAGCTTGACCTTTACAGGCATTTTCAGCCGTTTTACAGTCGTTATGACCATTACATTTATTCACGCCGTAACAATGCGCCATTTCAGCAGTGTTGCCTTTTGCTGTTTTGTTAGCTGGTTCTGCTGATACTGCTGAAGCGCCCATTAAACCTGCAACAGCAAGTGCAACTGCCGCGCCTTGAAATTTAGTTTTAGTGTTCATATTATTCTCCATTTATTGTGTTGTATTAAGTATGTAAAAATTATTTATGCGTTAGGTAATACTTTTCGTTTGAACCAGTAATCAAGACTGACATAACGGCCACCACCGATAAAAAATAGTGCTAATAGCATAATGAAATATGTTGCAGCAAACTCAATACCGTTATTTAAAATGGTGATATTTCCGCTGCTGGTAAGCCACTCGTAGTTACCGTGTTCTTGCAAGATAGAAATTATCATCTCTTTCTTTTCAACTGTTGCCTCTACTCGTTCGTTAGCAAACGGCGCATTAGCATCTGCGATCGCTTGCCAACCATATTGTCCGTGTACAGATGTCATGGCTATGATCATGGTAAACATCATAGGAACAGCCATTAAGCGCACGCCTAAACCTAGCAACAAAGCAATAGCACCGATAACTTCAGCGCCTATAGCTAATATCGCAAGAATAAATGGAAATGGTAAACCTAATCCCCAATCATCATTACCAAACCATTGCACAATATTGTCAAAACCATCTATTTTATGCGTACCCGCCATCCAAAAAATAGGCACTAAATATAAACGCATTAAAAGAGGCGCAATGAAGTCCATTTTTTTAGTCGCATTTAAAATGCTGTAACCTTTTTCCAATATTGTTTTCACCATGTTATTTTCCTATTCGCTTAAATGTAATGTTTAATGTTTAATGTTTAATTCTAGTTCAAATCTAATTCAAAATTGCCTTGCCCAAATAATTGGATTAAATCGAAGTATGGGACACTGCTTAATTTGACCTTGTAAGTTCTATAACCATTTCATTATTTTTTAGCCTTAAACACACTGAAAAAAATCAATGATTTTTTTGAAATATAAATACGGTTTGTCAGTTCAACGTGATAAAAATTAATAAAATAGCGATAAAAAGTAACACTAGCATCATGTAACTTTATGTAAACACATGAAACTAAATGTAAAAAATATTATTTTGAATTTATGGGATATATTTTGATATGAGGCAGTAAACACTTAAATAATAATGAAATTATGTATAACTGAATAAAAATCGTTAAAAAAAAATAATTATTTATTTTTTTATTTAATCAAAAAATTCATTATTTACATGTTAATACGTATAAGAAATAGTTTTCTAACAATAAGTAGAGTGTAAAAAGTGCGTCAATGGGAGGGGTAAATGAGTGCTATTCAACAAATACTTTGAGAGTACAACATTGTTGCACTCTCAAAACATTTAGATAACTAAAGCTAATAAATAGCCGAATCTGACCAATAAATACGTGTTAATTTTTGTATTTTTTTAAACTAGCATAGGTTTTACGTTAAGGACTATAAGGTTTCCACTTCTGCTAATGCTTGAGTAAACTCAGGAAGCTCTAATTCAAAACATGCTTCATTTTCTTGCCAATTAAGGCCAATAATAACGCCATCTTCGAGTAAGTCTTCAACCCAAAACTCCATCCATTCAGCAACAGATATAGCAGCAGGAACATAATCTGCCCACTCTTGTACACAATGACTTTTAGCCAGTGCCTCGGTTGACCATAGAGGCATAACCTCAGTGTTTTCAAAATTTACTGAATCAAGTACCACCCAGTCTTGGCTATCTTTATCTTGCAGGGCCCAAATTTCTTGAGTGTCTTTAACTTGATTTAAAAATGACTTTAAAGTTGTTTCTGTGCTCATTGGTTTTAATACCTTAATAACGTTTTATATATTATACGTGAATTTTAATGCTAGCTGCTAGCTTGTTGTGACACAGAGATTTTCATCGGAAATTGCTGACATTAATGATGATAAATTCGCTTGCGAGTTTTCCGGCGCTAACCATGCGTTAATATGCTCAGGTAAAACAAGCACGGGCATACGATGATGGAACTGTTCACACAATGGATTTGGCTTAGTGGTTAGTGTTACCACTTGAGGTTGTGTGTTATTGCCATAATAACTTATACCTGCCATATATAAGGGTAACGCTTGCCCATGACTAAAATAATATTTTTGCTTTTTAGCGCCCTCTTTTCGCCATTCGTACCAACCACTAATAGGGATTAAACAACGATTTGCAGCAAAAGCCTGACTAAATGTTGGCTTAGTGGCTACCGTTTCACTTTGAGCATTTATTAATAAACGCTTTGACCATGAAGGCTGAATACCCCAACGCATATTTACTTGGCTCAAGTGTTGGTTCGACTCAACAATGGTGGCTATTGTCTCACTTGGACACAAATTATCATTACTGTCGCTGTAAAAGTTAAACCCTACAGTGTCACTGACAATTTTACATAATGAATGGTTAATAATATTAAGTCTGCCACACATGATATTCTCTTAATCTCTTGGGTATATTCTGCTGTATTTGTCTAAACGTTAAGGCTAAAGTTTAATGATTTACTAGGGTCTTAAACAAATACTGTGTCTCGTATAAAATAGAGTATACCTATTAAATTAGCCATCTGTTAAGCTTCATCTATACATAAATAACAAACAGAATAATCATTGAAAATTGAAATTTTAAATAATATTTCAGACATTGCTGAACAAGACTGGCAGCGACTAAATACTGAGTCGTCGGTATTTTCAAATTATCAATTGTTTCAATGTTTAGAAGACAGTGGCTCAGTGTCTGATACCCAAGGTTGGCAACCTCATCATTTACAGTTACGTAATAACGATGAGAGTGAAATTAACGCTATATTACCGATGTACATTAAATCTCATTCATGGGGAGAGTATGTTTTTGACTGGGCTTGGGCCGATGCATACCAGCAACATAATATTCCCTACTATCCAAAACTAGTGGCTACTACCCCTTTTACTCCAGTAACCAGCAATAAGTTGTTATCCAGTGAGGTTGTACTTGCTGACATTTTTAACGTGTTAACTCATCATTGCCAACATCAACAATTAAATAGCTGGCACTTATTGTATTGCTCACCAACGCAGCACCAAGCTAAAGATGTTTATCAACGAAACACCGTTCAATTTCATTGGCTTAATCATAACTACCGAGATTTTGACGATTTTTTATCACGTTTTACGGCAAGAAAAAGAAAAAACACCCGCAAAGAGCGCCTTTCAATAATACAACAACACATTGAAGTAAGGCGCATAATTGGCAAAGACATTAGTAAAGAAGAGTTAGACTTTTTCTATTTAACGTATCAACTAACTTATCTAAAGCGCGGACACACACCACATTTATCGTTTGAGTTTTTTCGATCGGCAATAGAAAAATTACCTGAACATATTTTACTGATTATCGCTAATTGTAATGGTGAAGACGTTGCCTGTGCTTGGTTCTTTTTTGACGACAACAACTTATATGGTCGCTACTGGGGTTGCACTAAATCCTTTAATAATTTGCACTTTGAATTATGCTATTACCAAGGTATCGAGTTTTGTATTGAGCATAAATTAAGCTTGTTCCACCCGGGTACGCAAGGCGAGCATAAAATACAACGTGGTTTTGAACCAAAACTAACCACGTCATACCATTGGATTAAACATGCGGGTTTTAGACCAGCAATTAAAGCTTTTTGTTTACAAGAACAACAGCAAATGCGGACTTATCAAGCACAGTGCCAACAGCTATTACCGTTTAATTCGAACGATGAAAATCGTTAATTACACCCTAGATAAAATGAGTGAAATTTTGAACATTCAATTCAACAGTAATTTAAGTCATAATTTGAGTAATAAATCATGAACAAACCTTTCTCCCAAGCCTGTGAAAATAATAAATCACCTATATTCGCTTTGTTAACCAAAGCCTTTAGTAAAAGTAAAAGCGTTTTAGAAGTTGGCTCAGGTACCGGACAACATGCGGTATATTTTGCACCAAACATGACGTGGTTAAGTTGGCAAACCAGTGATATACGTTTAAATCATGAAGCTATCAAGCAATGGTTACAGGAGTATCCTGCAGGGAACTTGCTATATCCGATCGAGCTTGATCTTAACCACCCATGGCCAATTGAAAAAGTTGACGCCATTTACACCGCCAATACCTTACACATTGTTAGCTGGCCTTTAGTTCAAGCATTCTTTAGTGGGGTATCTCAACATTTAAATCAACAAGGAAAGCTCTGTATTTATGGGCCCTTTAATTATCAAGGCAAGTACAGCAGTGATAGTAATGCCGATTTTGATATCTGGCTTAAAGAGCGTGATAGCCAAAGTGCTATTCGCGATTTTGAAGCTATAAAAGCATTAGCTGAACAAGCGGGTTTGTTTCTGGAACACGATCACGTCATGCCTGCTAATAATCGTTTACTGGAATTTACAAAGATAAGCTAAGTGATAAATATATTGAAACTTCACTGTAGAAATGAAAATGCGCTAATAATAACTAGCGCATTTTTTTGCTTTATAGATAAGTCTGGTTAAAACGCATTAAAGCTGAGCGTTAAATTGAAGTATAAACCTCTTTTATTAAAACATGCCCCTGGGAATTAAAGCGTGAACTTCAATGACTAATCAGGGATCTTTACTGTAATTTCAATTGTTTTAGCATCACCCGCCAACCACTTCTGTAAATATACGCTGCCTACAGCTTCAGCTTTACCAGGTTCTGGCACTTCCTTAAATCGGATACTATTTTTATTCTCTTTTTCAAAAGCGAGCTTCACGGTAACTTCTGGCATTCTATTATCCTATAATTTAAATTTGGCTATTAATGATTATTAAACTAAATCTAAACGCGTAACTAACCATGAAGCAATGTCACGAATTTCAGTTGGATGAACACTATGAGCCATAGGATAAGTTTTCCAAGTAACCGGATAACCGTGCTCATTAAGTAATTTATTCGCCATTTTACCTGCGCTTAGTGGCACTACATCATCATTTTCACCATGCAGTTGTAAAATATCAGTCTCACGGTTAGCTTCACTAAGTTGCTCAGGCAAGGCGTCAGCATTAGGTAAGTAACATGACAACGCCATAACGCCAGCAAGCTTTTCAGGGTAACGTAAACCTGTAAACATACTTACCACACCACCTTGACTAAAGCCGGCTAAAACAATATTACTTGCTGGAATGCCTGCAGAAATTTGCTCAGAAATTAATGCTCTTACTTTAACTTCAGATTCAAGTACACCTTGCATATCAGCACGGTTATGTAAATCCATACTTTTAATGTCGTACCATGAACGCATAACATAACCTTGGTTAATCGTTACGGGTTGCTCTGGCGCATGTGGGAAAACAAAACGTACCGGATGGTTTTTAGGTAAGCCTAACTCTGGCACAATAGGTGAAAATCCTGCACCTGAGTCGCCTAAGCCATGTAACCAAATAACACAAGCGGTAGCAGGTAAAGTAGGTTCGATGGTAATTCGTTCTAATGGGGCAGCAGACATACTTCTCTCTTTATAATTGTTACTGTAAAAATGTCGATATCATAACGTGTCTTCGGTGCAATTAAAATATCCACTGACTAGGTAAAACAACAAAGTTAACCTGCGCTATTTTCAACCCTGTATTTAAATCAATGGCTTTGATTGATACTATCAGTTAACAGCAATAAAGTAGTTTGTATAAAGTTGATTAAAAATGGATTTAAACGGGCTTAACCCTGTTAGAAGGACTGAACTAAACTAATGACATTAGCCAAAAAAAGCTTACTCGCCTTTACCTTTATTATTAGCGTAATTTTTCTCTTTATTGTGCTCGCTTACTTATCACGCGTAGCCATCATAAAAAGCTTAAGCGAAGAAAAACTTAAGCCTTACAACACCAGTATCGACTGTATAGATTTTACAATAAGCATAGATTTATCGGTAAAAATAAACCGTTTATGCCTGCAAACGCCACAAGCAGATCTTAAGTTCGAAGATATCAGCCTAACACTTGACTTAGCCGCTCAACAAAAAATTAAGCATATCAACATCTCTTCCATGTCAATTCAGGGTACAACGACCCTTTTTAATACGTTAAAAGAGCCCTCACTGGACAATCAAGACCTTACAGCTAAGCAGCAACTGAAAGCTTATTTAACGCAACTTTCTGAGATTAATTTACCTTTTAGCATTAATGTTAAAGAATTTACTTATTTACCTTTTGCACCTGAAAGCGTCACAGGCATCCAGAGTCAAACTAAGAGTCAAACTAAGAGTCAACACTCATCAATACAAAAATACTATATCGGAAAATTTTCAGCGATAAATAATACGCTAAAGTTTTCAATCGCAGATCATCAACAAAATACCGTAATAAAAGCTAATATTTCTATTAACCAATCAATAGCAGCTAAACTTGCAAGAAATCAACTTCAGGTTGGCTTTGTAAGTCAGTTAGCCCCCTTAAAACAATTTTTATTAGCACATGAACTTCCCTTACCACCTGCAACATTAGAGACATTAGAATCAATAGCTGTTAATGGCGATTTTGAAAGTGAACTACATTATCAAGCAGAGCAATTATCTTTATCGAGTCAATTAAAAGCATTATCGATATCATCAATTGAGGGTGTTAAAAACAGTGGCCCATTTGCACTAACTGGCGCACTTAACCTAAATAGCAAAATAAATTTAGCGTCAGATAATACATCGACTGAACCATCGACTAATCCAGCAACAATACTTGATATTGAATTTCAAAAAGAAAACAGTTTACAGGCAAAATTTAGTCATCAACATTTACTTAATTACCTTAGCAAAACATCACTTTCTCCAGAACTTATTACGCTTTTAAACGACAACGTTATTCAGCAAGTCATAGTGAATCCATATGGTAATTTATCCTATGATTTAAATGACAAGAGGCTTTCATTAACCGGCGTAACGTTCAACTTAGCGATTAAAAATAATGAAACTAAGGTTAATCAGCTTGCCTTAAGTAATATTAATATAAACTTAAATCATTATTTACAAAGCGAGAACAGCCTCCTTCCTCAGAGCTTATCCACCCAAGTAAAAGCCAATAAATCACAACAAAATCAATTGAGCAGTACAGGCAATGATAATAACCAGCAAAAAAAATTAGATGAAATATTGCCAACGGCTGAATTAGATTTTAAGTTTGAAATGCCCTTACTTGTTTCAGCACTGAAAGGCTTTACTCATTCGCCAGTAATACTAAATCTCCAAGGTGTTATGCACCAAGAACAAACAAAAATCATCGTAAGCTTTGACGACAGTTCAACACTAACTAGCAACAAAATATCAATACCTGCAAACCAAATAGCAACAAATAATAAACAGCTGACAATCAAACAAGTTGCTATGCAAATACAGGGGAACATCGCAACAAGCATGCCTGGGCAAGTAAAAAAGAGCGTTCTGAGCAATGACCAATTAGAAGTAAAACAGACCATTGATGTTAATCTACATTTGAATAGTCAGGTTAATAAATTACGCTATGCAAATGTGGTTGAAATCAACTCATTGTCTATTAATAGCAATATTATCGGTAATATCGATGATATTAAAATACATGCTGCTGTTATTGCCGACAACTTACCTCTGGGGAACCTAGTGGTATCCGGTGCAGTCAACAAACCTAAACTGGAATTAACAGCAAAACAATTGCCACTTAACGACCTACTCGCGCTCAATATTAAATTACCCACAGATGTAAAATTAGTTGAAGGTACATTAAGTTACCGTGTGAAAGGTCAAATAACGGATTTAAATAATGTTCAAAACTCAACTTTAGATTTATCTGTTGATGTGGCGTCACTCAGTGGTGAAATAGCCAATATTTGGGTACAAGAGTTAAATTGGCAGCAAAATTTTCAACTTTTAAATGGTGTGTTAACTTCACTGAGCGAACAAAACTCTCCCGCTCAAGAGAATCTTACGGTTGCATTAATAGATACGCCGACACCAATCTCAAAGCTTTCAATTAATACCCGTTGGCATTATGAAAGAGAATTTAAAATTTCAGCCACCAAACTCAGTGGTGATATTTTAGGCGGTAGTTTCGCTATTCCCAAAATTCAATGGCCTCTCGATTATAAACATTCAGTTGACGTTCAGCTTACTCATATAGACTTAGCACAAGTATTGGCGTTAGACGAAAAGCAAGGTATTGTAGTTACAGGCAATATTTCAGGGCATTTACCTATTTTTTATGATGGCGAAAAGTACACTATGGAAAATGGAGAACTACATAATGTCAGTAATGGCCTAATACAAATAATGAATAATCCGGCGGTATCGAAACTTAAGGCCAGTAATACCCAATTGCAGTTAGCTTTTGATGCGTTACAGAATTTACATTACAACCAACTATCCTCTGATGTTTCGATGGCAGACGATGGCTATATGTTATTGGAAACCGTTATTAAAGGTCGCAACCCTGACATCGATAATGATGTAAACCTCAACTTAAATTTAAGTTATGACTTAATAGGCTTGCTGGAATCAATGTCAATTACCAAGCAATTTGAAGAGAAAATCATCAAAGGTTTACAAATAAATAAGGAGTAAATATGAATAAAATACTAACCACATTTTTAGCTATGGTTATAATCAGTGGCTGTACTCACCGGGTAGAAGTTAGCGCCAAAGAACCCATCACGATTAATTTAAATTTAAAAATTGATCATGAGATCAAAGTGAAAGTTGATAGACAACTTGATGACATTTTTAGTGACAATAGCGACGTATTTTAAGGAGTAATTAATGAGCAAACTTATAAGTAACATAACCATGAACATAGCCAAAAAGTTTATTTTTACACTATTTTCCACCACAATGGCTTTTTCTGCTTGGGCTGTTTCACTTGACGATGCTAAACAACAAGGCCTCATTGGCGAAATGAAAAATGGATACTTAGGTGTAGTGGTCAACAGTACTGAAACACAAAGCTTAGTTAATGATATTAACGAAAAACGTAAAAATATTTATCTAAATTTAGCACGTAAAAATGAAATCACAATGGAGCAAGTAATGGCATTAGCAGGAGAGAAAGCCATTAGTAAAACTCAATCAGGTCATTTTATTCAAAATTCGGCAGGACAATGGGTTAAGAAGTAATAGACTTTTAACCTTATCAAGGGGTGAATCTGCCCCCTTTTTATTTAACTCTACCCGATTCAACGTGCTTTTAATCAAAATGTACGCCAATTAATATCTATCACTGCATTTATTAACTCAATTACTTTAATCGACTGAGTAAGCTTGGCATTGATGTTAATCAGAATTCATATGATCAGTCAAAAATTCAAGAACCCTTTTGTGACGCATTTTAACTGCTGAGAGTTTCATCTCACAAATATCAGCAATTTCCTGAAAATCTAAACCCGTACGGTAACGTAACAACATAATATTACGATCATCAAAAGATAGACTCTCTAACATTGTTGAAATTAACGTGGTTATGTCGTTTTCTTCAGGTTGTTTAGCTTCCAGGCTGTCGAGGTAATCATCATCGTATTGCATTATATCCCAACGACGTTCTCTCATTTTATTTATGCATTCATGATGTGCAATTTTAAATAGCCAAGATTGAAATGACACTAACCACTTAAACCCTTTCAAATTTGTCAGAGCCTTAATGATAGTTTCTTGTACTGCTTCTTCAGCATCAGACTGATTACCAAGCACCTTAATACAATAACCTTTTAATTTAGGCAAGTATGGTGTGACCAGCTGTTGAAAAAACTGCGTGTCATAAGGTAACCCCTCTTGCACTAAAGCAACGAGTTGGCGTTCGTTAAACGAATTCAAATCAACAGTTACCTATTGCTTAGTAACTTTGTTCGCTAATAAAAAAGTATTAGGTATGGTAATGATCGTTTCGTTTTCCCCTATAACCTTAGTAGCAACACTGCCAATAGAAACAAGTGCGCCTTTTACTTCCTGTACTTCAATATTATCGCCTGTTTGATACATATCCCTAAGATAAACGCCCGCAACAATCTCTTGTGCCATAGACTTTGTACCTATACCTAAAGAAATGGCAGCAGCTAAACCAACACTGGCAATTATTACTGAAATAATACTATTTAATAGCCATACATCTACATCAAGTTGTGTGATAGAAAGTGATACCGTTATGATGATAATTATTCCACGACAAACCTCCGCCACAGAACGACCATAGTCAACACCCGTATTTTTTGAGGCGATTTTCACCGCGTTATAAACAATTTGCGCGGCAAAAAAACCACAAAGTAAAACGGCTAATGCCGCGAGTAGCTTGGGTAAAAACAATACAAGTGTATCAATTAAGCCCGACAACATATCAAGGCCGACTATATCTAACGCAGCTAATAAAAATATTAGAAAAATAAAGAAAGAAATAAGACTGGCTACAACTTGGCTACCTTGAACTTTTAAATCCATTTTTTTTAGCAAAGCTTCTAAACCGAGTTTGTCTAAAAAGGTATTAAAACCAATTTTGATTAATGACTTATTCAGCAAGCCTTTAATTATGTTTGCAATAACCCAACCAACCAGCAAAAATAAAAGTGCTACAATTAAGTCCGGCATAAAGGTAACAATTTTATGCCATATGGCGATAAGCCCATTATAAGTTTTATCGGTAATGTTTTCAGTGTCCATTACTTTTCCCTCTAGTATCAGCCTTATTATTTAATGTTGGCTTTAATACATTGATAAATAAACCAGCAAATACCACCCAAATAGAGGCCATACCCAGCGAAATTAAATCTTTACTGCCCTGTTGCACATTGGCTGAAGACTCAGCACGTTTAAATAATTCTTCATCTGACGTAACAAAAGAAATATCATCTTCACATTGAAGCGCTTCTGTCAGATTTTGTTCTATGTTGTTCATCTTTTTCCCCTAGCTATAACTTTGCTGCCATTAATAACAACGATTTTTAAAGTAAAAAGTCACAATAATTTTATTTTTTTTAGTGACAAAAATAAGCACAACATGCCTTGAAACGGATTCTACGCTAGTTATTAAAAAGTTTGTCAGTAATTAATTGAAAATTTTCTATTTTAATATGATCTTTTTCAAAAGTAGTAACGTACTGGCAGCCGTTGTATATAACATTATTGTTAATACATACTTTTAAAAGATGATTAAATTAAAAAAATTAAATTAATTTGTGACTTTTTTCAGACTCACTCGTTATACAAGACAGAAATTAATTAAATTTATGTAGACTTAAACAAGGAATTACCAATGAAAGCATTTAAAATCTCTCTACTTGCAGCACTTATCAGTTCACCATTAGCTGCCGAAAACATTGATAAAACATGGGAATTCGGTGTGTTTGGCGAATATATGAAGTCGAGCACTAACAAAGAAGCAAACTTGGATTGGGACCGAATTGAAGCCGGTAAATCAATTGGTATTGACTTACAAAAAGTTATCAATGATTACTGGGATGTTCGTGTTGAAATTGCTAAAACTCGTTACGACGTAAATAACGGTGGCGATAAAGACTACGGCATTCGTGGTGGTATCGACGCTATTTACAAATTAGAAGACAGCAATATTTATATGTTTGCTGGTGTAAAACGTTTCAGTAACGTAAGAAGCTACAATGCATTAAATGTTGGTGCAGGCTATAACTTCCCAGTTAATGACCGTTTATCATTTTATACCGAAGCCGCTGTATACAAAGATGTTGACTATGGTTTTATCGACCAAGGTTTAAAACTAGGTGTTAAATATGCATTTGGTGATGTTAAGCAAGCTCCAGTAATGAGCAAGCCTGAAACTGTAGCTCAACCTGTTGCTCCAAAAGCGGTAGTTAAAGTTTTAGATGCTGACAACGATGGTGTTGCTGACAACATGGACCGCTGTGCTAATACCCCAGCAACAGTTAAAGTAGACTCTAAAGGTTGTACTTTATATTCTGAGCATGCAGTTGAAATTAAGCTTAACATCGCTTTTGCTAATAACAGTTCAGTAATTCAACCGGCGTTAGTTGATGATATTAGACGCTTAGCTGATTTCATGAATGAGTACACGCGTACTTCAGTTGAAATAGAAGGCCATAGTTCAGCGCCAGGTGATAGCAACTATAACTTAATGCTTTCACAGAAGCGTGCAGACGCAGTTAAAAGCGTTCTAATTAACAAGTTTAACATTGAAGCTAGTCGACTAACATCTAAAGGCTACGGTGAGTCTCAGTTGTTATCAACAGAAAATACTCGTACGGCTAACCAGTTGAACCGTCGCGTAGTAGCTAAAATTGAAACAAGCGCTAAAAAAGTAGTAACTAAATAGTCTTTACTGACTTGTTATTCAGAACGAAGTGAATTAATCCACTGCGTTCTGAATAAACGAAAATCTAAATACATACCCAACCGACTTACTTTGCAGAATTTACTGCCCGTAACAAGTTGGGTATTTTTATAAATTTAAAAGGATTATGATGAGAAAAGTAAGTAAATCTACATTAGACTTTATTAATAAAAATATTAATATTAATGAGCAAGCATCTTCATATCCATTGCGCACTCAACAAAACATTAATACCACTTCGCCAGAAGTAAAAAAACCTGAAATAACGTTAAAACAGCTAAACTCTTCTCCTGTTAATTCAGCCACATTAAAAATGACTAAAAACTTCAATTACTAGGTTAACCCATTAAAATAAGTGGATACCGACAGAAATTAAACTTTAGAATATAAAAATCCAATCACTTTAAAATGCAATTTCATCAAATTGTTCTATATTTAGTTTAATTAAAACTAATAAAATTTTAAGTCCCTTCCTTCTTTTTTACATAGTAAACATCACGGTCCCCCTTTGTCTGGGTCTTTATTTTAGAAACCTGCGACGGCTATATTTAATCATTTCAGTGAACTAAAATTAAGTTTAACCGTAATGTAATTAAATGTACTTGAAATTTATTAGTTTTAGTTCAGGTCTAGTCTCTCATAGCAATTATAAATTGATTTTCAATCCATGGTTAATGACAACAAATTAGGTAGACAAATGAAGTACAGTTTAATCGCCCTTAGTATTCACTTTATCTTTCAAACTCAAACAGCCATTGCTCAAGAAGTTGAAAAAACGGGTGTTGAAGTAATTGAAGTCTCAGGTGAACGTATTATAAATCATGGCTTTTCACCCAAAAATACTGCGATTAATGGTCCGTTCGGTGATGACTTAGGTTTAGCTGATATTGCACGTTCAATGACACCAATCACTAGTGCCATGATGGAACAATTAAATATAACTGACTTACAAGATATATTAGCAATCACACCAAGCAGTTATTCAGCAAGTGGTTTTGGTGCACCGAGCCTACCAACGTTACGTGGGCAACTTGGCGAACTATTTCAAGATGGAATGCGTCGTCAAGCAGGTAATAATGGCTTTGGTGTGCCACTTTCTTTTAATTCTGTTGAGCAGCTTGATGTTATAAAAGGTGCGCCACCCGTGTTATTTGGTAGTAGCCAACGTAATGGCGGTTTTGTTAATTTACAATCTAAACGAGCTTCAACGCAAGAAAGTGCAGCAAAAGTAAAGTTTACTGCTGGTCGTTGGGACCAATACAGTGCACAACTTGATATATCGGCTCCTATTGTTAAAGGTGAAAGTGGCTTTAGGATCAGCGCTGAGCATATTGATAATGGCAGCTTTTACGATCATTCAAGTTTCGAAAGTGACAGTCTTTATGCCGCATTTAGGTTTCTACCAGATGATAAAAGCACTTGGGATATAAACTTTGAATTTTACCAAGTTGAATTTACTGACAATGCTGGTATCAACCGACCTACGCAAGCACTTATCGATAATGGCTTATATATAACGGGCCAAGGCGTGCAGCCTAACGGCAGCCTTATACCCGGTGCTGGTGCCATCATATCACCTACTGGACAGGTGCAAATCAGTCGCAGTACTGTATTAACAGACCCTGATAACGCAAACGAAGCCGAAACATTTTTACTTCACAGTATATATACGCGCGAATTAAGTGGACAAACACGACTAAAAAACAGCACTTATTATCAACATTTAACCCGTGATGAAATTGCTCAAAATAGCTTTGTGGAAATTATAGATGCCGCAGATACTGCACAAAATAGACTAGAACTAAGTCATGATTGGAACAACCAACAACAAACCATTTTCGCCTTTGATGTTCGTTACAATAAAGTACGCGGTTATAGCCAATTTACTACCGAGGCTGACGACCCTATCGATTTAACAGGGCCCATTGAAAACCGACGCATTCCACTTACACCTGAACAACAAGCTAGACTTGTAGAACTCAGCCCCGGTGTGTTTGTTTCACCTGGTGGACAATATGATATAAATAATGACAACGTAGGTGATTTTTCATTATCTGATACTACCGACTCTACCAGCTGGCAGACAGGCTTTGCTATTCAACAAGACAGTCAATGGAGCGAACGTTTAAGAACAAACTTTGGTTACCGTATCGACTTTTATGACGTAGAAGCCAGAGATCCCATTGCACCTGTAGGTCAAGTAGCAGCCCAAGATAGCATTAATAAAATATTACACTCAGGACAAGCTAGTATTAATTATAAGCTTGATACTGATTTAACTATTTATGCGGCAACTAGCTACAACGAAGCAACATCAAACAGTATGGCCGGTGGTAATTCACTTGGCGCTGACAATTTAATTAGTGAGCAGAACTTTGCCACTGAAAACACCCTCAATGAAATCGGTATTAAATATATCCCAGACAATAGTGCTTGGTATGTTGATGGTTCAATATTTAATCAACGCCGTAGTCTACGTAATCGCGACGGTAGTAACACAGGTATAAAAACCAAAGGTGTTGAACTGCAAGTTTTTTATGACGCTGCACCGTACTGGTTTAACGTTAGTTACAGCTATCTTGATGCTCGATATGATAACTCAGCTAGCAGTCAAAGCTCATCACAAATAGCCGATGCCTTTGATAATTCACGCCCTGATATTATTCAAGGTACCAGTGTTGGTGCGCCAAGCTTTACTGCATTCGCTCCATCAACTAGACGTGTACAAGGTATTCCAGAGCAATCTTTAAGTATTAATGGTGGCATTTATCTAACCGAATTTTGGCAAGCAGGTTTTGCCGCGTTATATACTTCTAGTTACCCGCTAGATTATTTGGCAACGGTGAACATACGCGATCAATACACCTTAGGTCTTAATACCAGTTATACCATAGCCGAAAACACTAAAGTGCGTTTCGATATTAATAACGTCACTAATCAAAAAAATTGGCGCCCCGTGTTTGAAGGGGGATATTTTGGCTCAACATTAGTTTTCCCTGAATTGCCTATCAATGCCAAACTCACTTTAACGCACAGTTTTTAAGGACACCTTTCATGTTTAAGAAAGTATTATTATTAGTTATCGCCATATCGCTGATGGCATTGTTTTTTCATTACGATTTAAACCAATTACTTACGCTAGAAGGCCTAAAAGGCTCAATGGATCAATTTGGCGAGTGGCGTGAACAATCTCCAATATTAATCATTGGTGGTTTCTTTGCCTTGTACGTTTTAGTCGCTGCACTTTCGTTACCTGGCGCGGCCATTTTAACCTTGGCTGCAGGTGCTTTATTTGGTTTGGTTGAAGGCTTTATTATTGTTTCATTCGCCTCAAGCATTGGCGCACTATTAGCCTTTTTAGTCTCACGCTATTTATTACGTGAAAGCATTAAAAAGAAATTTCCTGAACGCTTAAAAGCCATTGATGAAGGCGTTCAAAGAGAAGGCGCATTTTACTTATTTACATTGCGCTTAGTACCTGTTTTTCCATTCTTTTTAGTCAATTTATTAATGGGCGTTACTGGCATAAAAGCTTGGACGTTTTATTGGGTAAGCCAACTAGGTATGCTTGCCGGAACTGTAGTTTATGTTAACGCGGGTACTCAGCTGGCTGACATAGAAAGCTTGTCGGGTATATTATCGCCTAAGCTTATCTTCTCTTTTGTTTTATTAGGGCTTTTACCTTTAATTGGCAAAGCGGTTGTTAATAAAATAAAGCAACGTAAAGTTTATAAAAAGTGGCAAAAACCAAAAAGTTTTGACCGCAACTTATTAGTTATCGGCGCTGGTGCTGGTGGTTTAGTAACGAGTTATATTGCAGCAGCAGTAAAAGCAAAAGTTACGTTAATTGAAGCGGGTGAAATGGGTGGCGACTGCTTAAACTATGGTTGCGTACCCAGTAAAGCGATCATTAAAAGTGCAAAAATTGTCGATCAAATTAAACATGGTGAACACTACGGTTTAGAAAATGCTACACCACAATTTTCTTTCAAGAAAGTCATGGCTCGTGTTCATCAAGTTATCGCTGATATTGCCCCGCATGACAGTGTTGAACGCTACACTGACTTAGGTGTAGAAGTTATTAAAGGCTACGGAAAGTTAATTAACCCATGGACGGTAGAAATTAAACTTAACGATGGCACCATGCAAACACTTACTGCTCGCAGTATTGTTATTGCAACAGGCGCTCGTCCATTTGTACCGCCATTGCCAGGTATTGAAGACAGTGGTTACGTTACCAGTGATACTTTATGGACAGAATTTGCCAAACTCGATACCGCGCCGAAAAAATTAGTCGTCTTAGGCGGCGGACCTATAGGCAGTGAACTTGCACAAAGTTTCGCTCGTTTAGGTTCACAAGTCATACAAATTGAAATGGCTGAGCGCATAATGATCAGAGAAGACTTGGAAGTCTCTGAATTTGCTAGTCAGTCTTTACAAAAAAGTGGTGTTAATATCCTGACCTCACATCAAGCTTTACGTTGTGAGCAACGCGATGGTAAAAAATTCATCATTGTTAAAAACCTTAAGCACGAGCAAGGTTCAGAGCAAGAAGAAGAAATGGCTATTGAATACGACGAGTTATTGTGTGCTGTTGGCCGCTCTGCCCGCTTGAAAGGTTACGGTCTTGAAGAATTAGGTATCGAAACAAATCGTACTATTCAAACTAATGACTACTTAGAAACGTTATACCCTAATATATTTGCGGCGGGCGATATTGTTGGTCCTTATCAGTTTACTCATGTTGCCGCTCATCAGGGTTGGTATGCTGCAGTTAATGCATTATTTGGCACTTTTAAGAAGTTTAAAGTCGATTATCGTGTTATCCCATGGGCGACATTTATTGACCCGGAAGTAGCGCGAGTTGGTATAAATGAGCAAGAAGCGATAGAGCAAGGTATTGACTACGAAATAACCCGCTTTGACTTTGAAGAGTTAGACAGAGCTATTACTGACAGTGCAGCTAACGGTTTTATCAAAGTTATTACACCAAAAGGTAAAGATAAAATACTCGGCGTCACTATTGTTTCTGAGCATGCAGGTGATTTAATTGCAGAATTTGTTTTAGCGATGAAACATGGTTTAGGATTAAACAAAATATTAGGCACCATTCACAGTTACCCAACATGGGCTGAAGGTAATAAATACGCCGCTGGCGAATGGAAACGTAACCATGCACCTGAAACTGTTTTAAGCTGGTTAGAGAAGTTTCATACGTGGAGAAGAGGTTAATACTCATGGTTAACTTAAACAAAGCCCTGTTAAGGGCTAAATCTTTACCGTTAGCTTTATTGTTACTGCTAAGCACAGTTTATAGCGCTGTTAGTGTGGCGCAAGAAACCTTGCATCAACCATGGCAGACGTTATTAGCTCAGCATGTAAAGCCGATAAATAATGGCCATTCAAGCCAAGTAGATTATGCGGGCATGAAAATGGAACGAGCGCAGTTAAAAACTTATTTAGCTGCTCTTAGTTCAGTTGATAAAGGCGTGTTTGATCAATGGTCAGCACCTAAGCAATTGGCTTTTTTAATCAACGCCTATAATGCTTGGACCGTTGAGTTTATTTTAACCGCATATCCAGACTTAGCATCAATTAAAGATTTGGGTAGCTTTTTTAGTTCACCATGGAGTAAAAAGTTTATTCCATTACTGGGTGAAACACGCAGCTTAGATAATATTGAACACCAATTAATTCGTGGCGATAATAAATATGGTGACCCACGTATTCATTTTGCCGTTAATTGTGCCAGTATTGGTTGTCCTGCTTTGCGTGAAGAAGCTTATAGTGCAGAAAAATTAGAGCAACAGTTAAACGAACAAACGGTGCGTTTTTTAACAGATACAAGCCGTAACCGTTTTAACGACAGTTCAATGGAGCTTTCTGCTATTTTTAAATGGTATGGGGATGACTTCACTTTAGGTTTTCGTGGCAGTAACTCTTTACCGACTTTTATTTTGCTTTATCATCAAGCATTAAATTTAACACCTGCTCAACAAGCATTATTAAAGTCTGAAAATATGGATAATAACTTTTTAAATTATGACTGGGCACTCAATGCAGCTAGGTAAGCTACAGCATTTAATGAGTAGTAAAAAGAGTCGTTTAACGACTCTTTTTACTTATGTTTGTCTGAATAAATTTATTATTTCATTAACCAGTAAACAAACATCTGGCTTAAAAGAACAACGTCCTACAACCTCAAAAATAAAAGCCTTTATTGAGAGATTTTGGCAGTTAACCATTATATTAGTCGCCCTACTATCCTTATCATCATTAAGTTATGCCGAAATCTCTTCAGCTGTAATCACTGATCAAACCGCTATATCAGATGAATTATCTGGTGAAATGCCTGGTGAAAAATCAACAGTAAAATCGCCTGAAGTATTAACCCACAAAACAACCTTAAAAACTCGTTGGAATACCATTGAGTTATCAGGTAAAAATCATTCCGTATATTTTCACGCTTGGGGCGGTGACCCACAAATTAATAGTTATATTCAGTGGTTAGCAAAGCGAGTAAAACAATTACATAATATCGACTTACACCATGTAAAACTAACCGACACTAGTGAAGCTGTTAGCCGTGTGTTAGCAGAAAAATCGGCAGAAAATCATCAGCAAGGACAAGTTGATTTAGTCTGGATCAACGGCGAAAATTTTGCATCAATGGCTCAATATCAACTTTTAGCCAAAGACTGGGTTGCACAATTACCTAATTTTTCGTTAACTAATCCGCATGAAAACGAGGCCATGACCCGAGATTTTGGCTTACCAACACAAGGTATGGAAGCTCCTTGGGGGCAAGCATCGCTGACTTTTTATTACACGCCGACGCATCAAAGCAATGAATTTAATTTTGCACAGCGTACCTATCAAGAGAGTATTCAACATGCGCCTAAAGATATAAACCAGCTACTCATTTGGGCTGAGCAAAATCCTGGGCGTTTTACTTACCCCAAACCGCCTGATTTTTTATCGTTAAGTTTTCTTAAGTATGCGCTTATCGCATTAAACCAATTTCAACCAGAGCAAATAAAATCAGGTTTGTATCAAGCAGTAACACCACTAAGCCAAGCTGCGTTGTTACCCGTTTTATGGCACTACTTAGATAAGTTACACCCTAACTTATGGCACCAAGGACAATACTTTGTTGCCAGTGGCACTGCACTGCAAAGGCTTGTGGGTGATGGTGAAATAAATCTTGGCTTCACCTTTTCTGCGGCGCAAATTCCAGCGTCTGTCGCGCGATATAACTTACCCGAAAACACCCGAAGTTTTGTTATGCAAGATGGCAGCTTAAGTAATATACATTTTGTTGCTATTCCTTATAATGCAGCGAATAGTAACTCAGCAAAAATAGTTGCTAATTTTATGCTCAGCGTTGAAGCACAAGCTAAAAAACAACAAGCTGAAGTTTGGGGCGATAGTACCGTTATCGATGTTTCACAATTACCGTCACCGCAACAATTATTGTTTAGTACAAATAAGCAGTCTCCAAGTGCATTACCAATCAGCAGTAAAATAAAAGCATTAAGTGAACCTCACCCTAGCTGGTCTAAACTCATCAGCCGTGAATGGCTGAAACGCTATGGGGCGCAATAATTTATGAGCAATTCATTGATCACTAAAACTAAAACGCGTGATAGCTTTTTTAGCACGATAGTTAAAATTAGCCCTAAACTGTTAATGGCCATATTAATTTTGCCAGTACTTGGCGGCTTACTCGGCGTAATTTTACCCGCGTTTGGCTGGCTTCCTGCTTTGGATAAAACCCAATTCAACCTACAAGGGTTTGAGCAATTAATGCAAACACCCGGCATAGTGCAGATGATAGGCTTGAGCTTTTTCAGCAGTATTGTCAGTGGCTTGCTAGCGTTTATTATCACATTATTATTAATCGCAACATATTTCGATAGCCCTTGGTTAGCGCGCATCCAGCGTTTACTAGGGCCCATTTTAGTTATTCCACATGCGGCAGCTGCAATAGCCATTGCATTTTTAATTACGCCATCGGGTATGATCGCCCGTTTACTTTCGCCATGGATAACCGGATGGCAAAGCCCAATTGACTGGTTACTGCCTCACGACCCATACGGTATAAGCATTATCATGGGGTTAACACTAAAAGAACTGCCCTTTTTATTATTAATGACGTTAAGCGCTATTGCTCAACCAGCGCTCAATATTAAGTTGCGCGCTCAATATCGTCTCGCCCTTAGCTTAGGTTATTACCCAATGACCGCGTTTTTCAAAGCGGTATTGCCAAACATATATCCATTAATGCGCTTACCCATATTAGCCATACTCGCCTACGCGAGTGCTAGTGTAGAAATGCCATTAATACTAGGCCCAAATACACCACCAACATTAGCTGTTGCGATAATGAATTGGTTTCATGATGTTGATTTAAGTTTGCGAATAAAAGCATCTGCGGGAGCTTTATTGCAGCTACTGATTACCGTTGCAGTACTCATTACATGGTGGATATTAGAAAGGTTAACACTGGCTATAACCTGCAAAAGCCTCAGCAATGGTCAACGCCAGTACGGCGATATTGTGTGGGCTAAAGTCATCAGTGTTTTTACCGCTTTGTTGATCAGCTCTATCGCGTTAGCATTACTTGGTATGGTGTTTTGGTCGTTTGCTGGCTACTGGCAGTTTCCGCTAGCCTTACCTGAGCAATGGGTGCTACTGCATTGGAAATCTGCTCTACTTCAAGTGCAAACACCTATAATAAACTCGCTCAGTATCGGTTTTGTATCAACAAGTGTTGCGGTCATTTTAACTTTATTAACCTTAGAGTATGAAAAACAAAATGGTGCTCAACTTTCAAATTACAGTAGTTTGATTATATATTTACCGCTGATGATCCCTAGCATTGCTTTTTTATTTGGTTTAGTTTGGTTGCAAGAAGCCTTGCACAGTAAAACAACCTTTATAAATGTCGCCTTGGCACATCTATTGTTCGTTTTACCCTACGTATTTTTATCTTTAGCGACTAGTTACCGTAAACTTGATCCTCGTTATGCCCAAGTTGCTGCAAGCCTAGGTGCCTCACCATTAAAAATATTTTTACAGGTGAGTTTACCGCAACTACTTATGCCTATTTTAATGGCGAGTGCTTTAGGACTTGCCATTAGCTTTAGTCAATATTTACCCACGTTACTTGTGGGCGGTGGTCGATTGAATACGGTGACAACTGAAGCTGTAAGTTTAGCCAATGGCGCTAGTCGTCGCACCAGTGCCGTATATGCACTCATACAAATGCTATTACCCGCCATTGCTTTTTCAATGATATGGCTAGTATCGACACGACAAAACAAACAAAGAACGCACAAGATGAAAAACGAGGTTACCTTATGAACCCCACTGGTGAGAACAACAGTTTACAGATCGAAAATTTGACCATATCACGAGATAAAGCCCCGCTATTATCACTTAATGAAACAATAAAAGGTGGTGAAGTATTAACCATTATGGGCCCTTCTGGCAGTGGTAAGTCAACCTTATTGAACTGGCTAACGGGAATGTTACCTAAAGGATTTAATGCTGATGGTAACGTACATTTAAATGGCGCTAATATTACCCACACAGCAAGTTATCAACGCCATATGGGTTTGCTGTATCAAGACGCATTGTTGTTTCCGCACTTATCAGTTGCTGATAACATTGCTTTTGCCATGCCAAAAGGTGATAAAAAAGCTCGGGCAACAAAAATTAGCTTCGCCCTCGCTGAAGTTGGTTTAGCAGGTTTAGATCATCGTCATCCCGACAGTTTATCAGGCGGGCAACAAGCACGAGTGGCACTTTTAAGGGTGTTATTAAGTCAACCTAAAGCTATATTATTAGATGAGCCGTTCAGTAAGTTAGATAGCCAATTACGCCAAGAAACCCGACAGTTAGTTTTTGAACAAATAAAGCAACACAAGTTACCCGCTATAATGGTGACCCATGATGAGTCTGATGCGATTGCCGCTAACGGTAAAATTATTCACTTGTCGATGAACTAGTCGATAAATTAGTCAGCGAATGAGCTAATATCAACGCAGATGACCATAAACATTAAAGTAGTTAAGAAGAAATTTCATGTTAGATAAATATATTACACCTGTGATAAAACCCTTATTACATCCAGTAGTGAGTCTTTTAGATAAAAAAAACGTAACGGCTGATCAACTCACCGTTATTGGTTTTATCATCGGTTTATTTGCCGTGCCTTTATTGGCTTTTAATTTGTGGGATCTTGCCTTAGCAGCCATTATTTTAAATCGAATATTTGACGGTTTAGATGGTGCACTAGCGCGGCACCAAAATAGCAGCACAAGTGCTGGCGGCTTTTTAGATATTTGCCTCGACTTTTTGTTTTATGCCGCTATACCTTTAGGCTTTGCTCTAGCCAATCCTGAACATAATGCATTAGCTGCTGCGGTTTTATTAGCGGTATTTATTGGTACAGGTTCTAGTTTTTTAGCTTTTGCTATTCCGGCAGAAAAATTCAACTTAGAAAAACCCCAATTTGCTTACAAAAGTTTTTATTATTTAAACGGCTTAACCGAAGGCACCGAAACCATTGCCATCTTCGTTGCATTTTGTTTATGGCCGCAATATTTTGCTGAACTCGCCTATGGTTTTGCTTTTTTAGCGGGTATAACAATAGTTACAAGGGTGTATGGTGGTTATCATACCTTGAAATTACAGACGATAAATATTCAAGCCTCTGCTAAAGAAAATGCAGATACAAACAATATAAAAACGGATAACTAAATGACCGATGCCAGTATACGATTAAGTATATTTTTTACTGTTTTACTCGCTATGCTCGTGCTAGAAAGTTGTTTTCCTGCACGAAAAAGCAAACTGACTAAGCGCGTACGTTGGTTAGGTAACTTTTCACTTTTAATTATATCGTCAGTCGTCGCTAGATTATTAGTGCCTATTGGTGTTACCGGCATTGCCCTATACGCTTCATCACAAGGGTTAGGGCTATTCAATAATATTAACTTACCAAACTGGCTGATCATCACCTTAAGCGTATTGTTATTAGATTTAATGATTTACTGGCAGCATCGAATATTTCACCTTGTGCCCATGTTATGGCGTTTTCATAAAGTACATCATGCTGATAGTCATATCGATGCCAGTACAGGTTTGCGCTTTCATCCTATTGAAATTTTGTTAAGCATATTACTCAAAGGCTTAGCTGTGCTATTACTCGGAGTACCTGCTATTGCTGTGATTATTTTTGAAGTAGCCCTTAATGGTTTTGCATTATTTAATCATGCAAATATTCGACTACCTCGTTGGTTAGAGTACCCATTACGCGCCATACTGATAACGCAAGTATTACACCGTATCCATCATAGCCAAGTGGTTGAAGAAACTAATAGTAATTATGGTTTTAGTGTCAGTTGGTGGGACAGGTTATTTGGGAGTTATAAATCACAAGCTAAGAAGCCTGATGAAGATTTAGATATCGGCCTTAACAGCTATAAGGCCGATAATAAAACTGCGACGTTGTTGTCATTACTAAAAATGCCTTTTGACAAAAATTAGCCAACAATTTAGTCACTAACCTGGGCACAACGCCAAAAGTTAACGTTAAGCTTGATACACTAGACTTATTTAATTAGATCGTATTGTTTTTGAGCCGTATATGTTTGCAAGCCAAAATGATCTAAATTATAACTATAGGTCGCATTTTCATTATCAATTTGGCTAGAATGAATACCACCAACACGACATGTGCCACTGCCACAAACTATTTGATCACTCCAACTCTTGATAGAATAAACTCGGCTTGCAATTGTTTTCCCCTCTAACCAATCTAAAAATGGGCTCGACACAGATAAACCACTAGCACCACAAGTAGGTGTCCAGACATTCCAAGGATAAGCGCCACAGGTCCATAATCCGCGATATGCACCAGCTACACCAACAAAGGCATCTACCTTATTACTTTTGCCCAATTTTATAACTTGTTGCGCGGCTAGAGTAACGCCCATTGAATGACCAATGATATCAATTTTACCTGTACAAGAACTGGCTATTGCACTGTTAATCGCATTGTTAACGGGCGTTTCTTCTGAGCCACTATGATTGTTATAACTAGCTGAAGACCCGCCCCAAGATGGCCGAAAAACCTCGCTGTCTTTATAATTTTTTGCCTTAAGTAAATCATAGGTGTTATCCCAGTCAGATGGTGTACCGGTATTACCATGCACTAACACCACACTGTCAACACAGGCGGCATAAACATTTTGAGTTGCAAAAGTCAGTAATAGAGAAAGTAGTATTTTGCTTGATGCTTTTAAGGGTATTGATTTCATGTTTGGCTCGCTTATTAATTATAGTTATTTCGAATGTTCATTTAATGAACAAGGTTAACTGTAATAAACAATGCATCTAAAAGAAGTGCTACCTTAGTACTAGTTAAATAAGTGCATGTGCAAAAAAACAAAAAACGCATTATGAGTGATTTAACTGTAACTAACTTTATTGCTATTGTGTTGGATGCAAGAAGCACTAGAGTCTAATACTAAGCAAGACTATTACACCAACTGGTATAACCACTATGATTTTATTTATTATTGCGCTATAATTGACCGAAATATGGAAATAGAAAGTGTCAGAATAATTTACAATAGTACTTAAAAATAAACAATTAATTACTAGTAACTTATTGTATAAAAATGAATTAATTTATTTGGCGCGCTATTTGCTTATAAGTACAATATATAATTTTATCTCTATGTTAGGTTTAAATAAATCTAAATAGTAGTCTTAGTAAGGTAAATGGAGTTTATATGTTAAATAACATAAAAAATATAAGTTTGATCGCTGCGTTATTAGTATCATCGTCAGCTATGGCAAGTGTAACAACTACATCAGGTCATTTTGGTGGCGTTTCTGATACTGGTAACAACTTCAATCAATTTGAAGTTAATTTCGGTGGCGTCGATGTTAAAGTTTCTGGTTGGTCTGACACCGGCAATGTTTCATCTAACCCATCAAACAGCAATGACTTAGATCCAATTATCGAGCGGGCCGTAGATTTCGAAAAATATGGCAACGGTTGGTCAATGAAAAATACTGATGAATCGAGCTCAGGTAACTGCGGTTACTCTCATTCAGCAGATAACCTTGGTTCTGGATGTGATTACCAAGATTACGATTTTTTCCTATTAGAGTTTTCAGAGGCTGTGACACTAAATAGTGCAGATTATAGTTGGAGACACAGAGATTACACACACACCTCAAATGGTTATGTATATACAGAAACTAAATCAGAAGCAACCGCGTCTAACCAAGTTAGTGTAGCTGCATTACGCTCAGGTTCACTTGACCAAAGTACTTGGCAAGATGTTAAAGACAATCAGACAATCGCTTCAAACTGGTCTCAAATGCGTTATTCTGGCACTGATAAGCAAGCTTACTATACTAACTTTGGTCAAACAGGTAGTGGTAACGCTTCAAACTTAGCGAATACAAGCTCAAATTTCTGGTTGATTGGTGCATTAAATGCCGCAGTATTTGGTGGTAATACAAGTTGGGAAGGTGATGACGGCATGAAGTTAGCTGGCATTACTTTTACTACAAGTTCACAATCTCCAGCAACCAGCGTACCTGAGCCGAGCTCAATTGCTTTGTTTGGTTTAGCTATTGCAGGCTTATTTGCCTCTAGTCGTAAGAAGCTAAAGTAATAAATATTTCTTAAGAAAAAAGATGGCTAAGCCATCTTTTTTTATGCCCAAAGCTTTATAATTACTCTTCTCATCACGTTAATTTAACTTATTATTCCTTTTAGAATAGGCTAGATTAAGCAATAATTACTTATGTTAGTTTATTCACTCTTTATATTTTGGATTGCCATGCGATTATTTTTATTCAGTATTTTTCTTATCAGCTCTATTACAGCTGCTGCCAACAACTTTGAAAAAGCCCTCACCGCTTATAATAGTAATCAAATTGAAGAAGCTTATATTCATTTAAAGAATGTTATGCAAGACGAACCTGAAAACCTTTCGGCTAAAGTATTAATGGGTAAAGTATTAATGCATAAACAATATTTTGGTGACGGCATCGCGATACTCGATGAAGCATTAATTGAAGGCGCTGATATTAACTTATTCTTAAATGAGTTAGGCAGTGCCTTGATTATCGCTCGAGAGTATCAACAAGTCATTGATTTAGGGAAAAGTAAATCGTTAAATACCGAAAATAAACTTACATGGTATCTATTGTCGGCTAACGCTTATCGTGCGCTAGACAACATAGAGGAGACTCGTAAATATTTTAAACTTGCGCTAAGCCTAGCACCAACAAATGATCGAGCGCTGGGTTCTCTCGCCGCATTTGAATTAAACCAAAAAAATTACAGCTCAGCAGAAAAATTAATTGATCAAGTCATTACTTTATATCCTGAACAAAGCAGAATTTGGCATCTTAAAGGTCAGCTATACATAAGTAAAAAAGATAATAAAAGTGCTTTAAATGCCTTCGAAACTGCCTATAACATTGATAATAACGACCCTATTGTGCAGCGCTCACTCGCCAATGCCTACACTAATGCTGGCAAGTTTGAAGAAGCACTCTTATTGGTTAATAAAATTTTAATTAATACACCTGATGATCCTATGGCAAAATTACTTCAAAGCGAACTCTTAGCCAATACAGCTAAGTTTGAAGAAGCTAAAGCCGTGCTTATAGACATCAGCCAAAAATTATCCTTATATACCGACGAGCAAAAAAGTACTAACGCCTCACTAACCTATGTTGCTGGTGCTGCGGCATATTTACAAAATGACTTTGAAGTGGCTCAAAAAGAACTACTCGCCTATTTAAGAGATGTACCACAAGACTTTGCCGCTATAAAAATGTTAGTTGACATATATTTACGCCAAAACCAACAAGATAAAGCCTTAGATTTACTTGAAGCGAAAGAAAAACTGATTGTTAACAACTTACCGTTAGCAACAAAACTAATAGATTTATATTTAAACAATCAAAAAATTTATAAAGCTGAGCGATTAATAACAACCTTAGAAGACGAATTTAAAAACAGCCAGGCGTTAATATTTGCGAAAGTGAATTACTTATCAAAAATAGAGCAATTTGATAACGCAATTACCTTACTTGACCAACATCAACCAAAAGAATTTAATGGTATATTTTTGCTTACTAAGGGTCTTGTCTACCGTGCCAATAAAAAAATAGCAGAAGCAAATGAAATTGCCGACACTCTCTTAGAAGCACAACCATTAAATTCCGATTTTTTAACCTTTAAAGGTGTGTTGTTGTTACAACAGCAGCAATGGAACCCCGCGGTTAAAACATTTGAGCAAGTTTTATCTATTAAACCTGGAGACTTTAACAGCCTTTTTAATATTGCTAACGCTAAAGCGGCATTAGGTGAATTTGGGGATGCTAAAGTTATAACAACAAAACTTTTAGAAACACAGTCAGCATTTGCTCCCTTAATTATTTTAGACGCCAAGCTAGATCGAGACATGGACAATACCGCCCTTGCTCTTGAGAAACTGACAAAATTAACCAGTGCGAGTAAAACTAACATCAAAGCCTCTGAGGTTTTAGTCGATATCTATATGCAACAAGGTGACTATGAATCAGCACTAAACGAATTAGACAACCTCAATAAGTTAGTGTTTTTAAACCCTGAATATATAAAGCAAAGAATTGAAATCTATATAGCTATTAAAGATACAAAGCAAGCTATAAAGCAAATTGAAATACTTGAAGGAATAGTAGAAGGTCCAAGAGCATTTTATGAACTAAGCCAATTATATTCCAAGACTAATGAGCCTTTAAAAGCGCAAGCAGTATTAAAAAGAGCACTTATATTAGCCCCTGAAAACTTACTGATACAATTACAAATAGTTAGGTTAGATATTCAATTAAATTCGCTAGAACTAGCCGACAGCAAGCTTGTTGCTATCGAAAAAGCCTATACAAATAACCCTAATGTTCTTTTAGTTCGTGGTGATTTACTAGCAAAACAAGAAAAGTTAACTCTGGCCAGTGAAAAATATGCAGCAGCGCTTTCATTAGACCACAATTTTATTCAAGCATTAGTAAAATTGTACCAAATGACAACATTAGGCTTTGGTCATGAAGCATTTCAAAGTCTCACCAATGAAATTTTGAGCAAAAACGAAAATTTTCATTTTATGCGTAACCTTTTAGCAGATCATTACTTAAATATCGGTGATACAGTAAATACTAAAGTTCACTATGAAATTTTAAAAGAAGTCGAAGAACTGCCAAATAAAGCGCAAGTGTTAAATAACTTAGCAAATATTTTATTAAAGGAAGATCTAACTTTAGCTGAACAATATGCCCTCAACGCATTAGCACTAGATGATACATCTTCTGCTATATTAGATACTTACGGATGGATAAAAGCTTTACGAGGAGAGTTTGAAGAAAGCTTAACCTTACTTAGAAGAGCCTATACCATGAACTCTAATGATCCCGCAATTAACTACCATTTAGGCTACACATTAATGAAACTTAATCGAGTTGAGGAAGCAAAAAGAGAATTAGGCCGTGCGCTTTCTAGCGATATTAATTTTTCCGAACGAGATGAAGCTAAAGCGTTATTAGAAAGCATTAAATAACGAATATAGTTAGTTGTGTAAGATGGCGCTCATAAAACGAAGTGTAATAGGTATTTCGTTTTATGAGGCTTTATATGAGCGAGGCTTCTAGTACAAATAAAGTATATCTCGACCAAGTTTTCCTTTCTTTAGTATCAATTACAAACCCCATAATTTCTCATCAGCTTAAAAGTACGTTTATCAATACGTTCGCCTTTGAGCAATTTCAGTTCAGTTTTATCTGTAATCCAAAAGATTAATCACCTTAGTTGGCATTATATAAAGAGTATTATTAAATTTGACATGCCTAATGTGTAATTTTTCAGTAAAGTGTTCCATAAATATAAACAATCATAAATCATACTCGTTATAAAAAAGCATAACGAGGCAAACTAGAAGCCAATTTTAAGCCATTAAACACCTTCGCTTATACAGCGCCCAGCAATTCATTAATAAACTGTGTTGGCAGCGATTTAAAGCCCTTAAGCCGTAACGTCAACATATCAATTGTTATGATTATTAATAAAAGTAAATCTAGTAGAGGTATTTAGCGCTAGGTTAAAACAACTTAATATTTGTCTATTGATAGGCTCTTTACTCATACTTATTATCATTGCAGAGCGTAAAGCATTTAGCACTTAATTATTGGGGCAAAATGTTTATGAAGAAGTAACACAATTTGATGCGGAAATTTATAAAAACGTACTTTAACGCAAGCCAACGTTAACATCCATTTACAGCGCATAGCCTTACCTATCAAGTTAATAAAGTACATTCTTCAGTTATCATTAACTCTCACATTTATATTACTTAAGGTGTTATTAAATAAGATAAGTTGATTTTTGTATACTACGCCATGACCCTGACACAGGTTATGTCATGAATTACAGCTTGATTGAACCGAGCGTTAGCTTGTTAATACCATTTATAATGTATATATTTTTAGTGATAATTGCTCAATGGCTTCATGCATATCCAAAAAGTAAAAAAGCAGTTATAGCGCTATAAAGTTACTTTGCACACTAGGTTACTTTTTGTAAGAATATTAAGACATAAAAAAACCGGAACACCTTATTATATAGGTTATTCCGGTCTTTATCGGTTCTAATCGAACCTGTATTTGGTGCAGATAGAGAGACTCGAAAAAGGCATATAAGCAACTGTTTTACAATTAAAATAATAAAATACAACTACGAGAGTGTTACTTGCAGTGTTACTAAAATATAAAGTCATTGATGAAATATCTATATAACGAAAACATTTTATATAATCTTTTATATAGCAAAATTTTATAATGATTATGGAATATTAACAACTGATCTTCGGTATATCTCGCCACTTACTCGTATAACTTGGTGAGAGAAACTCACGACGCATCCGCCACTTCTCAGCTCTACCCTGCGCAGCTAATTGCAAAGTATCATTACCGTATATGTTATTGATGCCGTCATAACATTGCATCAACTCTGGCTTATCATCGTTAATTGAAAATAAGTCGTGTTGTTGAAATTGCTGGTTTACAAGTTCAATAGCACCAATGCCACAACGATAAAAATT
This sequence comes from Colwellia sp. Arc7-D, assembly GCF_003061515.1. Lineage (NCBI taxonomy): Bacteria > Pseudomonadati > Pseudomonadota > Gammaproteobacteria > Alteromonadales > Colwelliaceae > Colwellia > Colwellia sp. Arc7-D. The sequence continues at coordinate 2,713,584 of NZ_CP028924.1, forward strand.
TACGCCGTTTATAAAAATACAATCAAATGCAGCCGATATAGCGTTAGCAATGCTTAAAGTATTGTCTGTGGCAACGGGAAACTCATAAACAATCGACTTGCTATAATAGTTATCATCATGAGGCGAGCTAGCAGCGAAAATAACCAACCTTTTTATTAGCGACTGCTGTTTCCTAGCTTTACGTCCAACAATAACACCATGACAAACAAGCGCCGTTTTAAGTGAATGCTTGTCACTCACTCGCTGACCAAAAACTTCTTGTTGAGTATATCTCTTTTTTAGCCTGCTTAATTTCGTCCCAATTTAAACAAACGATACCATTAAGTTCATTCACTGTTCGTTCAACCAAAACACTAAATTGGCTACGCATAACTTTAGGTGACTGGTTAGCTAAATCCCAAGCGTTACTGATACCCATAACATTTAATCGCTTACCAAGACGATTACCTATACCCCACACGTCAGTTACAGACATTTGAGATAATACCTCTTTACGAGAAGCTTTATCGACAACTACAGCTACACCGTTATAACCTGGTAATTTTTTAGCCGCATGATTGGCCGCTTTTGCTAATGTAGGCGTAGAGCCAAAACCCACACCAACAGGTAAGCGTGTTTCTTTCCAAACTGCACGGCGTATTTCAGCACCATAACTATGCCAGTCCTTAATTACCTCTTGGTAATTTTTAAACTGTAAAAACGACTCGTCAATCGAATAGACATATTGGTTATCGCAATATCTCCCGATAACGTTCATCATCTGTTCACTTAGACTGGCATAAAGTTCATAGTTAGAAGAACGCACAATCACATTATGCTTTGCTAGAAAATTTTTTATTTGAAAATACGGCTTAAACTTAGGCACGCCTAAACGACGGGCAATAGGACACACGGCACAAATACAGCCATCGTTATTAGTCATAACAACAACGGGTTTACTTCTAATTGACGGATCGAACACCTTTTCACAAGAAGCATAAAAAGACACCGCGTCAACTAACGCATACATGCACTTAGCTCCTTTACCGGTCTATGTAACCTAATTGACCGAGTTACAACGCCCTCTATTTGAAACTCATCCTCTGGTGTAATACTAACGGGTTTATGTAATACAGAAGCAGATAGAAGCCTAGCATGCGTTTTATCAATAAATTTACACGTAAAGCAACCATTGTAATTTGCTACGATCACATCACCATCTTTTACCTGTTCACTACGATCAACCAGTAATAAATCACCATCGAATATACCAATACCTTGCATAGACTGCCCTTGTGCTAAGCCAATAAAGGTAGCATCTGGGTGAGCAATTAAAAGCTCATCAAGTGACAAACCTAATTCTTTATATTCAGCCGCAGGAGATTCAAAGCCAGAGATACCAGCTTCAATGTAAACAGGAATAACTTTCATTTCAGCCATCAACCACTGTAAATAAAAACAGTATAACTCATAAGTATATTAACTGTTATAAACTTAACTCCACATTCAGAACCACTGCTATTTACTTACATTATGTACACACTTATGTACAAAAAATAATTATTCAAACACACTCCCAAGCCTTGACGGTCTTTGTATTCATGTGATACTTTTGTCGGACGAGACAAAGGGAAGGAACTTCCAATATGTCACGCCGAACAAGCCGCAAGCGGCTCAAAAGTAATCCCACAAAGTATACCGCGCAGAACTAACGAACCCCTAGAAACTAAACCCAAACCCTTATATACACTGGTCTGTAGCCCTGTTTGAAGTATATACTCTAAAATATTAAAATCATAAATAACTAAAAACAAGTGTAACACGCTGAACACCGCGCGCTTACTAGCCTATAGCCAATCACTAACAAAACTGACAGCAAGTGAAACACCTTAAATTGCGCCCAAGTTACGGGTTTTAATCATCTTAAATTGCGGTTTTGTCACGGTTATCATGCTTAAATTATTGGCTTTTCTATGCACGTTCTATTTTCATGTATATAAAATGGCATTTCGTGTACACGTATTTCAGGCATAAAAAAACGACCATATAGGCCGTTTAATTTACTCACTGTTCGTTATCACTTAACAACCCAATCAACCTTGCCAACTGCTTGGCTTTCATCATCTTGATAGACTAACTTCTAGCACTTTGCAGGCCTCGTATTAAAACTAGAAAGCAACCTAAAGCAGACGACATAGTGGCGTTTTGGAGTCATTTTCAACTGGTTAACCCTTATGTCCGCTTCAGAAGGATAGAGAACTGAACAAAAGAAGACAATTGTAAATGGTTCTTATCTAAGTACTCATACCATAAATAATATCACCCGTAGTGCTCTTGTCTATGGCAGTTAGGGCAAAGTGCTATCGCATTGTTTACCGTATCGTCACCATCATCTGCTAACTTAATTTTATGGTGAACCTCTAAGTAAGGCGTATCATCTTTTCTACGTATAAAAGGCGCCTTTCTATTAGGTGTTTTGCAATTTTCAGCCTCACAAAAACCATTAGCCCTTTCCAGTACATCTGCCACTACATCAGGGTTACGGTCATAAACAGTTGTAGTCACTACCCTAGCTTTTGGCTTAGGCTTCTTAGCCGCCTTTTTAAGGCGTTTTTTTCGCTCTACAGATGAATCAACTAAAGATTGCTTTACTTGATCTTGAAAGCTTTTCTGGTAGCTTATAATCGACATAGCTGCATCTGTATCAGCGCCAGCTAATTGAAACCACATTTTCCCATCTGTATCTGTTATATGACCTAAAGACTTAAAAACACCTTTGTAGGTAAATGGCCCGCTATCAGTATTTCTTACAAATGTATAAATAGGGATATTGGCTGAGTTAATTATGGCAGCGTTATCTTCGAATGACTCTTTAAATACATCCTGCTTTTCTTCAAACCCCTCGACTTTTTGCTTCATGCTTTTTAAATAGTACTTTAGTAATTTATTTTCAGATAACCACTGATTAGGATACTTCCCATTATTCAAAGTCGCTTTAATAACGATTTCAGTAACTAAGCCGTTTACTTTATTAAGCTGGATTCCACCTAAACGAGTATCATACTTACCCAAAGGTGATAATAACTCTCTAGCTGAATACTCATTATTTATAAGGAAGTCTTTAATTAAGGTTTTATCATTTAAGTGAACATTAAAACGCTTTCTAAATTCACCTAATACGCTTTCATATGTATCAAGTCCTAACCCAGTTAATTGTTGATATGCTTCGTTTTCATAACCTTTTAAGGCTGTGTGTTCAAGATATTGATATAGGTCTCCCACCTTAGCAAAGCTATTTACCCAGGGCCGTTGATTGTTAATTACATTCTTTATTTTTCCTGAAACTTTGTCGGAACTAAGCCCTGGTTCAAACACCCTGTTAATTATAAAATCCTTCGCTTCTTGTAGTACGCTCATGAATTACTTCCAATGTTATATATGAGCCTAATACTACAAATAATTTCAGCCGGTTAATACTTAAAATTGATGCTACACGCTATTATTCTTACTGCTACTGTGAATCCCAGAAATGTGACTTTGACGACTGTTACTGAAAAGCAGCTAATGTCTTCTTTGTCGAATAAATCGCCTTTAAATCCTTAAGTTTGAACGTCTGCAATGGTGCTATTTACTTTGAGAAATTTGCGCCTAAATTAGGTCGGCTTTGTGGCAATTACAGTCTTAAAATCATCTACCTTGAACGACCGCTATGCCAGAGAAAGTAGTTAATCATAAAACATATCCACGAAAACATTAGAGTTACCTTGGATCTCTTTAATCCTAGCATTCCTAATAAATTCCCATTCACTAGGCGGATCTATGCGTGACCACTTAAGGAACATTAATAGTTCATCCTCAGAGATAGCTACATTGTGCTTATGATTCATATATAGCCACACCCTCGCTAGGTCACCCCGAATAACATCAGAAGGCTCTACGATCTCGTTAGTCCATTCAAAATCACAGGTCCCAAGCTGCCTTTCTTCACCTTGGATTATTCCATAGCGAGAGTCAGACCTTATACGGTTAGCTTGTCCTACTGCTGGCACAAGGTTATGCAAATCAAAGATGATATTCTTGGCTTCTTGTGAAGTTCTTTCGCATTGATTGCGGTTGCCATTAACCCAACAGTCCATTTGTCGAGCAGGCGTTAATGAAGCTGGTACTACATGCTCCCAATCGAGGACGTTAATAGCATTCTTATATTTTGCCTGAGAGCCTTCATAACCGCAGGTTTCAGTATCGACAACACCGCCGCTAGTGCCTTTAGATTCATAAGGACAACTGCAATATTTGGTGACTGAATGATCGAAGTACACTTTATCCCTCGCGGTCTGCTTGGTCTTAGTCCATGAGCTAGGGACATTATGAGCATTTGCCGAGTTAATTAATAAAGTTGTTACCAATAGAAGAAAATAGAATGATTTCAATGTTCATGCCTCGGAGCTAGTAGTTTTTATCACTATTGCAGAAACGAAAAATGTTTACTACTTTTTATGTATGGACTCTCAATAAATGGAATTATCATGAGTAATCATATCGAGGTTAAAAAACAACAGTTAAATCCCCCTAACGTATTAATTAAAACTTGGTGCACTCTGGCTAGAGATGAAGACGAGCAAGTAAGGACGCACGCAATGAAAATGCTTTTAGACACTTTTGGTGACTTGGAGTCAATAGTTAAGTTTGTTAAGAGCAATAATATTAAAGTTTAGTATACCGTCAAGTCGCCTTTATTTTTTGCCTTATATTCTGTGCTAGACAAAAATGAGTCAGAGAAATGATATGGCTTGAATATAAATTTGTGGCCAAAAAGAGTTGGCCACTACATAAAACCGTTAAACCGTTAAACCGTTAAACTTTTAGACTTAATATCTAAATACTCCAAAATGCTACTCGTCACTTTTGTAAAAATATAAAGGTAAGTAGCGCTTTGCGGGAACAATGACGAACCTTTAACACTCAAGCCGTTAGTATGATCTTTATGCCACCAACTTAACTGTCCGTATCTTGAAATTCTTTCATGGCTGTGCGGATCAAAGCTAAGTCTTTATAACAATACCACTGTTCGTAGCCACTAAATGTTGAATGAAAAGCTGTTGACATCCTTTTCCAAATGTATGAAAGTTATCTGCTTAATATATAGGATATTATTTATAATAATCACAAGGAATAAGTATGAAAAAAATCTTAATTGGGTTAGTTGCTATTGTACTTTTAACTAGTCAAGCATCAGCACATAGTGGTAGAACGGATAAAAACGGCGGTCATAACTGTAGTAAGAAGTCAGTTGAAAAGGGCTTATGCGAAGGTTATCACTATCATAATGGACAACCTTTCGCTAACAATGCTAAAGGCCATGAAGAGCATAAAAGTGCACATGAACACCAGCATGAACATCAACCTACTCCAATAGTAAGTACTAAAGTTTAGCTAAACGTACACATTCAAAATTAGCTAACTTAAACATAAAGTTGATTAGGTTAGCTCTATCATTTCTCTGTCTAATTTAGACGCCAATTTATTTGTTATAGCTCAGACTTAAATAGATATTTTTTAATATCAAGCTAACCAAGCTGACCCTCAGCAATAAGATCAATGCCGCCTTTGGCAAGACATTTTGAAACACTAACTTTTGCCAATTTGCAAAACAGAAGCAGCGTAGAGAAGACTGTTTTGTGCGCATTGAAGAAGTTACAAGTGACTAAATCAATACTTCAGCTCCTTGCCAATTGCAGACATTAAGACTTAGTTTGAAAGGATAACTACTGCCACAAAGCGGTCATTAGCACTTACTGGCTAGAATTGAATTCAGATTAGTTTTTGTATCGATAACGCCTCATTAAGAGGAAATTTATAGTTGGCTATAATGTTGAACGCAGTGAAAACAGCCAACTGCAAATTTTCCTGCTTTAATGACTTATAAGCCGGAGTATGCTGACTGTATTTGTTGACTATAAATTTTTACAGCATCTTTAGAACGTTGTCCGCTGACTTTTACAGCTAAACCGTCATTTTGTTTTAATTGTAATAACTTCATTAGCCAATCACGATACAAATAGCAACAATGCATGGCGATTGTTAAGTTGGGAAGTTGCTTGATAGACTTTGCTACATTTAAATGTGCTACACGCGTATTACGTGTATTTACCATTTCTTTATGGTAAGCAGCCCATTCGGACTCTGTAATATTTAGATAAGAAATAAGCATTTCTTTATCAAATAATTTTAATTTTTTGCTTTCATTTAAAGTTATTTGACCAACAAAGTTTTTCCAATGTGTTTCTTGGCTGTTTTGACCAAATAGACTATTCCAACTTATGACTAGGTCGGCATAGCACATATCAGCAATACTCAACCAAGCACTATCTTCTGAAGGACTTTGTCTCCAGATAAAGTCAGAGTAGACACAAGCTCTGAGACAGTCATCTACAAGTCCTATTTGTTGACTAAATAAATCCATGTTACTCCAAACTATAACTAGGCTTAGAACTCCTCCATAAGAGGCTAAAAGTTGTGGGCTAAATTACGAGCGAAGCTAGATATCCCGAGGTTTTCAGCCCTTTTAATTGACTTGTTAGAACACATTTTTAGTAACCCAATTCACACCGTCAATTAACTCTCTAACTTGCTCTTTTGTAGGCTCGTCATCTTTTTTGTGAGAACATAAATTTCTAATATCTGCTAGGTAGCTGACTTTACGCCATGTAGGAATATCGTATATATCCTCTTTTTTTAGCGGATCATTTAAATCAGCTACCGTTGGTGACTTTTTCTTAATTACTACATTATGATTTTCCGCAACTTTTTGGAGGTAGCCTTCCAGCACAACTCCAGCTAGGGCGCCAGCAGCTCTAGGGCTGATTTTTATCAACTGATTACATGACGATAACTCGGCATCTTTAATTTCTGCATAAATGCTTAATTCTGCATTTGCCAAAACCCCATCGATTCTTGAATTTAGTGACTGCAATAATGAGTGTTGATTAAACAAACAGCTACCAGCCTGTTCTGCTGAATCAAACCCATTAAGAATTGGAGCGACTCCTTTGACATAATCTTGAATTACCCATGTCCCCCAAGACAAGGATTTTCTTTTAGGATCAATTTCATAATATGATTTAAATTCTGAGGCGCGATCAGGAGCAAGAAATGAGACTAACCCAATAGCTTTGGTATACCACTTTTGATATTCAATTTTAAAACTCTTATCTGTTATTTTACCTTTCAATATATCAGATATATCTTTCGCATCAGTACCAAGCTTATTTAACTCATATTTAATCGATTCTTTGGAGTTCATATTCAACCTTGTGTTCTAACGCTTTGCTAAGGGGCAACTGGCTGTTGGCTATACTTGCGCGAAGCGCAAAGCCAACTGTTAATTGTCCCAGTGAGTTTTCGAACGAACTTGAGCAACTTGTTATAAAGCATTACTCAAGCCCAAACATTAATGTATCAATTTTGTGTTCCAAGTCTTTATATATTGGCCAGAACTCATTATCTGTAAGTTTAGGATTTCCACGTATTTTACCCAATAAATCTGATACTTCTGAGTGCAGTTCGATAGCTTTTTGGCGCTTTTTATTCACTCCTGAAGAGTACATATACAAAGTTAACCCTGTCGTTAAAGTGCTAAATATAGCTCCAAGCCACATTAATACTTGAGGCAAAACTTGAGCCACCAAGAGCCAAAGTCCCCCAGATGTTAGAACACCAATAACTAATAAAGTGTTCTGTATAGCATTTCCTCGATTTGCGAAATATTTTAACTGAAGTTCTATTTTTGCATAAAGGCTGATAGTACTATCAAGATATTGTTGACTCATGCACGATCTCCATTTGCTTTATAACGCCGCATTAAGCGGACAAAAATGGTGGGTTAAAATGTGTAGCGAAGCGAAACTTAACCCACTGTTTTTGTTCCGTTTAAATGTTGTTATGTTTATCTTATACGAGCTTTCAATTCAATACTGCCTGCGCATTCCTTGTATAGTTTTTTTAGCTCTGGTTCAATACGACCTACTTCGGCTAAAGCGTAACCTAAAAAGCCTGATTGAGTAATGTCCGATGGGAATGGCTCATAATTATCCTTTGCCTGTAATCCTTTAATAATGCTTGAATATAGATGTTCCAATTCAGTAACATATTTATAGCCATTCTTAACTTTAAAGTAAAAATCCTCATCAAGTTCAGCAATACTCACCAATAGTTTGTCATATTACTGCATCCTGACTTTACGTACAGGGTTGCAAAGTACTAAATCGCCATTGTAGGTAGCATGAACATACAAACTGTCTGACTCTTTAAACTTTGCTTCGTATGTTGCCCCTCGCCATTCATCTTTATTACTTTCTAGCTCGCTACAAGTTCCATCTATAGATTTTAAAGCCCCAAAGTTTAATTCTAATTCTTCTGCAAGTAACATCCTATAAGCATTTAATTTCCGACTATTTGCTTTTTCTTTACGGTTATATTCAAGTACTTCCTTAACCATGAACAAAGTAACAGCAACAATAACTGTAATTGGTATCAGGCTCTCCTTTCCATCCAAAAGGCGAGTAATGTAATCATCTAGCATAGGGTGATTAATTATTTTTTCAGATAACTGCATAAGAAAAACAAAAAGGACAACAACAAAAACACCAAATGTAATTCCGTACACTTCTGGTTTTATTTCTCGAAACTTCAAGACTTACTCCACTATGATGGATAAACCTAACGCCGCACTAAGCGGACTAAAACAGTGGGTTAAAATGTGTAGCGCAGCGAAACGTAACCCACTGTTTTAGTTTCGTTTAAGTGCCTTGTTAGGCATACTATGCTCAACCTTTTAATTTTTTCAAATCAATATTGAATCCAGCTACACCAGGTTTCGCTTCAATTGCGTCATATAGTTTTTTAAAGAATGATTTTTGAGCTTCTACGGGCTTGTTATTATGTTCCCAAGCCAATTGTTCATTCGCTAACTTTCGAACTTCTTGAAGAGTTTCCGCGGCTTTATAAGGAGATGTACTCTCGAATGAAGCAAAATAATAGTTACCTATACTTTCTTTAAACTCGGACAATGGCTTAGTTGAAACTAACAAGCCCGGAAGTTTTCCTGATAAAGACCACCAGAGTTTTTCTATACTGCGGACTTCTGCCTCGATACGCGCAGCGTACCTTGGATTAGGCATAAGTAATGAAACATTAGATTCATGTACAGCCCCAATTTTCTCTAATTCAATTTGAACTGCATTAGTAAAGTCTGATTGATCGGTGTTGTAGTCTTCAAAAAGATAATAAACAAAAACTTTCGCTTCTGGCTCAACAGTTCCTAAATACGTTTGAGTTACCCACATTCTCTGATACTCCTTGTATGCCTAACAGCTTATTACGTATACGGCTCAGTAATATCCGTTTCATAATTTTTTATTTAATTCACATTAATATCCCATAACTTCAAAGCATTAGAAACCATTGTAATCAACTTTTTTATCAAAAATAGTGGATTACTAAGCCCGCGCAGTAATATCCCTCATAGAAAAATGTATTAATTACAATAAGATCAATAAAATAGACGTTTGTTGTCGTGTTTTAGGTCTATTACTGAGCCGGCTTAGTAATAGACCTAAAAGATCCATGAGAAAATATATGGCAAATACTTTTGGGCTAATGTCTTCAATGCGCACAGAGAAGTCATAAAACCGAAATAGTGAAATGTCAGCAAAGTGTGCTAAGGGGACATTGTTCAAAAATTTTTACCATATATTACTCACCTTTTAAATATGGCTTAATACAATTAACAACATTATTAATGCAGTACTCTAAGTTGTCACAATCTGGCTTATCCCTCATATAACCATCAGTGTGACGAATATGACTACTTGTATCAAAACCCAACTCCAAGTTAATATGCCTTCTTCTTAAGGAGTCTAAGGTAACCATAGACTCCTTAAGTTTCTTAGAGCAAACGGCTTTCCTTTCATCGTCAGTAGCTTCTTCTAGATTCTGCTTTATCTTATCTGAATAGGCGGCAACAGATAAACAGCGATCCAAACTACTAATAACTTGGTCTGCTAGAAAGGTTAATTCCCTCATATCTTTGGCTTTACCATCAACTAGTAATGCTTCGACTTGTAAACTTAAGGATTGGTAATGTTGCATTGTGTCTTTGATTGGTTCGATAACCTTGGTATATCTTTCTGATGCTATATTTTCTGGGTTGTAATGGCTATAACCCACACCGGATATACATTTTCTAAATAACCAGTTAGGTGTTTTAATCTCTAACAGGTGGTCACGTATCTTATAAGTATTTTCAATAACTTCTTTAGCTAACTCAAACTTAGCCTTGAAAGTAGTTTCATCTCTCCACCTATTGAAACTTTTGATAGCAACAACACCTGCTGTAACTCCCGCAAATAGTAAGCCTAGGTCTTTAGCTATTCCTATATAGGAAGCTGCTAACTGTATATTTGTTGGTTCTACGGGAGAAAGCATAGGTAGTCCTTTACAAGATAAAATAATTATTAAAAAACAACTTTAACATATGAGAAAATAAATGAATTAAAAAAGCCATGAACACTAGTCAGTAATAGAAAATATAATCGAAAACTTCATTTCAATATTAATTCCTAATGTCAGCAAAGTGGCATAAGTGAGCGTTTAGAGGTAAAGATTAGTTGCAGCTTTGAGCTTACTACGAAAGTCAGGTTTAGCCTCGATATTTAAGCGTTAAATAAGGTTTGTTCTAGTTCAGATATAGACAGTTATTCAACTCTGCCAATGACAACTTATCTTATGCAACACTCAGGAGTCCCTTTAAGGTCTGTACATGCCTAACGTAATCATATTAACACCTCATAAAATAAAACTGTTTAGTTAAACTTGCTAAGCGGTCACCCGCCCCTTTTTCATATAATAGAAGAGCACCAACAAAAAAGCACCGGTTAAGGTGCTTAAATGGCTCGCATGTAAAGCTATACGCTATTTTTTCTTAAAGCGACGTGATGCTAAGCCCATAATGCCTAATGCGAAGATAGCTAGTGTAGATGGTTCTGGGACTGTCGGTGGTGCAGATGCTCGGGTTAAATCAATACTATTGAACGTCACAGGCATTGGACGAAACGTAACTGCACTTACAAAAGGCCCCACAGGGAAGAGATTTTCTTGTGTCGATACGCTGGTGCTAGCCCCCATTGTTGAAAGCACTTGAAATGTAATACTTCCCAATACCGCAGAGCCTGTTAAGCCATTAAAATCACCAAATGCCCACCCAGAAAGCAGCCCAGGAAAAAGATCAGGTGGACGAAAAAAAAGTGGATCAGCGAAGGGGGGTATGAGTAGGTTTTGAAAACCCAATGCCAAAGGGTCAAAGACAATATCAAAGCCTCCACCTATTGTCGGCTCAGCTGTAAAGTCTATCAAAATGTCCATAGTGATGAAATCACCATCATTAAGGTTTGTCACTATTGTTGTCGGCGACAAGGTAATAAACCCTGCTTGCGCGGCAAACGGACTCATTAAAAGCGCCAATACTAGTACACTCGTTATTTTTATTCGTTTTATAAACTTCATTTCACTTCCTTACTTATTGTTTTTATATATTATTATTCAGCAATATACTGCTTTTCTTTTAAGCCTTTGTTCGACTAAGTAATGCTATGGCACCAATAAACTGGGGCCCGGTGGTTGGAAAAACAGTGATCTCATTATTCCAAGGTCAATAAAATTAACGACACCATCGCTATTCAAATCAGCATCAGGATCATTAGTAAAAAACACAGCTCGCATCATATTGAAGTCGGTAAAATTAACAATACTGTCATTATTTAAGTCTGGGTCACAAATGTTACCGAAACCGTCGCCGTTGGTATCTTCTTGTGCAGGGTTCGGTTTTAGCGTGCAATTATCGAAGTTATCAGGTACACCATCACCGTCGGTATCAGGTTCCACTACGATAGGAGCAAAATTAAACCCAATAATGATAGGATCGTGATCTGACATTCGATAAACATCTGGCGCGTAAAAGTTACTTTGCTGTGTTGGTGTTTGAAATTCAGTATTGTAATCAAGCGCCCGAGGTTCATCGGCATTAATATGCCATTCGGTAACGTCACTAACTTTGTCGGTTAAGCTTGCACTGGCAAGTGCGTGATCTAAATACCCCGCTTCAGCGCTAAATACAAAGGAATATGCTGTTGAACCAATAAACGCATCAACAAGATTAGTATAGCCATTATTAGTAATATTAGTTATAGCGTCTTCCATCGCGTAAGCATTTAAATCACCCAGTATTAAGAAATCAGGATCAGAACTCCCTGTTGGATCTGTTGCTAACCAGTTGACCAATGCCGTCGCTGCATTTGCACGAGTTCCAGCACAGTTGCCCTGCCCATCATTTATATTAACGTCTCCAATGGAGTCACAATTTGAACCCTTAGATTTAAAGTGATTAACGGCTAAGGTTAAGTTTTCGCCACTAGGCAGACTAAATGTTTGCGCCAGTGCTGGTCTGTTTTTGGTATCAAGAAACAAGGGATCAACTGAGCTATCTAGTATTGCAAACGCGCCACTTGGTGAAGTACTTGCTGGTTTATAAATAAACCCAACTTTTATCGCATCAGTTCCAATAGTACCGGTGTTTAAATAAGCATAAGTTCCAGCACCGGCAACCGCATTAAGGCCACTGACCAAATCAGCTAATGACGCAGTTGCGTTGTTTTCTAATTCGACCAGCCCTAAGATGTCTGCATCAATGGTGTTAATAGCATTAATTATTTTGTCTCGTTGACGGGTAAATTCCAAAGCACTGTCTGCTCCTCTGCAACCTATAGAAGAAGGTCCACAAAGCGCGCCACCGGTATCTATCGTTGTAAAGTAGTTCAACACGTTTATACTTGCTATTTTGAAGTCTCCTCCTACGTCTTCTGGCATAGGAGTACGAGAATTATCTGCACTAAAGTTAACAACTTCTGTCGGTTGAATCCGGTACTTACTAAATCCGTAACTCATTATCCCTGTTAAACTCGTGGTGTAACCACTGCGTAAAGTATTGCTCGCACTCAAACCTGGGGCTGGATAAATAACGGGTTCTGGATTTTGAGATGTATTAGCGTCATCCAAAATCAATTGATTTAGCGACAGACTTGCAAGATGTGACGCATAGCCCGCAACATTAGGTAAACTGTTGTGAGTAAATTGATATGTTCTGCTGTCTGAAAGAGTTATTTCACCAAAACGCGCTAGATTAAAATTCTCATTTACCGTTAACGGTTGAGATAAAGAAACCAACATTCCTTCAACACTTTCAAGCTCATCGAGTGAAATCACAGGTAAAGTAATGGTAGACGCACTCACGGCTCCATTACCGCAAACAGCTAATTGTGAAACATTATTAATCTCTGTTAGGCCAAAGCTTTCGTTCGCTGTACCTTGAACTCGAACAACATCGCCAACGTTTACCGCATTTGTAATATCAGATACAAAAAGTCCTTCAGAAGTAGTTGCGTCTGCATCAGCTTCAGTATCTTCTTCTTGAACATAAAACCCACCTAACGAACCACTACTTTGGTAATTAGCTGTTACTACTGCCTCGATTATAACGCCTGTATTACCATTTAATGGACCAACTGTGCCTGCACCTTGAACATCATGGATAAACGTTGCGATGTCATTACATACGCCAAAGTTATTCGTAGGAGGAGTAGTGCCACAGACATTTTCTGAACCAGGAGTAGGAGAGTGTTGCTCGTAAGTGTCTGAGTTACGCAAACCTCCCGAACCGTTTGCACAACGTTGACTCGAATTTGTATCCTTATTACCCGTCCCATCTTCATTAACTTGTGGTTGGCCTGGGTTAAGTAAAACCAGTAACCCAGTATCGTCCCTATCATTAGTATCGTAGACGAGAGCATCGAGGAGGTTGGTTGTTGATACGGGCGTATCATTAGGATAATTAGCGGCATCTCCCGTGACTAATGCCACAGCATCGGCGCCGTTTTGAATAAGATTCGTTTCGGGTGAAACATCTAAATCACAATTTGGCGTAGTCGCGGCATTCGCACAAAGTACAAAATAGCCATTCGCATTAGTGTTTAAACCATCTAAATCAAATGCTAAATATGACGCATCATCAGAGCCGTTATATAGCACGACAGACAAGCCGGTTAAGTCAGAGAATCCAACACCACCATCATAAAGTTCAATAAATTCAGCACTGTCACTACCCGTTTGGTCAGCATCAACTTCATTGATCAAAATATCAGTAACCCCGCATGTATTCGAAAACCCCGGTGTCGGTATATGTTGCTCGTAAGTGTCTGAGTTACGCAAACCTCCCGAACCGTTTGCACAACGTTGACTCGAATTTGTATCCTTATTACCCGTCCCATCTTCATTAACTTGTGGTTGGCCTGGGTTAAGTAAAACCAGTAACCCAGTATCGTCCCTATCATTAGTATCGTAGACGAGAGCATCGAGGAGGTTGGTTGTTGATACGGGCGTATCATTAGGATAATTAGCGGCATCTCCCGTGACTAATGCCACAGCATCGGCGCCGTTTTGAATAAGATTCGTTTCGGGTGAAACATCTAAATCACAATTGGCTGTATTGGCTGAATTACCACACAAAACAAAATAACCATCAGCGTTTGTACTAAAACCATCTAAATCAAATGCTAAATAAGAAGCATCATCAGAGCCATTGTATAGCACGATAGATAAGCCTGATAAGTCAGAAAATCCAACACCACCATCATAAAGTTCAATAAATTCGGCGCTATCTGTGCCTGTTTGGTCGGCGTCAACTTCGTTGATTACAATCTCAGCTTTTGCCGGTGCCATTGCTAAAGTTAATGTAGCTAACACTAAAGCAATGATCTTAGTTTTAATTAGCTGTGGAGATGACAAGCGTATTTTATTCATGTGCATTCCTTTAGTTATATTCTCATATTTCTAAATTTTTCATGCACACCTATATTAGGTTTTACTACTTAAATAACGTGAATGATAAATGTTAAATGTGTATTTAAAAGTACTGATTTTCTATTTATTATTAAATTTTACTCTTTTAAATGAATTTGAAGTTTCGATGACATAATAATTTAATTCTGCAAAATAATATTCGTAATGTGGCTCTGTGTTAATTTTGACTAAATAACATATAGGAGAAGATTACCAATTAATCAATTTTTAGCAGGGTATATTTAAATAAAGAAGAATTTCTTTCTAAATTTAAATTATTGTTCAATAACGGAGAATAAAGCGCTTATTAAATCTTTATGTCAGAAATTGGCCTCCTGCCGGAAGTTCGGTCGAAATACTCCCTCCTACCCCTCAAACGATTGTCAGGCTGACCGTCTCTTGCGAAAACTGAGATCAGCCATGACCGAGGCCAAAATCCCCCGCTACTTTGACTTAGGTTGAGGTAGTGGGGGGCGGTTTCAGTTATTTTTCCCCCATGAAAATCTGTGAAACTAAGATTCTAAAATGGACGTTTGGCACTTTGGCTTCAAAGTGCGCATTGTTGACGTTAGCTGTTGGCTATTCTTTAGGTTAACTGATAGCCATAAGCTGACAGATACGGCTTAGTTTGAAAAGATAACTACTGCCACAAAACCGACTTAATTATTAAAGTAATCAACTCTATTTTTATGTCAGCTATCTTCAGGGGGAGTTGACATAATAGGTGATTTTTCTATGGCGCTTTCGCCCCATTGCGACTTATAAACCACAAATTGAAGATTTTATTTCAAAATTAAAGACCTGCCCCGTTACACCATATATGAAAAATGTACAAATTTACTCCACAAGGTCTTTAATAGCATTGAGGTTGGTTTTTACATATTTTTTATATGGCTTAAGTGATTCTTTACTGTCACCAATAATATGAAAATTGGCTTTTTTAGCCAGCTTGATGTTCATTTCTTCTACGTCATCAACCGATACTTGAACTCTACCGCGTGGAAAACGATTCGATTTGTTAATCATATAAGCCACGTTTGGTGATATTGGGTAGTAGAAGTCGCACTCATGGTCTTCTGGTGCTTTAATCTCGTCAGTCAATACTTGATGAATATTTACAATCGGCTGGTCAGAGGTAATAAACGGTGTATCTGTATCATTGATAAGCAAGCAATGAATATCGTCTTTTCTATCTAAGTACAGTGACCGCCCCATACTCATTCCAAACATATATCCAATGAACCACCAAGACTCTTGAGTCAGCTTCATTATATGGTTTACCTGTTCTTCCGTGGCTTTATCTAAACTAGGTCTAGATTTATCCAGTCCAGCACCTATCGAATCTTTAAAGTTCTTGGTTCTAGCAATCTGGTGACCGAAGAACTGCAAGAAATAAATCATATTCCGGTCGTTATCAAGTACAGATAAATCACGATTTGCCAGTGCTTTTAATACATCTTTAACCTCATCTTCATGAGCCGTGTGAAAATTTTCAATACCGTTGCACTTCCAAGCCTCAAGCATTTTATCTGCTTCTTCGTTTTTAATGCCACTCTGCTTATACAAGGATTCCATATATTGCATTTTCATATAATCATTTAGATAAGACATATGCAGTTCATGTAGGTCTTCGGGGCTTTTAGATGACCATCCTTTTATAACTTCCACATGGTCAGGTGTAAGTGGCTGAACTCGATAAAAATCACGCTCAACAGCAATGCTTTTAACGCTGTCATTTCGAATAATGTTGTTGTTCTTTTTGGTGGTGTAGAAAACGTTCTTGTTATCGGATGCCCACCGCCTCATATAACTAGCCCAAACATGATGATGATTTTTCTTTGCTTCTAAGCTTTTCTTGTTGATTTCGACCATACGCCCTCCGATCCTCTGCACTGAGTGATTATACCAAATATATCATGATTTTAGCTCTATTTTACTTACCAAAATGTCTTGGTGTTTTGTAGATTACAGTCACAAAATACACAATTATGCAGTGCCCACCAATAGTTGGGCAACTAATTATTGAAAGAGAGTGGGGGAAGGTCTTTAATTTTTAGCTTTCATAAAGTGTAAGATGATCTCCTAGGGGGCTTTTGCCCCATAGTGAGATAGAACAAATAAATTATGTCCGCTATGTGATCAGAAAATTGACGTTTGATATTTTGATTGGTTTTATTCCGCTTAGCGCACAAAGTTACCCTTTAATGTTTTATGTCGAACGACCGATGTGGTAACTTTTTTGAGGGTGAGATTAAAATTTAAAGTCGCATATCGAGTTTTAATCACCTAAGGTAGTGCTTATAATTAACCAATGATAGAGCATTTGATAACGGTGATAGAGCATTTGATACAGGTGATGCTCTTAACATTGTATTAAATCCTGGTAGCTCTTTTACTTTTTTATTTTCCGTTATCTTATAAAAATTGCTTTTAACTATTTTTTCAATCTTGTTGGCCATTTTTTTATCTGACAATTTAACTTTATTTAGACACTCATAAGCTCTTTTAAAATCAACAATTCCATACTGTTCTTCTGTAAAAATTTGAGCTAAAAGACAATTAAAGCTAATTGCCCACTCACACGTGCCTTTTGCACCTTTTTCAAGAGCTTCTATACAAAGGTCCATGTTCATAGGTACTGATTTAAAAGATCCGTTGTATACTCGCCAAACTAGGTTAAAAGAATCAAATACATTGGCTTCATAGGCTATATCTGTATAGGTTTTGACCTCATCAACACATATATCTTTCTCGCCACAAATTAATGCAAAACGTATACAAGCATCTATATTGCCTAATGATATTGCTAGCCTTAAATAATCTAAGCCTTCATCAAGCCTACTATCATTAAAACAACCATCTAAGATCATTTTACCTAACAAAAAGCTCAATTGAGGGCATTTATTATTACTGGACTTAGCTATATCTATTGCTCTATTTAATAGAAATTTGTCTTTAGTTTTATTACTGCTAGCCTTGGCGTATAGAAGTACAACTAAATCTGTAATTGTTTGTAGATCTCTTTCACCCATTATGAACACCTTTAATAGGTAGTGTTCTAGATTTAGTTCCGTATGAACTACCTTTAATTCATTAATAAAATTGCCTGATTGGCTCGTATATACATCTTCTAATAATATTCTAAATGTTTTTACAGCTTGAATAGCATTTTTATTAATGTCGCCACTTTGATTTTTATCTACGTTTTTTGTAAAAGAAAACTTGTGTGCACCAGTATTGCCAAGTTTTCTTATTGTATGTAAAAGTGACGTAATGTTCGGATTTATGATATTACTTTTATGTAGTTGATTGATTTTATCGAACAACAAATTGTTACTTCCACTATCATAATCACCGTAAAGATAGTCAATAAGCAACTCTACACCTGTTCGTATTTTTACCAGGCTAAATTCTGGTAAACAACTCTGGTACACTTTAGCTTCATTAAATTCTACAAATATTTCCTCGGAAAACCATTTTGCTAAGTCATTATCGGATTCAATCATTGTTATTCCACTTTAAATACTTAATATTTTTTATTTCGCTGGTTCACACTTAAAACACCAAAAACTACATTTTGACGTTTCTTAAAGCATCGATATATATCTACAACCATCTATCATATAAATGCCCCCGCCAAATTTTTGAATTTGGTCCATGGGGGGGGCTGGGTACCCTTTTTTGTAACGTTACTGCCTTATGCGGTTGCCATAGTTGTCGTAATTGTCTAAATCAATATGGTTCTTAGGCAACAACCCTTTTACTGCCCGACTGGCCGCGTTTCGCTCTGTTAAGTCACGTAAGAACTCTGTAACATCGTCATGAGGCTTGTTCTCTATGTTAAGGCCTGACACTTTAGCAAGCTGTGACCAAGCGCTAACCCTAGCCGCATGAGAGCTCTTATCGCTATAGTTAGTCGCCTCAGCAAGTAAACCACTAATAATGAGTTCTCGGTTAACTAAAGCGTCGTTAGATAGCTCTTTTACCCGCGTTTGGATAGCCTTTTTGATGTTAGGTATTGTCAACAACTCACAACCAATAGCGCGAGATGACTTTTCAGAATAACCAGCGCGAACGGCTGCCTGACTCGCGTTAAAATCAACCGTAAATTCTTCAACAAAACGCGTTTGTTTAGTGTTTAACTCTTGCATGGTCCACCTCTACTTTTAATATTCATTTGATACACATAACATTCATGTTACTACGGCAGTTGAGCCGTACCCACCTTAGGCTCATCTACGTAGTAGACGGGTAAGTGGGTACGTGGGTATTCAGCATTTACAGTGGTTTCACGGCATGTTTCACGGGCTTACCCTGTGGTTTTAGTGGGTAAGCGGGTAAACTATCCCCTAGGCCAATAAAAACACGTTACCCGCATATAACTGGGTAAAATACGGGTAACTGGGTATCTATTAATCAACAATCACGTAAACGGTCTTAGCTGCGTTGGCATGTGTACCATCTACTTGGTGAACCCGATAGAAAATACCATCTACGTTCACCCTTCTAGATTTAGATGAACCGATGGGTAACCCTTTTAAGTCACCTTCGATTTTAGATTTACCATGTGTGGTTTCTTTTAACAGTTGTTCCAACAGTATGGGACGTTTTACACCACCACCTTCATTGCCATTCACCGCAAGCACCCCACGAACGATATAGCTAAAAATGGTATGCTCTTTTGATTCTGCTGTAGCCTTATTGGAAGTTTCGGGCTTGGGTAAATCATAAGCTCTAGGAACACCTAACCATTCACCATTGGCAATAAGTACACTTTCCAGCTTTAACCACCTAGGTTTACCTGCATTTAAAGTGAAATTGTTTTTTGCATCATCTAAGCGTATTAACTGGTGACGTTCACGCCATTCAATACCATGGTCGTTTGCTGACTTTTCCCCCATCTTCGCTAATGTGAAGCACAATCTTGCTGCGTCCTTAGTCGAGCTTGCACCTCTCATTGAATCTACATCACCCGCGAACCTATCGGATTCATCACCATTTTTTCGAGTATGGTGAACAAGTACAATCGCTACACCTGTTTCACTCGCAATCTGCCGGTAGTAACTCATCACTTCATCAAGTGCTGAATTGTCATTTTCTTGCTCTTGGTGGGTACTAACAAATGGGTCAATAATCAGAACCTTAATGTCACAACGCTTAATCTCGGCTATTATTTTATCTACGTCAGGCGACCTAATCATCGTTTGCCCATTCTTAGTACTAATCGTAATACGTTTACCATAACCACTTTTCAAAAAAAGCCTATTATTGACTTCATGGTTTCTAATCCGATAAAGTTTAAAAATCCCAGCTAACCTGCGGTCTAATTCAACGTCATCATCTTCATTATTGATTACAAGCACATTACCTTGCACGGTAGTTCCTATATCGAGTAAATCTTTACCTAGTGCTACAGATACGGCCAATGTTAATGTAAATATAGACTTACCGGTTGCACCAGCAGCGGCTATAAGTGTTATGTAATTACCTTGAATATATTTGTTTATGATCCAATTTCGCGGGGGAATATCAGCGGGGTTAAAGTCGTTAGGTATTGTTCTCATACCCAAATTTTGGGGCGGAATTTCACCAAGCGATGGGTTATTTGCAATAGTTACTTGTGATGATTCAGTTTCAGCTTGATTAGGAATAGGCTCGGCATTTGAATTAGGTGTTGGTTGAAGCATGTGTTCTAAGCCGCGCTTCTTCACTTCGTCCGCGTAATCCATTTTGAATTTAATGGCCATTATTTCGCACCTACATTAATTGCTGATAACAGCATAGAACGAAGTGTTTCTAATCCAAATTGGCAATGAATATCGTTAAAATCGCTACCTGAATTATTACTTTCGAAATTTGGCCACAAAACTTGAACATTAGTTTTATCAGCAATAGATTGAGCTTTTTCTAGGCCAATATTGTGACCGGTTTTCACTTTGGTTTGATGATCATTATCAGCACAAAGTATAATACGTAATCTTGGGTTTAGCTGTTTTACACGAATACAAACACTTTCCAAGTTACCCGCGTTAAACGCCACAACGACGGGTAAACCAGTAGCTTCATGTAAAGAGCAGCCGGTAGCATAGCCTTCGCACACTAATAGCGTTGTTTGCTCTGTTAAAGTGCCTAGCTGTAAAGCACCCCCTTTAACGCGCCCACCTGTATTGAAACGTTTATCACCTTGAGGAAAAATATATTGCAGGTTAATTAACTCACCTTGTTCATCCATGATTGGTACAAGCAAATTATTGTGTTTGTCGACACGAATCGAGTATGGGTTAATCTGTTTTATCACAAGGTATGGGTGCGTTAAAACTGCGCGAGCATTTTCCCATTGAGTTCGACATTGCTTCGCACTTGCTAGCTGCTTTTTAAGCTGTGCTTCTTTATACGCTGCTCTAGCGGCTCTAAGGGCCAAAGAGTTATCACGAGCGGTAACATTGGTTTGAAACGAATGCGCCTTCTCAACACCTGTTATCCAATTACCGTAATACACTGAACTACCACCTGAAAAAGCAACATAATAACCATCTTTTTGGTTCGGTTTTGCTATCGTGGGAACACGGTGGACTAGATCATCAAAAATTAAATTATTAACAAGTAAGCCGTCACTCTTCATTGCAGCAATCATTTCGTTTACATATTGCATTGCAGCACCTCTTTAGAAAAAATATCTTGTCGTACACTGACTAATACAGTTATCAGGTACTTTATCTCTTCATTTGATTGGCCAGCTACAAGCGCCGCCAATACAGCTTGTATCTCATGCTGAACGAACGCGACACTTCTACCTCCTAGTGATATTGATGGTGGCATTAGACCACTTTGAATACGTAAATGTAGGGTGCTTTTCGATATACATGCCAAATCAAGCACTTCAGTCTTTTTAATCAAACTAAGGCTGCCAGCACGCGATAAGCAGGCTTCTTTTATACTTGCTGATGATGTGCTTATATTGGCGGTTACTGAATGGTAGTAACTGGTGTTACTCGTAGCTTTTCGACCATCAAGGTCATTGATCTGAACACGGGGATCGGGTACATTTGCGTTGGGTGTCATTCGCGTGACTCCTTATTTTTGTTAGTAAGACCCGCGCCTCTCAGATTGCCGTCCGAGGGGCGCACCTACCAACATATTTTTTAAATTTAGTGGTTTTAGTACCGCTAATGTCGTTTGAGTTCCTAAGAGGTTTTTTTAAGAACTACACCTATCTTGCCTTGTTCTATAATTTATTCAAGCGACGTTTTATATTATTTTTTGTACACAACTGTGTACATAAAACAATAACTTAGGGTGGTTTCGTCAGATAGAAGTATGTAGGGTGAGGCCTAGAGAGGGAAAGTAGATATAATGTTTCATTATATCTACTATTGTTAAAAAATTGGTTAACCCTTTGATAAAATGTTGTGTTCCAAGAAGGCTTTCTTAAACTTTAATTCACTGAAGCATAGTTAGAATAAGCCATGTTTTGCAATAGCTTTCTAAGAATTTAGACCGATCAGAGTATATTTAGCCTGTTCTATATGAGATGACCACCATTTCAGCATTTCTTGTCTTTGAGTTAAATACTCTGCATGGTTATAGGCCTTGCGAACTTTGTTGTCATCAACGTGCGATAGGGCCATTTCAATTACGTCTTTATTAAACCCTTGTTCGTTTAATGTTGTGCTAGCTAAAGCACGCATACCATGTGCAACTAATATGCCTCCATACCCAATCCGTTTTAGTGCATTATTAGCAACCTCATTGGTACAAGAACGATTAGGCTGCCTTATTGCTGGGAAAACATAAGTTCTATGGCCACTAATTGGTCTCATTAATTCTAATAGCTCTAAAGTCTGTTTTGTTAACGGTACAATATGTGTACGGTTTTTTTTCATTCGATCCTTTCTAACAGTCAAAGTTTGCTCATCAAAATCTATTTCTGACCATTCAACACCAGCAGCCTCGCCTGGTCTTAACATCGTATGCAGTTGAAATTCTACCAAACACCTTATCACTAGATCTAGACTTGAATACGATAAGGCCTTCATTAACGACGGTAGTCCTTCAGGTTTAATCGTTGGCATATGGACAGGTTTTGGGGCCTCAAATGCAGCTCTAATACCACTTAGTGCATTATGTGAAGTAACTCCTGTATTCACTGAAAACGTCATAATCTCATTTAAAACGCCGATCAACTTACTTAATGTTTCTAATTTTCCTGCTGCCTCAATTGGCTTTAATGCTTGTATAATTTCTGGTGCTGAAACTTTATTGATAGGTCGATGGCCTACTATCGGGAAAATATGCTTTTCGATGTTTCGAATCAAGCTTTTAGCTGTACTCTCAGCGATACTCGTTTTTTTAACGGTAAACCAATCACGAGCCACTACCTCTAATGTGAGACTAGCTTCTATCGACATTTGACGTAACTGATCAGCTTTGTATTCGATAGGATCAATCTTTTGAGCTAATAACTCTTTCGCTGATTCGCGGCTTTTTCGGGCAGCAGCTAAACTAATCGAAGGATATTGACCAATGCTTAAGTTTTTTCGCTTATTAGTTTGTGGGTGAAAGTAATTAAATAACCAGCTTTTCGTACCCGTTTTTTTAACTCTAAGTGATAACCCGCTGCCATCGCTCAAGTTGTATTCTTTATCTTTGGGTTTAGCCCTATCTACTTCTGTATTGGTAAGTGGTTTAGTTAATCTACCCATTTATGTAACACCCGTCTCGTTTTGAACCATCAATGTTACTTGTAGTGTTACTAAAAATATAGGATATTGCAAACCGTCATAGGACGCTATAAGACATAAAAAAACCGGAACACCTTATTATAAAGGTTATTCCGGTCTTTATCGGTTCTAATCGAACCTGTATTTGGTGCAGATAGAGAGACTCGAACTCTCACGCCCTAAGGCACCACCCCCTCAAGGTGGCGCGTCTACCAATTCCGCCATATCTGCAAATATTTTAAAACTAGTTTGGTACGTCGCTGCCTTTTTCTGCAGAAGCGTCGCTTGCAGGTACATCAGCGTTATCAAATTTTGGTTCGACAACTGATGAATCAGCTGGAATACTTTGTTCTACTGGCACAGCTAGATCATCAAAGTCGGCACCTGCTTTAACACGGTTTGCCGTTAGGTTACCTAATACTAAGCTGATAGCAAAAAATGCTATGGCTAAGTACGTGGTCGACTTAGTTAAGAAGTTACCAGAACCGCTTGAACCAAAAATAGTGGCTGAAGAACCAGCGCCGAAAGATGCGCCCATATCAGCACCCTTACCTTGTTGAATTAGCACTAAGCCAATCAAACATAAAGCAACGATCAAATACACTACAATTAACACTTGATACAACATTTTATTTTCCCTTTGCTGCCGAACAAATTATTTTAAATTCTTCGGCTTTTAAACTAGCACCGCCGATTAATCCACCATCGATATCAGCTTGTGCAAATAATTCTTCACAGTTACTCGCATTGACACTGCCACCATACAACAATGGCAATTTAACTGCGACGTTTTCATCAACTTTTGCGATAAATTCACGTATAAATTGATGGGTTTCCTGTGCCATTTCTGGCGATGCTGTTTTTCCAGTACCTATTGCCCAAACAGGCTCGTACGCAATAACAACATTTTTAAAATTTTCAATACCTATTTCATCAATAACGGGCTGTAATTGCGCCGCTAAAACAACTTCGGTTTGGTTTGCTACACGTTCGGCTTCACTCTCACCTATACATAAAATAGGTTTAAGTCCTGCTGTCAGTGCCGCATTAACTTTTTTTGCAACTAAAGCGCTTGATTCATTATAAATACTGCGACGTTCAGAGTGCCCTACAATAACGTAGTTAACTCCAACTTCTTGCAACATTGACGTTGAAATTTCGCCAGTAAATGCACCTTTAGTATGTTCGCTTAAGTTTTGAGCACCTAAACTAAATGCTGATGATAAATTTACACTCTTACTTGCTGCACTAAATGCCGCTAAGTAAGGAAAGCTAGGACAAACAACTACTTCAACGTTTTCGTTTAACGTTACGTTATGTAATTCTGAAACCATTGAGTTGACTAAAGCCAAACTGCCGTTCATTTTCCAGTTTGCTGCAACTATCGAAAGTCTATTCATTTATCATTCCTAAATCAAAGCGGCGAGATATTAACTAACCTGTCGACAAGATACAAGTATTTCACGCAATATCATGTTTAATTGCTCATTATTCATTCGACTTTAAACTCTATCGAACTTTTTATCTAAAAAGCTTGTTTTACAGCGTCGGCAATTTCATTTGCTAAGGCTGTAACTTCATCATGTTCAGGGCCTTCTACCATGACACGAATCAGTGGTTCAGTACCTGATTTTCTTAAAAGTACTCGCCCACGACCCGTAAGTTTTTCATTCACGCGATCGACCGATGCTAACACTTCAGTATTAACTAACGGATCACTGTCTCCTGAGAATCTAACGTTGACGAGGACTTGTGGTAATTTAGTCATACCTTGGCGCAATTCATATAATGTTTTGCCTGAATTACATATGGCGGTTAAAACATTTAACGCGGCAATAATACCATCACCTGTAGAAGTATGGTTTAAATTAATAACGTGACCAGAGTTTTCTGCGCCTAATTTCCAACCTTTTTGTTTAAGCATTTCCATAACATAGCGATCACCAACTTTACTACGTGCAAATGGTACGTCCATATCTGCAAGCGCCAGTTCTAAGCCCATATTACTCATTAATGTGCCAACAACACCACCATCAATACTGCCATTTTGTAAATCATTACAGGCAATAACATAAACACTTTCATCACCGTCTATAACATAACCGGTATGATCAACCATCATTAAGCGATCGCCATCACCGTCCAGTGCAACACCTAAGTCAGCTTGATGCTCAACTACGGCTGCACTAATTGCTGCCATCGATGTTGCGCCACATTCGTGGTTAATATTCGTACCATTTGGTGAAGTACCAATTTCGATAACTTCAGCGCCTAACTCTCGAAAAACGTTTGGTGCTATGTGGTAGGTTGCGCCATGAGCACAATCAACTACGATTTTCATACCTTTTAATGAGTATTGGCTTGGGAAGTTACTTTTACAAAACTCGATATAACGACCTGCTGCATCGGCAATACGTGTTGCTTTGCCTAAATGAGCAGAGTCAACACAACTCATCTCTTTATCTAACTCAGCTTCAATCGCTAATTCAACATCATCAGGTAATTTCTGACCATCTTGAGAGAAAAACTTAATACCATTATCATAAAATGGGTTATGTGAAGCACTGATAACTATGCCTGCTTCAGCACGGAAGGTTTTAGTTAAATATGCAATGCCTGGAGTCGGCATAGGTCCTAAAAGTCCAATATCAATACCGGCTGCAGAGAAGCCTGCTTCTAATGCAGACTCTAGCATGTAACCTGAAATGCGGGTGTCTTTACCTATTAATACTTTTTTAGTGCCTTGTGCCGCTAATACGCGACCAGCTGCATAACCTAATTTCATGACAAACTCAGGTGTAATTGGATATTGGCCTACTAAACCTCTGATTCCGTCGGTGCCAAAATATCTTCTTTGTGACATTTTTTATCTTCCTTTATTTCACTATGCTTATTTTATTCATCTTAAAAATTATCGTGACTAATTTATCTAGCTGATTAGCGATTATCGATTATCGATTATCAGTCACTGCTTTTAATATAGTTAATGCATCCACAGTTTCTTGAACATCGTGAACACGAATTATATGAGCTCCTTGCTGAGCAGCAATAATGGCGGTGCTTATGCTGCCTGCAAGCCGTTGCTCAACATCTCGATTTAATAAATTACCAATCATCGACTTTCGTGATATCCCAGCTAATATGGGTAAATCGAGTACCGAAAACTTTGATAAATGCGCAAGTAAATGAAAATTTTGTTCAAGTGTTTTACCAAAGCCAAAACCTGGATCTAAAATTATTCGCTCTCGCGCAATACCCGCACTTATACATGCATCAATTCGTTGTTGAAAAAAAACTATAATCTCGGTAATAACATCATCATAGTTTGGGCTGTTCTGCATTGTTCTGGGTAAGCCTTGCATATGCATTAAACAAACAGGGATATTACTGTTCGCAACAGCAGCTAAGCAGCCATCGTTTTGTAAAGCACGCACATCATTAATAATATCAGCACCTGCCGCGATAGCAGCACTCATCACTTTAGCTTTGCTTGTATCAATAGACACTAAAACGTCAAAGCGTTCTTTGATGGCTTCTAATACAGGAATAACACGTGCAAGTTCGTCTGCCTCACTAACCTCTGCAGCACCAGGGCGAGTAGATTCTCCACCAATATCAATAATGGTAGCGCCATCGGTGATCATACGCTTAACTTGTGCTAATGCCGGTTCAAAATTTGCAAACTTGCCGCCATCTGAAAAGGAGTCAGGTGTAACATTTAAAATACCCATTACCTGAGGGGTTGCTAAATCGAGTACTGAGTTAGGGCAATTAAGTTGATTACGCACTGCATTCTCTTTTATCACGAGTTCTTTATTATTTTAACTTCTGAAACAGACTAGCGGTTTTAAAAAGTTAAAATAATAAAGCCTCAATATGCATTAAATCGTTAGATTTAACCCATTGAGGCTTTAATAATTTACTGTATCAGCTACGAAGTTGGAATGTCTGAGTTATCAGTTGAGCTTTTAGGCTCTTTAGTTTCCTTTACTTCTTCATCTTTTTTAGCTGATGGCTTGCTTGAATCGGCATTTTTGTCTGACTTATCGTCAGAGTCTTTTGCTTCAAAATCAGCCGGTAGGCGAACTTTAACTCGATTCATTAAGTCATCAACTTGCAATGCATCAATGGTTTCATATTCCATTAAAGCGTCTTTCATTGCATGAAGAATATCTTCATTTTCTTTTAAGATAGTTGCTGCTCGTTCATAGTTACGATTAACAAAGTCTTTAATTTCTTCATCAATGGCACGGGCAGTTTCATCCGACATATTTAATGATTTAGAAGATGTTCTTCCTAAGAATACTTCACCTTCTTCTTCAGCAAATAACATTGGACCCATTTTTTGAGAAAAGCCCCACTGTGTTACCATTTTACGTGCAAGTTGTGTAGCACGCTCAATGTCGTTTGAAGCACCGGTTGATACTTTTTCAAAACCATAAATCATTTCTTCAGCAATACGTCCACCGTATAAAGATGAAATGTTACTTTCTAGATGCTGCTTACTATGGCTAAATCTGTCTTGTTCAGGCAAGTACATAGTAACGCCTAGTGCACGACCACGTGGCATAATGCTCACTTTATAAACTGGATCATGATCTGGCACTAAACGGCCTACAATTGCATGTCCAGCTTCATGGTATGCGGTCATTTCTTTCTCTGACTCACTCATTACCATTGAACGACGTTCAGAACCCATCATGATTTTATCTTTAGCTTTTTCAAACTCAGCCATACCTACAACACGACGCTCTGCACGTGCAGCAAATAAAGCTGCTTCGTTAACTAAGTTAGCTAAGTCAGCACCTGAGAAGCCAGGAGTACCACGAGCAATTACTGATGCTTTAACATCGTCGCCTAAAGGCACTTTACGCATGTGCACTTTAAGAATCTGCTCACGACCACGTATATCAGGTAAACCAACAGTAACTTGACGGTCAAAACGGCCAGGACGTAATAACGCTGGATCTAACACGTCAGGACGGTTAGTAGCGGCAATAACAATAACGCCTTCATTACCTTCAAAACCATCCATTTCAACTAGCATTTGGTTAAGTGTTTGTTCACGTTCATCATGACCACCACCCATACCTGCGCCACGTTGGCGACCCACTGCATCAATTTCATCGATGAAGATGATACATGGTGCTGATTTTTTAGCTTGTTCAAACATGTCACGAACACGAGAAGCACCAACACCTACAAACATTTCAACGAAATCAGAACCTGAAATAGTAAAGAAAGGAACTTTAGCTTCACCGGCAATAGCTTTTGCTAATAACGTTTTACCTGTACCTGGTTGTCCTACCATCAAAACACCCGATGGAATACGACCACCAAGTTTTTGAAAGCGTGACGGATCTTTTAAGTAATCAACTAGTTCTGATACTTCTTCTTTTGCTTCATCACAACCTGCAACATCAGCAAAAGTAGTTTTAATTTGATCTTCGCCTAATAAACGCGCTTTTGATTTACCAAAACTCATTGCGCCTTTACCGCCCCCACCTTGCATCTGACGCATGAAGAATATCCATACACCAATAAGCAGTATCATTGGGAACCAAGAAACAAATATGGTCATCAAGAAACTAGGTTCTTCTGGTAATTCGCCAGATGCGTTAACACCTTGCTTAACGAGATCGTTGATTAAATCACGATCATAACCACCAGGAATAACGGTAACAAAATTTTCACCGCTGCGTTTAATACCGTTAATAACGCCATTTCTGTCAACGTCAACTTCTCTAATCTGCCCTTGACGAACGTCTTGAACAAATTGTGTGTAATCCACTTGTTGCTCTTTGCCGCTTCCAGGGGTAAAACTTTGGAAAACAGACATTAATACAACTGCAATAACTAACCATAAAATAAGATTTTTTGCCATATCGCTCAACTTAATGACCTCTTGATAATGTTAAAAATGGTGCGATGAAATAATTCCACCTAATTTACTACAATTTAAAGCCCGTAGCCACAAGATAAACTTCACGTGAGCGAGCACGTGACGATTCAGGCTTGCGAGTTCTAACGGTTTTAAATGCGGCTCGAGCGTCTTTCATAAATTGCTCAAAGCCTTCTCCTTGGAACACTTTTACTACAAAAGCGCCATCTTTCTTTAACACCTGATTGCACATATCTAGTGCTAATTCGACTAAATACATACTGCGTGCCGCGTCTGCTGCATCATTACCGGTAAAGTTTGCTGCCATGTCAGACATAACAACGTCAATATTTTTACCATTAATTCGAGTTAATAAAGCATCTAGCACCGCTTCTTCGCGAAAGTCACCTTGCAGAAAATCTACGCCTGCAATAGGGTCCATTGCTAAAATGTCACATGCAACAACTTGCCCACTATTACCAACCACTTTCGTGGCGTATTCAGACCAACCGCCAGGAGCCGCACCTAAATCAACCACCTTCATGCCAGGTTTGATCAACTTATCTTTATTATTTATCTCTTCAATTTTAAAAACAGCACGAGAGCGTAAGCCCAATCGTTGTGCTTTTTTTACATATTCATCATCAAAGTGCTCTTTTAGCCATCGAGCACTACTGACACTGACTTTATTCTTGCTCATTCAATCCACTTATATATTGTTGCTATTCAAAGGTACTTGTTTGGTAACTTGTTCACTTTACGCGTCACCAAAAAAGTAACAGGTGTATTTTAACCATAATAAAACAGAAAAGTACGGTAAAAAGCAGACAGTTTGTAAACAATATTAGTATTACAAACTAGATGGAGGTAAAATAGTGATAATTCAAGCTAACTTGTAACGAAAATTGTTAATGAACCTAAATAAAAAACAAATTCAGTATTTAAAAGGCTTAGCACACAGCCTTAAACCCGTGGTATTGCTAGGCAACAATGGCCTAACAGAAGCTGTAGTTGCCGAAATCGACTTCGCTTTAAATCACCACGAATTAATTAAAATTAAAATCCCTACGGATGATCGTGAAACCAAAGCACTTATTGTTGAAGCTATTTGTCGTGAAACAAATTCAACTAAAGTGCAAGTGATCGGGAAAACCTTAGTTATTTTCCGTCAAACGGAAGAAAAGAAAATTCGTATTCCGAAAGTTTAAGTTATTTCTATTTAGTTGAAGTTTACTTTGGCTTTATGTAAATAGTGATAAAACGCTTTGGTTTTTCAAAAAAGGGCTTATGCCCTTTTTTTGTGATCTATTTTTATAAACTTGTCATTCCAAGCCATCGTAAACCTTTATTATAAATTATAGAGCGAATGTTATGCTATCAGTAACAAACACTACATTAGAAAAAACTAATATACAAAAAATGTAACTTGCCATACAATATTCTCATTACCTATATTTTATGAGGACTTTTAAATGATTTTGTCAGTACCTGAATTAGTCGCACAAGCTAAAGCATCAGTTAGTTGTGTTAGTGCAGCACACGCTTTCACTCAAAAAAATGCGATATTTATTGATGTTAGAGAGTCTGAAGAAACAGCCTCTTCGCCAGTAAAAAACTCAATCGCTATTCCTCGCGGTGTTTTAGAAATGAATATCACTAAATACTGTGCAGATGTAGAAACACCAATATACCTGCATTGTGCTTCTGGTGGTCGTGCGACGTTAGCGGCAGAACAATTGCAGCGTATTGGTTATAAAAATGTAAAAGCAATTAGTGGATCGCATGACGAGGTTTGTCAGGCACAAAAAAACCAGTAAACTCTAAATAAATTTGAGCTTACTGGCTTAAACTATTATTTTGCACAGTGGAGAGCAGACATTAAGTCTACTCTACTAGGCTTATTTAATGCTGATATTAAAGATTAAAGATTAAAGGTGTTCTACGCCAACAATCTCATATTCAACTACACCACCTGGTGTAGTTATTTCAATTTCACTATCAACTTCTTTGCCAATTAAACCACGGGCAATAGGTGAGTTTAGTGATATACGTCCAGTTTTAAAGTCGGCCTCGTCATCACCAACAATCTTGTAGGTAACTTCAACTTCAGTATCAATATTGAGTAAAGTCACCGTTGTGCCAAAAATCACCTTACCGGTATTAGGAATTTTTGTAACGTCTATCACTTGCGCATTACATAATCTACCTTCAATATCTTGAATGCGACCTTCACAGAAACCCTGCTCTTCTTTAGCAGCATGGTACTCTGCATTTTCTTTCAAATCGCCATGTTCACGAGCATCAGCAATATCTTTTACAATACGTGGACGCTTTTCGGTTTTTAATATTCTCAATTCTTCTTTTAATTGCTCGGCACCAAGCAATGTCATCGGATATTTTGTCATTTTACTCTTCTTTTTCTAACAAGAAAGGCGGTTTACCTATACTAAATAATAGAAGGTAACCACCTTTAGAAAATTATTCGCTTAAACTGACTTTATCGTTAATTTGTTTATATTTCAGAACAAATTAACGATTCAAGTAACTTATTTACAGCGTTTGTGTAACTCTTGTATTGAATTTACGATATTGCGATCATCTGCTGCGTGCGATTGACAAGCGGCAAATGCGGCATTCAATGTTGTAGTATATGCGACTTTGTAACGTAAAGCACCACCACGTAAAACTTTTGAATCTTCAATCGCTTTACGACCTTCTGTGGTATTAATAATGTAGGTGTACTCACCATTCTTAATTCTATCAAGAATATGTGGGCGACCTTCATGTACTTTATTAACTAAACGACAAGGTATATTCGCTTCACCAAGAATAACAGCGGTGCCGTGTGTTGCATCAATTTCATAGCCTAATGCGACCATTTGTTTTGCTAAATCAACTACACGTTCTTTATCACTATTACGCACAGATATTAATGCACGACCATCTTTAGGAACCGATACACCTGCGCCTAGGTTGGCTTTAGCATAAGCTTCTTCAAATGTTTCGCCGACACCCATAACCTCACCCGTTGAACGCATTTCTGGCCCAACTAATGGGTCACTACCGTGGAATTTGTTAAACGGAATAACCACTTCTTTTACAGAGAAATATGGTGGAATAACTTCTTTAGTAACACCTAGCTCTTTAAGAGTTTTACCCGCCATTACACGAGCACCAATTTTAGCTAATGGCACAGCAGTAGCTTTCGAAACAAATGGAATCGTACGCGCAGCTCTTGGGTTAACTTCAATTAAGTACACTTTGCCGTCTTTAACAGCCATTTGTGTATTCATTAAACCAATAACATCTAGCTCAAATGCTAAGTCTGTTACTTGCTTTCGCATTACATCTTGAATTTCTTGGCTTAAGCTATACGCTGGTAGTGAACATGCTGAGTCACCTGAGTGAACACCTGCTTGTTCAATATGCTGCATTATGCCGCCAACTACCACATCTGTACCATCACAAACCACATCAATATCAACTTCAATCGCGTCATCAAGGAAGTGATCAAGCAGCACTGGCGAGTCGTTCGATACATTTACCGCTTCAGTCATATAACGACGTAAATCATCTAAGTCATAAACGATTTCCATTGCACGGCCACCTAGAACATAAGATGGGCGAACCACTAATGGAAATCCAATAGCTTCGGCCTTAGCCATCGCTTCTTCTAGAGATGTTACGGTAGCATTTTCCGGTTGTAATAAACCTAAACGGTCAACTGCTTGTTGAAAACGCTCACGGTCTTCTGCACGGTCAATTGCATCAGGAGAAGTACCAATAATTGGCACGCCTGCCGCTTCTAAAGCACGAGCTAGTTTCAGTGGTGTTTGACCACCGTATTGCACGATAACGCCTTTAGGCTTTTCAATGCGCACGATTTCAAGTACATCTTCAAAAGTAATTGACTCAAAATATAATCGGTCTGAGGTATCGTAATCGGTAGAAACTGTTTCAGGGTTACAGTTAACCATAATGGTTTCATAACCGTCTTCACGTAATGCTAATGCGGCATGTACACAACAGTAATCAAATTCAATACCTTGACCGATGCGGTTTGGACCGCCACCTAAGATCATAATTGATTCTTTGTCTGTCGGGTTAGCTTCACACTCTTCATCGTAAGTTGAATACATGTAAGCTGTATCGGAACTAAACTCAGCAGCACAAGTATCTACTCGTTTGTAAACAGGGAAAATACCCGCTTTATGACGCTTTTTACGAATTTCAGCTTCACCAACACCAATTAAGTCAGCTAATCGAGAGTCAGCAAAACCTTTACGTTTTAATTGACGCAAGTACACAGGTGTTAATATTTTTAAGCCACCTTCTTCTACTTTTGCTTCTTCTAAAACAATATCTTCAATTTGAACTAAGAACCAACGGTCAATTTTAGTTAAACGATAAATATCATCAACTGATAAACCTAAACGAAAGGCATCAGCGATATACCAAATGCGATCAGAACCGGCTTCTTGCAGTTCATGCATGATTTTAGTTTTAGCACCCGGCTGAGTCACATCAACCATAGGGTCAAAACCGTTTACGCCAACTTCTAGGCCGCGTAAGGCTTTTTGTAATGATTCTTGTTGATTACGTCCAATAGACATAACCTCGCCAACTGATTTCATTTGCGTCGTTAGTCTGTCTTCAGAGCCGGCAAATTTCTCGAAGTTGAAACGTGGAATTTTTGTCACAACGTAATCGATTGTCGGTTCAAATGAAGCTGGTGTAGCGCCACCTGTTATATCGTTAGTTAATTCATCAAGCGTATAACCAATGGCAAGTTTGGCTGCTATTTTAGCGATTGGGAAACCCGTTGCTTTTGATGCTAACGCCGAAGAGCGTGAAACACGTGGGTTCATTTCAATAATAACCATACGACCAGTATCAGGACAAATACCAAACTGAACGTTCGAGCCACCCGTTTCAACACCAATTTCACGTAATACCGCAATCGATGCATTTCGCATAATTTGGTATTCTTTATCAGTTAACGTTTGTGCTGGTGCAACCGTGATTGAGTCACCGGTATGAATGCCCATAGGGTCAAAGTTTTCAATCGAACAAATAATGATACAGTTATCATTTTTGTCACGAACCACTTCCATTTCATACTCTTTCCAACCGATTAATGATTCATCGATTAATAATTCAGAAGTCGGCGAAAGGTCTAAACCACGCGTACAAATTTCAGTAAACTCTTCGCGGTTATAAGCAATACCGCCACCCGAGCCGCCCATGGTAAAAGATGGACGAATAATACAAGGGAAACCTAAGTTTTTACTTGCTGCGTGGGCTTCTTCAAGTGTATGTACAATCTCAGCTCTTGGCGTGTCTAAACCAATGGCTTTCATTGCTTTGTCGAAACGACTACGATCTTCAGCTTTATCAATTGCATCTGCTGTAGCGCCAATCATTTCAACATTAAATTCTTTTAATACGCCTTTAGCTTCGAGCTCAAGCGCACAGTTTAATGCGGTTTGACCACCCATAGTCGGTAATACCGCACAAGGACGTTCTTTTTCAATAATTTTACGTACCACTTCCCAGTGAATTGGCTCGATGTAAGTGGCATCAGCCATTTCTGGGTCGGTCATAATGGTTGCTGGATTCGAGTTTACTAGAATAACTCGGTAACCTTCTTCGCGCAGTGCTTTACACGCTTGTGCACCTGAATAATCAAACTCACATGCTTGGCCAATAACAATTGGCCCTGCGCCTAAGATCAAGATACTTTTTAAATCAGTACGTTTTCCCATTTTCTATTCTCTCTTCTCTTGTCTAAGGGCTAAGCTTTTTTCGAAGCAACGATTAAATCGATAAAATGATCGAACAATGGTGCAGCATCTGCTGGTCCTGGGCTCGCTTCAGGATGGCCTTGGAAACTGAATGCTGGTTTGTCTGTACGATGAATACCCTGAATAGAACCATCAAATAATGATGAGTGCGTCACTTTTAAATTTTCAGGTAAGTTATCTTCATCAACAGCAAAACCATGGTTCTGAGCGGTGATCATCACAACATTGCGCTCAAAGTCTTTTACTGGGTGATTTCCACCATGGTGTCCAAACTTCATTTTAATGGTTTTAGCACCACTGGCTAACGCTAACAATTGATGACCTAAACAAATACCAAATACAGGGATATCTGTTGTTAAGAATTTTTTAATTGCCGTAATAGCATAGTCACAAGGTTCTGGATCACCTGGACCATTTGATAAGAAAATGCCATCAGGGTTCATCGCTAATACTTCTTCAGCCGACGTTTGTGCAGGTACTACGGTAAGTTTACA
This sequence comes from Colwellia sp. Arc7-D, assembly GCF_003061515.1. Classification (NCBI taxonomy): domain Bacteria; kingdom Pseudomonadati; phylum Pseudomonadota; class Gammaproteobacteria; order Alteromonadales; family Colwelliaceae; genus Colwellia; species Colwellia sp. Arc7-D. The sequence continues at coordinate 2,749,411 of NZ_CP028924.1, forward strand.
ACCACGGTCTACTAACATACGTAAAATATTACGTTTAGCACCGAAATCGTAGGCAACCACATGAAACTCTGATTTTTCAGGTGTAATATGGCCTTTTCCTAGCTGCCAACTGCCTTCTGTCCATTGGTATGATTCTTTAGTTGAAACAACTTTAGCTAAGTCCATACCTTTAAGGCCTGGAAATGCTTGCGCTTGAGATAACGCTTTAGCAGCTTCAACACTTGCATCAGTAATATCACCGGCGATAATACAACCGTTCTGCGCGCCTTTTTCACGTAAAATACGCGTAAGTTTGCGGGTGTCTATATCGGCAATACCTAAGATATTCTTTGCTTTTAAGTAGTCGCCTAAACTTTGCTCGTTGCGAAAGTTACTTGCTAATAATGGTAAGTCACGAATTACTAAACCTTTTGCCCAAATAGTGTTAGATTCTTCATCTTCACTATTGGTACCTGTGTTACCTATGTGTGGATAAGTAAGGGTAACAATTTGCTCTGCATAAGAGGGATCAGTCAGAATTTCTTGGTAGCCAGTCATTGAAGTATTAAAAACTACTTCACCAACAGACGCCCCTTCTGCACCGATAGCGGTGCCCTTAAATACAGTGCCGTCTTCAAGCACTAAAATGGCAGATTTAGTCAATGTAACCTCCGTTAAGAAGAAAGAAAATTAATGGTCAAACAACTAATAACTTAACCATTAATGATAAAAGCGATACGTACAAAAATTGCCAAAACTTTACTCATGAACGTCATGAACTGTAAATTTTTGACAAAATCCACTTATTTTACGCTTGTAAGCTTCTTTCGTCTAGTAATAATTGTAAAAAACTCTCTGTTTTTGACGTAATTGATACAAAGACCTCAAAAACAACACTTTACTCTAAAAACCACCCGTAAATACTAACCATTTAGTCAGGTTTATATTAATTAAAGTAATTTATCTAATCTTTTAAACCTAGTACGTCTTGCATGTCATAAAAGCCGTTATTGGCTTCACTTAACCAAAAAGCAGCGCGCATAGCGCCTAAAGCAAATGTCATGCGTGAGCTTGCTTTATGGGTTAACTCTAATCGTTCACCAATATCAGCAAAGTATGCAGTATGTTCACCAACAATATCGCCAGCGCGAACCGTTGCAAAACCTATTGTTTCTCGGCTGCGCTCTTCCGTAATACCTTCTCTGCCATATACGGCTACCTCATTAAGGTCACGTCCTAAGGTATCAGCAATAACTTGGCCCATTTTCACAGCCGTGCCCGACGGTGCATCTTTCTTAAATCTGTGGTGCGCTTCAAAAATTTCTATATCAGTATAGCTACCAATCGCTTTAGCCGTAATCTCAAGTAACTTAAACAATAAGTTAACGCCAACACTGGTATTTGGAGCCAAAACAACCGGTATGCTCTTACCGGCATCCTTAATCGTCTCTACTTGTTGATCTGAAAAACCTGTGGTACCAATAACAAGCGCTTTATTGTGTTGCTTGCACCAGTTAATGTGCTCTAGCGTAGCTTCAATTGAGGTAAAATCAATTAACACATCTGCCGCTAATAATGTTTGATAATCTGTGGTTGTTTTTTTGCCAATAGCGCCAATACCCGCTATTTCGCCCAAATCAAAATTTTCGAATGAAGAACCAACTCGAACACTACCACCAACAAGCTCAACAGATTTATGCTCTATTGCTGCCTGAATTAAATTGCGGCCCATACGCCCGCTACAACCTAAAATAGCTACTTTTACTTTCATGAAAACGTATTCCTAAACGCTAATGCTATAAGCTGACTTATAAGCAATGTTAAAAGGGGTATTTAAATCAATTGATTGACTAAGCTCTTGTGACACTACATTAAATATTCGCCATTGGCCTTCTTTTAAAAGCAAATGATAAAAAGCAGAGAAATCGGTAAAAACTTCATCTTTAGAGTCAATAAACTGCCAATCAATACAAGCCAGTACTAAATCGTCTTTTAACACACTAAAACTCGATTTTAATGGGATGAAATGTTTTATCTCTGCATGACTGAGTACAGTAAATATATCTATGAATTCTCGTTTGAAGGCTTCTTCGTTATCAATTAAAACAACTTTATCAGGTGTATGCAAAGTACATGGCAGTTGATAACACTGTTGTGTTTCTGCCATATTCTGCTGATGAAACGCCGCGATATAACGTTGAAATAATTTTTCGATAACTGTTTTTTGCATTGGTTACTTAATACCTACTGGGTATAACTCAAACTTGGTTAAACCAATTTGATTAATTAAGCTTATAAAAAAGCCCTCAACTGAGGGCTTTTAAAAAAATCTTATTTAGCTAACAACTGATAACAACTCAACGTCGAATATCAAGGTTGCGTACGGAGGAATTGCACCTTGAGAGCCACGCTCACCGTAAGCTAAACCGTAAGGTACGTATAAACGCCATTTCGAACCTTCAGTCATTAATTGTAATGCTTCAGTCCAACCAGCAATAACACCGCCTACTGGAAATTCAGCAGGTTGGCCACGTTCAACAGAGCTATCAAAAATATCACCATTGATGAATGTACCATGGTAATGCACGCGTACTGTGCTTGCAGCAGTTGGCGTTTCGCCTTCACCCGTTGCGATTACTTCGTACTGCAAACCTGATTCAGTTGTTGTTACTTCATCACGTTTTGCATTTTCAACTAAAAACTCTTCGCCTTCAGCTGCTTTAACTTTAGCTTCAGCTTGCTCTAGTTCTTGCATTTTTTTAGATACAATACCAAATGCTTCATTTAAATCTTCATCAGATACTTGGCTGTCAGCATTTGCAATAGCATCTGCTAAACCAGCTTGTACAGCTGATACGTCAAAGTCTTTAAAAGGGTTGTTACGAAGTTGGTCACCTAGTTGACGACCTACGCCATAGCTTACGCGTTGTTCAATTGTTTCAAATTTATTTTCAGACATTATTTAATCTTCACTTAATTTATACGATAAAAATTCGCGATACAATAGCATAAATTTCACGCCCTCTGAAGGGCTAGCGTTAGCGATTTTGTTATTTATTATAAATTTTTTATCTTTAATTGTACTTGACACGTTTTGCCTGCAATCATCTTTTACTCTATCTAACCTTCAGTAATTTTCTGATAACACTGCGTTAACACTGGGGCTGATAAATTAAATTCTTTTACTAGCATCATTGGATAAGCAACGAGTACATCAAATTCGGAGTTATTCCCCGCTGCCAAGTCTCGTTGCATTGAGGTTTCACTACTGTCGGGTAAGCGTGATAAAAAGCTCAATGTTTCTTTAATATGTTTATCGCCAAGGTTTACGCCAGATTTTCGAGCAATATCTGCATATTCATTAACAATACGCTCTAATAAAAATGCGATATGACTTTGTGAACGAATTTCGCCTAAATTCAATTTTCTCGCTGAGGCTAAAGCTCCCCAGGCAGCAACAAGTATGTACTTTCGCCACAATGCCAGTTCTATATCACTCGTTACCCCGACACTAATACCTGCTAATTTTAAGCGTTTAGCTATTGCACTAAGCCGTTCAGTTTCATCAGCTTGCAAGGCAGCACCCTGCTCATTCATTTTTAAAGCCGTATTATCTACTATGGGTTTATTAATAAAAGCACCTAAAGTGATATGAGGTTTTGCGCCGGTATGATTGATCACACCCGTAGCCGATTTTTCAGCAATAATTTTTGCTAAACCGCCAATAATATTTTCACGTGGGATGCCCTGAGCCTGCGTTATATCAGCAGCATTAACACCATTTAACAAAGGTATTACGCGGGTATTATTTACGATTAATGGTTTTATTTGTGCAATAGCTGTATTTAATTGATAAGACTTTACGCAGATAAATATAACATCGGCAGGTGTTGCTAAACTATTAATCGTTAAGCTTTCGCCATCAACCACATTAACATTATTTAGCTGAACATCACCTTCTATACTCTTGATCATCAATCCCGATGTTTGCATGGTTTTAAATTGCTCGCCCCGGGCAACAAACGTAACATTTTCACCGTGCTGCGCTAAGCGGCCACCAAAATAACCACCAACAGCACCACAGCCAACGATAACAAAATGCATCACTCATCCTTTTAGTTCTAATTTAGGGTGAAGTTTATCATGAAGATACTCAAATGATCAGACGCTTCAGGGCTAAAATTTAAATAACAACAATTTGTGATACCCATGATTTCAACTAAACTTATGGGTTGTAACTACGGTTTCATCACTATAGATGAAATTACGACATCTAATTTACAAGAACATAGATAGTATTAGAAAAACAGAAATACGTTTAATTGCAGTATTCAATTGTATTAAGGGGTATGGAGTAATGTTTATCTGTTTTTATGAGTTTGTTCAAAAATATAATACAAACAAATAACTCAAGGGACATTATCATGAGCAAAGTTATATTAATTGCCTTAGCTATAGTCTTATTCAGTGGTTGTGGCGATGCCAGCAAAACATCGAGTACTGCAACAATTGATAAAACTGAAACGAGTAGTAAAGCGACTAAAGAACAAACAACTACACAAAATGATGCTATTAATATTGAAGAAACTCAAGCAATGGTATTACTTAGTGGTCTGCCAACCTTAGGTACTTCCGATAGCATCGCTATTATTGATATGGATCCCGACTCGGCCAATTTTGGCAATATACTTTATGACTACCCACTCCCCAAACTTGATGCACCTATGCACCACCTTTATTACAGCCCTAACGGACGTTTGTATGCCACGGGGCTGGGCTCTCAATGTAGCTTAGCTGAAATTGACTTGGTCAGAAACGCAAAAGCTGAGCCGATAATTAGTAATTTTGAATGCTTAAACACCAACGGACAAAATGTTGGAGAAGATATTATGTGGCATAACGTCAATGGTGAGCTAACGATGTTCGTTACCTTTATGGGCGGCTCTGATTTAACTCAAATTGACGCAGGTACGGTCGGCGTATTCAATGCCCAAACGAATGAAGTCATTAAAATTATTGAAGCAAGAAAGTCTCAAGTAGAAGCAGGTCAGCCTTATATCATGTTCCCACATGGCATTTCAGCTTATGGGGATAGAATGGTAGTCACATCTTCTACTCACCCAGCCATTGCCACAGAAGTTGGTAATTCCATAACCATTATCGATTTAAATACTTTAAAACCAATCGAAACTATTGTTATTGAAGATGCCAAGCCTGTGGGCTTCCCTTCATCGCCTGTCGAAGTGCTTTTTGTTCGTCCCAGTATTGTCGAAGGGGTGGAGCCAGCTATTTTGGTTAATACTTTATTCGGTTTTGAGACTTGGAAAGTGCCTTATAACGAGAAAACTAAAACGTTTAATACGCCAGAAAAGTTATATGACGGAGCCACAGCAGGTACAGCAGTACCGTTAGAGTTTTATGGTAATGAAGATGAATTATTTATCAGTCATGGCGTGCCCGGTATAGTTAAACGCTACGATTTAAAACAGTTACCCAATTTAGTATCTTCAGGCGAAGATATAAAGGCAGAAAGCGGTGCGCATCACATGATATTTTATAAAACCGCAGCCGGTCGCAAGCTCATTGCCGTACAAAACAATTTATTAAATTTAGGTGACGCTAAAGACAATGACCCCACCGACATAGATTTTCTGGTGAAACTAAATCACCACTCGGTCACCGTACATGATCTTGTTACGGGCGAGCGATTGGGCGAAATAAACTTCAAAGAAAAGTACAAAAAAGGTATCGATAATATTGAAGCATTATTTGGCTCAGGCTTTACGCATCATCATTAATTGTCATGAAAATCACCGCAATAGTTGTCGCCATCGCTTTTCTATTTATAGCGGCAACTATTTACAACTTACAAAATAAAAAGCCGACCACTCACCTTGTCGAATTCACGGCACCTTTTATTTTTGGCCGTTTTACCGTGCCAGAAAGTAATCCTTTAACCCAAGAATCAGTACTACTTGGCAGAAGGCTTTTTTATGATCCAATATTGTCTAGCAACAAGAAAGTGTCTTGCGCGACCTGCCATAAGCAAGCACTTGCCTTTACTGACGGTTTAAAAACATCCGTAGGCGTGTCAGGAACTACTCTTGCTTTCAACTCTATGAGCTTAGTGAATTTAATGTGGGGACCCAAGCATTTTTTCTGGGATGGTCGTGCTTCATCTCTTGAAGAACAAGCAATTATTCCCATTACACACCATGATGAAATGGCGTGTAATATCGAAACACTGATCGTTGATTTAAATAATGATGAGACCTACAAAAAGCTATTTAAACAAGCTTTTGGAAATATAAGTGCACAAAATATAGCGAAAGCGCTAGCAAGCTTTCAGCGAACGTTGATTTCAGCTAATTCACGATACGACCAATATTTACGTGGCGAAATATCTCTAACCGCCATAGAAGAACAAGGTCGTAAGCTTTTTATGGCCCATCCTGATACTAAAGTGGTATTACGTGGGGGAAATTGCATTGATTGTCATAGCCAATTTCTCACCAGCGGCTTTGGCACTATGTTTGATGGCTTTAGCAATAATGGCTTAGATAATGATCAAACATTACAACCTGGCTTATTTACGTTAACGCAAAATGAAGCGCATCGAGGCTTATTCAAAGCCCCCACATTACGCAATATAGCGGTTACATCTCCATATATGCATGATGGCCGTTTTGCTACTTTGCATGAGGTTTTAGCGCATTATAATGGCGGCATTAAGCGCAGTAAAACGCTCAGCCCATTAATTATTGAAGCAGATAATATTCCAAAAACACAAAACGATCATATTAGCTTAAACCTCAATGATGATGAAGTAACCGCCATTATTGCATTTTTACATACGTTAACTGATGAAGAATTCTTAGCTAACCGTGCTTTTTCAAACCCTTTTATCGCCGAGAATAGTGATGACTAAATCTAACAACAGCAAAATTAATAAGAGCAAAGTGTTTTTTAGCCTATTAATGCTAGCACTTGTATTAGTGGTGATTTCAGTTTGGCTTCGCCCTTCTCCACAAGACTTAACTTTGCGCTTTCACCCCTTTGTTGGCAATAAACCTTTGGTGCTGAACACTCAAAGCTATAAAAACCCCGGTGGTAATGGCGAATTTTCAATCAGAGACTTTCAGTTATTCATTAGTAATATTCGCCTAAGCTTTCCGGCTAAAAGCCTTACGGAACAAGAAAGCTATCATCTTGTTAGATTTGACGGGAATAAGACTTTCGACCAAATTGTTATCCCAAAAATAGAAATTAGTAACCTTAAACAATTAACATTTGGTGTTGGTATAGACCCAAAAGCAAATGGCTCACTTATGTTTTCAGGTGATCTAGACCCAAACAGTAGAATGGCCTGGAACTGGCAAGTCGGTTATAAATTTTTGTTATTAGAAGGTACGTTAACAATAGATAACAGCCAACTTCCATTGGTCTACCATATTGGCTTCGACGAAAGTTATACCGAGCTCAATTTTGACATACCTAATAAAATCATGACAACAAAGGGGGTTATTAACTTTAAAGTTGATCTGCTGCGTTTATTTCAAAAACCCCATCCCGCAAGTAAAGAGTTAATAAAAATACAGTCACCAATAAGTGTTGAATACATTGATATGTCTGAAATGCCGCATGTAAAATTTTATCCCAAAGATGTAAAAACACTTGCCGAAGGCTTTCATGATTTTATTAGTCTTATGTAATTTTAATCGGTACAAAAACAAACATCATATTGCTCATATTCTAATTCGCTATTGTTAAATTATTACAATTTACATTGGCAAATTTTAACTTAATAAATTTTTTATAATCCGCTAATAATCACTGTCTATACTTATATTTAATATATTTATATCACAGCCAGAGATGCCAAGTAACTTTATGTATTTTTGACTGTGAAATTTAAAATTTTATACGTTTTTATTATATAAGAAAGCCTCTATTAACATCATATTAACTATGTAAAACAATAAATCTGTTTAATTGAAAATAAATGAACACTATAACTGTCTGAATAAAAACAAATATAAAATTTAATTCAAATATACCGCATATTTTTCGAACAAACTGGTTGACGACAAAAACTCCTCGTGGGAATATGACCATGCATTGAGCAATTGCCCTAACCGGACTTTATGCCAATCAATAGAAACAATGTAAAAGCAGTAGAATTATTAATAAAATATAAAATATTCATACTTTGCTCTTATTCATACTTTAGTTTGAATGAGGTATAAAAAAACTAACTCTGCCATTAGGTAGAAAGGGGAAATATACATGTCTAACTCAAAAACACACAAAGCTCTTAACAACAAGTCAACATCGAAATTTGGTAAACTAGGTATGCTTGCTGCAGCGGTAATGGCAGCATCATCGCCTGCATACGTGCAATCTGCTGAATTTCTAGATGGTCTTGCAGAAGTTAACTTTTTAGCATTACAAAATTACCAATCAATTCAAGCAAAAGAAGGAGCTTTTCGTCCTGTTGATGAAGAACAATCTTCTGGCTTTGGTCGTTTAAGAGTAAACTTACAACTTAAGTTTCACATCAACGAGCATATCGTAGCCGATGTCGACATTGCAGAAGAGCCAAATGATTTCGGTAACAACGGTGACCGAGATTTTGCCTTTCACCAAGATTTTGCAGGTATCGAATTTGAATTACTTGGCCTAAGCGGTCAAGCACGTGAAAACGCAAACCTAACACTCCGTTTAGGTAACATTGGTGCAGCTCCTTTCCAATTTAAAGGTTTTCAAGATGGCGCTGATAACCAAGGTAATGCCTTAATTGGTAACGGTATCACTGACTATGCAACAGCAGAAAATGGCATGCAATTAAGCTACAGCGAGTCTTATGATAGCGGTACTATCCGTGGCTACAATGTTGCAGGTCATATTACTACTTCAAGTTTTGGCGAAGCTTTCCAAGAAGATCGTGGTTTCAATTACCGTATTCAAGGTACGCTTGAATTTGAAGGTGGCTTTAAAGTAGGTTTAAATTATTTCCAAGCTAATCAAGGCGATCAATTACGCTTTGAAAACGGCGTAGCAAGCTTGGCTGGTGTAACAACAACTAATTACCGCTTTGGTGATGGTGAAAACTACAACTTCTCTGCTGGCCCTTCTAGCGAACGTGATACACATGTAGGCGTAATGCCTGGACTAGAACAATCTATTATTCAGTTAAACTTAGCATATCAACCTACCCCTGATACCAGTGTTATTTTAATGGTTGGTAAATCAACTGATGATTACACTTTCGCAGATGCTGCAGGTAATGCAGTAGCGGGTGTTACATACTTCGGCGATAATGGCGTTGCTGATGCTAACGGAACAACCTTTGATTCAAATACCGTAATTAAAGGTGATACTTCTGTTGAGTACTATACCATTGAAGCACAACACTACATTATTCCTAACAAATTCTATGTAGCAGCTCGTTACTCTGATGCTGAAAACACTTCAGATTTAATTGCACAAACTGACAACAATGTAGAGCGTATTCAAGTAGCCGCTGGTTACTGGTTCAATGACAAAACATTATTAAAGTTTGAATATGTTGATCAAGAAGAAGGTGTTAACTCAGGCGGTCAAATCGGTACAGGTTTTGACGGATTTACGTCAGAAATATCGGTTAAGTTTTAAGTTATCTGCCAACTTAAGTTGGCTAATTTAACTTAGTAAGTAAGGGGCTTAGCATTGTAATGCGGCTCCAGTCTACCTAGACTAAAAAAAATTAAAAATACAATAACAGTCTCATTTATCACCCTTAAGTGAGACATTAATTTTGAATATGGGGAATACCAGATGATGAACAGATTAATTATGTTGGCTTGCGGCGTTATGACCATGAGCGCTGCTGTTTCAGCAGAAACAATCACTATCGCTACGGTAAACAATGGTGACATGATCACCATGAAAGAACTTAGTAGTGATTTTACTGACAAAAACCCGAGCATTGAACTGAAATGGGTAACACTAGAAGAAAATATTCTTCGCCAACGTGTGACAACTGATGTTGCTACACGCGGTGGGCAATATGATGTAATGACCATAGGTACATATGAAGTACCAATTTGGGGAAAACAGGGTTGGTTAACAGAGCTTGATAAATTAGGCGCTAACTATGACATAAAAGATTTACTCCCTGCAATTAGCAGTGGTTTAACCTTTGATAATAAACTATTTGCTGCACCATTTTATGGTGAAAGCTCAATGGTAATGTACCGCACTGACCTTATCGAAAAAGCCGGTCTTAAAATGCCTAAAAGCCCAACTTGGGATTTTATTCGCAAAGCAGCAAAAGCAATGACGGATAAAGAAGAAGGCATTTACGGTATTTGTTTACGTGGTAAAGCAGGTTGGGGTGAAAACATCGCACTTATTACCGCTATGTCTAACTCATTCGGTGCTCGCTGGTACGATGAAAACTGGAAACCACAGTTTGACACGCAAGAGTGGCATGACACATTACAATACTATGTCGATATTATGGAAGAATCGGGTCCTCCAGGCTCTTCAGCAAACGGTTTCAATGAAAACTTAGCGCTATTCCAAACAGGTAAATGTGGTATTTGGATTGATGCAACCGTTGCTGGTGCATTTGTTACTAACAAAGAAGACTCTTTAGTCGCTGATAAAGTAGGTTTTGCTTTAGCCCCTCATAATAATTTAGGTAAACGTGGTAACTGGTTATGGGCTTGGACTTTAGCCGTACCTGCAAGTAGTAAGAAGTCTGACGCTGCAATGAAGTTTATTAGTTGGGCAACGTCTAAAGAATACACTGAATTAGTAGCAGACAAAAAAGGTTGGGTAAATGTTCCTCCAGGAACAAGAGCTTCACTTTATAAAAATCCTGAATATATGGCTGCAGCTCCTTTTGCACAAATTACTTTAGATTCAATTCAATCAGCAGACCCTAAAAACCCAACCGTAAAACCGGTTCCTTATGTCGGTGTGCAGTTTGTTGCTATCCCAGAGTTTCAAGGAATAGGAACAGCAGTTGGACAACAGTTCTCTGCAGCATTAACTGGAACAATGACAGTGAAAGAAGCGTTAGAAACTTCTCAACGCCTAGTTGAACGTGCAATGAGAAAAGCACGTTATCCGAAATAGTTCATTGGTTATTGGTGGGTAAGCCGCAAGTGCTTACCCAATTACTTACTTTTAAAAGGTCTCTGTGATGGCGACAACAAACTCACGCACACTCGCTCGGTTAATGTTATTTCCTTCAGTAGTTTTGCTGTTGGCTTGGATGTTGGTGCCGTTATGCATGACATTGTATTTTTCGTTTTTAGATTACAATTTGCTTACGCCCGGAAATAATGAATTCATCGGATTTTTAAACTATGAATTTTTCCTAACAGACCCAGCATTTCTTACTTCATTTTTTAATACAATCTTACTTGTTGGTGGTGTTTTATTGATCACCCTAGGCGGTGGTATTGGTTTAGCAATATTGCTTGATCAAGCTATATGGGGACGTAACTATGTCCGTATTATGGTACTGGCGCCATTTTTCGTTATGCCGACTGTTTCGGCTCTCGTGTGGAAAAATATGTTGATGAACCCTGTTAATGGTTTATTCGCTCATTTTGCCGATTGGATTGGCGTTACCCCAATAGATTTCTTTGCTCAAATACCATTATTGTCAATTATTATCATTGTTTCATGGCAGTGGTTACCTTTTGCAGCGCTAATATTACTGACTTCAATTCAATCATTAGATCGTGAGCAACTTGAAGCAGCAGATTTAGATGGTGCTGGACCATTCAGTAAGTTCTATTACATCGTTATGCCTCATTTAGGTCGAGCAATTACCGCGGTAATTTTAATAGAAACTATATTTTTACTGTCTATTTTCGCTGAAATTCTAGTAACGACTAGCGGTGGACCAGGTTATGAGTCAACCAATATTACCTATCTAATTTACACACAATCATTACTACAGTTCGATGTAGGTGGTGGTTCAGCAGGTGGCATTGTTGCCGTTATTATCGCCAATATAGTTGCAATATTCTTAATGCGATTAATTGGTAAGAACTTGGAGAATTAAGTTATGTCGATAAATAAGAGTCATAAATCAAAATTAATTTATACCTTTTTAGCTTGGACAATCAGTAGCTTAATATTTTTTCCAATATTATGGACCTTGATCACCAGCTTTAAAACAGAAGCCGAAGCTATATCTTCTAGCCCAAGTTTATTCATGTTTGACTGGACATTAGAAAACTATGAGGACGTGTTAGCACGCTCTCCTTACTTTAACCATTTTTGGAATTCTATCGTGATTTCATTGGGTTCAAGTATTTTAGGATTGTTAATTGCCGTTCCAGCCGCTTGGTCGATGGCATTTGTCCAAACTAAGCGCACTAAAAACTTATTAATGTGGATGCTTTCAACCAAAATGTTACCGCCAGTAGGTGTGCTTATTCCAATTTACTTGTTGTTCCGTAATTTTGGTTTACTCGATACTAAAATAGGTTTGGTGATTGTGATGACCTTAATCAACTTACCTATCATGGTGTGGATGCTATATACCTACTTTAGAGAGATCCCAAGTGAAGTACTGGAAGCGTCAAGAATGGACGGCGCAACTATCGGCGAAGAAATATTATATGTTCTGTTACCGATAGCCTTACCCGGTATCGCTTCAACATTATTGTTAAATGTAATTTTAGCGTGGAATGAAGCTTTTTGGACCCTCATTCTAACCGCCGCAGATGCAGCGCCGCTAACCGCATTTATCGCCAGTTATTCAAGCCCAGAAGGCTTATTTTATGCCAAGTTGTCTGCAGCGTCAGCAATGGCCATTGTGCCAATTTTAATACTTGGTTGGTTTAGTCAAAAACAATTAGTGCGTGGATTAAGTTTCGGCGCAGTTAAATAGGAGATTTGAAAATGGGTAGTATTAATTTAAAGCAAGTAACTAAAGATTTCGGTGATGTAAGCGTAATTAAGCCAATTGATCTAGAAATTAAAGACGGCGAGTTTATCGTATTTGTTGGTCCATCAGGTTGTGGTAAATCAACATTATTAAGAATGATTGCAGGCTTAGAAGACACCACAAGCGGCAACATAGAAATTGATGGCGAAGATGCTACAGCTACACCCCAGCTAAACGAGGTTTAGCTATGGTATTTCAATCTTATGCTTTGTACCCGCATATGTCGGTGCGCAACAATATCGCTTTTCCATTAAAGCGTGCAAAAGTGAGCAAAGAAGAAATTGAAAGCAAAATTGCTAATGTGGCAAAAATACTCAACTTGTCTGATTACCTAGAGCGTAAACCTGGGCAATTATCAGGTGGCCAACGCCAACGTGTTGCCATAGGTCGCGCCATTGTACGTCAGCCTTCTGCATTTTTATTTGATGAACCTTTGTCTAATCTTGATGCGTCTTTGCGCGTTAATATGCGTTTAGAGATTTCTGAGCTACATAAAACACTAGCAACAACCATGATTTATGTAACACATGATCAGGTTGAAGCAATGACAATGGCCGATCGTATTGCGGTATTTAATGCTGGGATAATCGAACAAGTTGGCAGCCCGTTAGAGCTTTATAACACCCCTGTTAATAAGTTTGTTGCTGGATTTATTGGTTCACCAAAAATGAATTTTATCGATATTGACCCGGTAGATGGTGACCCAACTTGCAGCTTAGGCATAAGACCTGAGCATCTTAACATTTCAACAGAAGAAGGCATGTGGGCAGGTAAAGTGGGTGTAATTGAACACCTTGGATCAGAAACCTTTTTACATGTGCATATTGAAGGCAGCGGCACCTTCACCGTTAAAGCCGGTGGTGATTGTCCTTTTGTTTATGGCGACAAAATTTTCCTAAGTGCTATGGACAACAAAATGCTTCATTTTGATGCCGCTGGTGTCACTTTGCCACAAGCACACGCTAGCATTATTTCTATATAGCCTGTTGGAAACTAAGAGCAAATACCTATGTCAATTAAGCTAAACAATCTTACCCTTGATACGCTGCCAAGTAAGGTTAAAAAACCTAACTACAGCAGAGAATCTCTATCACCTGGGATCATTCACATCGGTGTCGGTAATTTTCATCGTGCGCATCAAGCGATGTACATGCATAAATTATTCAACACCGGAGTAGCTCACGATTGGGCCATTCGTGGTGCCGGTATCAAGTCATACGATGCCGCTATGCGCGATAAACTAATACAACAAGACTGGTTAACTACCGTTGTTGAATTAGATGATAAAAATCTTACCGCTCAGGTAACTGCAGCGATGACCGATTTTATTGAAAATGATGCAGCTACCTTAGTTGCTGCGCTCAGTGAAAGCGAAATTCGTATTGTATCTTTAACCATTACTGAAGGTGGTTACTTTATGGATGATAAAACAGGTGCATTTAACCTGGCTCATCCAGAAATTCAAGCCGACATTGCTAATGTCGACTCCCCTTCTACGGTATTTGGTTTAATTATTGCGGCACTTAAAAACCGTCGCACGAAAAAAATTAAGCCTTTCACGGTGATGTCTTGTGACAATATTCCACACAATGGTGATGTTACACAACGTGCTGTTAATGAAATGGCCAAGGCCATTGACCCTGAATTAGCAAATTGGATCAGCAAAAATGTTACGTTTCCCAACTCAATGGTTGACTGCATTACGCCAGCGACATCAGCACAAGAGCGTGAACGTTTAAAAACATTGTTTGATATTGAAGACCAAGCGCCAGTTTTTTGTGAACCTTTTAGACAATGGGTACTAGAAGACAATTTTGTCAATGGTCGCCCTCCTTTAGAGGACGTCGGCGTAGAGTTTGTCAAAGATGTAGCCCCATTTGAATTAATGAAATTGAGAATTCTAAATGGCGGACATGCATCTATTGCCTATCCTGCGGCACTATTAGGTATTTTGTTTGTACATGATGTAATGGCTGATCCAATGATCAGTCAATACCTTAAAAAGTTAGTAAGTGAAGAAGTTATTCCAACGCTTGCACCCGTACCTGGTGTTAGCTTTGACGAATACTTTGCGATAATAGAATCAAGATTCGCTAATCCGGAAGTACGCGATACTGTGCCTAGGCTTTGCCAAGATGCATCAAACCGTTTACCAAAGTTTATCTTGCCAATTATAGCGGCTAACATAGCAAGTAATAGAGACTGTAAAGGCCTCGCACTTGTGGTTGCTTTATGGTGCCGTCTTTGTTTTGAAGGCGGTAATACTGAAAGTGATTTTACGCTTGATGATCCGCAATCAGCAAGGTTAATAACACAAGCCACTTTAGCTAAAGACAATGCGTCAATATTTCTACAAATGAATGATATATTTGGAAATCTTGGTAATAACGATAACTTTGCAAAAAACTTTACCTTTTGGTTGGAAATGCTTTGGGATGTGGGTACTCTTGCTACTCTAAAGCACTATTTAAAATAACAACACAATAGGAAGTACAAAGATGACTAAATCTAAGCCTTTATCAAGCAGTAATGCTATAAATTTGGTCATCTTTGATTGCGACGGTGTATTGGTAGACAGTGAAATACTCAGTCAACGTGTATTACTTAGCATGCTCAATGAGCTAAGTGTTGTGGCGTCAGAAGAGTATTTCCTTACTAACTTCTTAGGTTTTAATTTCGAACATGTTACCGCTAAGGTTTTAACTGACTATGGTGTAACGCTAACAAGTGAGTTTCGACAACGTTATCGTGAAGCATTGATAGAGACTTTTGCCCAAGAACTGCAAAAAACCGAACAATTAGAGTGGCTATTATCTCAACTTAACGTCAAAAGTTGTGTTGCAACTAGTGGTAGCCCTGAAAAAGTCAAACATTCATTATATTACACCAAACTTGATCAGTATTTCGATGGTCGTGTATTTACCTCATCTGAAGTAAAAAATGGCAAACCAGCACCCGATTTATTTTTACATGCTGCAAACAAAATGGGCGTAGCGCCTGAAAACTGTTTAGTGATTGAAGATTCAAACGCAGGTATCCGTGCTGGATTAGCGGCCAAAATGCATGTCATACGATATGTGGGTGCTAGTCACTTGAAAAATAGAGATATTACTACTCAAATACCTGACGATGTTAGTACAATAGGACATTGGAACCAGTTATTTGAGCAAGTACCTTCACTTAGTTCATCAATTGGAACGGAGAAGTAGACGGTGTTAAAAAGATCTAATGCAGAAATCAGAAAGCTAGACGACGCAGCTAAAGCTGGCTGGTTGTATTACGTTGCTGGGCATACACAAGAGCAAATAGCGAAAAAACTCAATGTTTCACGCCAGTCTGCACAACGTATGGTTGCCTTATCGGTAAGCGAAGGCTTGATAAAAGTAAGGCTTGAGCACCCTATTGCTAAGTGCATGGATCTACAAGTTAAAATTAAACAGCGATTTGGACTGAAATCTTGTATTGTTGTGCCAAGCGCTGACGGTGAGTCTTCTTCAACACTCGGCCTAGCCCAAGCCGGTGCGAGTGAAATAGAGTTACATTTAAAATCGCCAGAGCCTAAAGTAATCGCAATGGGCACTGGTCGTGTTTTACGTGCTTGTGTGGAAGAACTCGCGTTATTGAATTGTGAGCAACACCAAATAGTCGCATTGCTGGGTAACATGGCAATGGATGGCTCTGCTTCGTCCTATGACGTTGTTATGAGAATGGCTGAGCACATTAACGCTAAACATTACCCAATGCCATTACCTGTACTGCCAAGCAGTAAAAAAGAAAAAGAACAGTTACACGCACAACACTATATCGCGAGTAACTTAAAGTTAGCCGCGCAAGCAGATGTGACTTTTGTCGGCGTTGGCAATTTAGCCATTAACTCGCCACTTCATATAGACGGTTTTGTTACCCCTGAAGAACTAAAAGAATTACAAACTAAAGGTGCAGTCGGCGAATTAATTAGTTGGGTTTTAGATATCAACGGTAATTTAATTGACTGTGCCGTTAACGATCGTGTTGCCAGTACACCGCTAAAAGTAAACTCCGATAAAGCGGTATATGCCATTGCTGCTGGAGAAGAAAAAGTATTTGCCATATTAGGCGCACTTAGATCAAAATTAATTAATGGTTTAATAACGAATGAATACACAGCTGAACGTTTACTGAGCATAGATTAGTATTAACTGTATTTAATGTTGTTTCAAAAGTTAAAAATTAACCTCCACTAATAACAAAATAGTAACGCGTAAAATAAGGAATTAAAATGACATTTAAAGTAGCGGTTTTCGGTGAAGCTCTATTTGATATGATTGAGCAAGAAAATGGCGATTACCGTCCTTTTATTGGTGGATCACCTTATAATGTTGCAAGAAGTTTTTCTAGACAAGGGCTCGATTGCAACTACTTGTCTCCAATCTCTAATGATAGCTTTGGGGATAAAATTTACAATTCGGCAACCATTGAAAACATCCGTTTGCCGCAGAATAACCGCTCTTTTCAAGCCACGTCTTTAGCGTTAGTTTATAAAAATGAACAAGGTAACCCTGATTATAGGTTATACCGTAAATCTGTAGCCGATTTAGATATAAGTGCTGATAGATTATTAAGCAATTTACCTGAAGATTTAGACCTTTTTCATACGGGTTCTTTAGCGCTTGTGCCTGAAATGCTTGACGTATTAATTCCTGTAATGACTGCATTGAAATCTAAAGGTGTAAAAATTAGTATTGATGTAAATGTGCGCAAAGGTGTTGAAATTGATCACGCTAAATATGTTAGCGCTATTGCACAATTAATTACTTACGCAGATATTGTTAAGGTCAGTGACGAAGATTTACTTTTACAAGATTTAGTCGGTGATCCTCAAGAACTTGCAAGTAATATGCTTAAAGATATGACCAATGGAATGGTAGTGCTAACATTAGGTGAAGCTGGCGCTCATATCATTACTGAAAATATAAATATTAAGCAGGCTGTTTATAAAGCAGTCCCTATGGGTGACACTGTAGGTGCAGGAGATACTTTCTTTTCATCCATGCTGGCTCAGTTATTACGAGATAATGCACTAACCCCTGCTGCTGAGAAAGAACACTTAGCATATGCATTAAAATATGGTTCTCTTGCAGCGTCAATCAATGTGTCTAAAATTGGTTGTCAACCGCCAACACATGCAGAAGTATTAAGTAAATTAGATGAGCTTGGCTGCGCGTAAAGCTAAACTGAAATAAATTATTTTAGTTACCTACTCATTTATTTTTTGAAACAAACTTAAATTTTATAAGGCTTATTAAACATGTTAACTAATTCTCTGGCATGGCAAAACTTACAAATTCATTACTTAGATAGTAAAACAATTCATTTAAAGTCTTTGTTTCGAATTGACCCTGAAAGATTTGATAAATTCACCATAACAGCATCAGGGCTCACCCTAGATTACTCAAAAAAC